>NZ_BCRK01000226.1 GCF_001552555.1 Nocardiopsis trehalosi NBRC 14201 | reverse complement strand
TGGCCGCGCTCCCGCCACTCGCGGCACACGGCGACCCCGTAGCCCACGAGCGCGGGGACGAACCCGCGCCACATGGCGGTGACCGGGTGGTTCTGCCACCCGTAGCGCGGCCACACCAGGGCGCGCAGCACCTGGAGGGTCTCGACGCGCTGCTTGCCGAGCCGGCGCGCGTCGAGGGCCGCGGCGGCGTCGGCGAACGCGGCGTAGGGCAGGAAGGTCTGCATCGTGCCGCCCGGTCACGACCGGTTCGGGTCGTGTCCCCAGTTCATCAGCGAGTACCGCCAGCGGGTGTCGGTGACGTCCCCTGCGGGGCGCTGGGCGAGGTGGCGGTGGACGTAGCCGACCACCTCGCGCATGTGCGCGTAGTCGTCGTCGGTGAGGTCGGCGCGGTTGGTGCGCAGCAGGGCGACGATGCGCCGACCGGACCGGTGGCCGGTGGACTCCCCGTCACCTCGGGTGTCGCCGACGCGGCGGGACGCGTCGGTCTCCAGCCAGTCGGCCAGCTCCTTGGGCGTCATGTTGACGGCCGCGGCGAAGTCGTCGCGGATCTGCTCGCGGTCGGGCCCGCTCATCGCTCCCCCTCCCCGCCGCCGGGGCGGCGGGCGCCAGGTCGTGTTCGTCGGCGGGCTCCGGGTCGTCGGGTGGTCCCGGGTGGAGCCCGCACGGTGGTCGTGAGGTGCGCGAACGGTGGGGCCCGCGCGGGGCGCCGGGGCGCCGCCCCGGGCGCGGACGGCCGCGCGCTAACCGGTGCGGTGGAGCGCCGAGGGCCGGTGCACGGCCTCCGCTCCGGTGGCGTCGCTGCGCACGAGGTACTGCGGCTCCTCCTTGGAGGCGACGACGGTGCGCCCGGCCGCCTCGGTGCGCTCGGTGATCTTGCGCAGTACGGTCCCGGTGACGCGGTCGCCGTGGGAGTTCCACTCCACCGTGTCACCGCGTGCGAAATCGTCGCCGGCCATGCCGCCCCCTCGGTCGCGGTCGTGCGGACGCTACCCGCCGCGCGCGACGTCATGCACGCGCCGTCCGGACGGAGCGGCGAGGCACGCCCGTGCGCCCAAGACGACGGTGCGGCTCACACCATGCGCGCTACACGCGGAAGCGCCGCGCGGCGCGGCGGCATGGCGTGTGGGCGACGCCCTGCGCGCTCCGCACGGCCGCGCGGCGGTGCGACCGCCGCGCCGCCGGCGACGCGAGGTGGGGCGGCGATACGGCCGTTCCCCGGCGCTCTCAGCGGCGGCGCGTGATGCCACGTGGGCCCACCGCGCGCGGCACGGTCCGCGCCGTGCGCGGCCTGATCGCCAAGGGCGGCACGGCGTGCGGCCGACGCCTGGTGTGCTTCGCGGACTTTATGGCGGTGCGCCCTCGCCACGCGCGCCGCCACGTGGGCCGCGCCGCGCGGCGCGGTCCGCGGCATGCGTGCCCCGCTCGCGAGGAGTGGCGCGGCGGTGCGGGGACGAGGGCGGTGGGGCGGGTCGGGGCGGCGCGGCGGGGTGGGTGGGGGCTGGTGGGGGTTCTAGGGTGGAGGGGTCCACCCGTCCCCGGCCCCTCTCCCGGTGCCCATGCGTCTGCTGTTGATCTCCGACACCCATCTGCCGCGGCGCGCCCGCGACCTGCCGGCCCCGGTGTGGGCCGAGGTCGGCCGGTGCGACGCCGTCGTCCACGCGGGCGACTGGTGCGACCTGGAGACGTGGGAGCGCCTGTCCGCGCGCGCCCGCCGCCTGGTCGCCGTGTACGGCAACAACGACGGCCCCGACCTTCGGGCCCGGCTGCCGGAGGTGGCGCGGGAGGTCCTGGGCGGGGTGCGGTTCGCCGTCGTCCACGAGACCGGCCAGGCCCAGGGCCGCGAGAAGCGGTGCGCGGAGCGGTTCCCCGACACCGACGTGCTGGTGTTCGGGCACTCCCACATCCCGTGGGACACGACCGCGCCCACGGGCCTGCGGCTGCTCAACCCGGGGTCGCCGACGGACCGGCGCCGCCAGCCCCACCACACCTACCTGACCGCGACCGCCGAGGGCGGCGCGCTGCGCGACGTGGAGCTGCACCGCGTATGACGACGCGCCGCCCCGACCGGGTGCGACATCGGTCGGGGCGGCGCGGGTGGGGCTCGGGGACCGCCCGCCGGCGATCCCCGAGGTCAGTGGTCTCCGGCCGGGGCCGGAGCGGTCAGCGGCTGCGCAGTGCGCGCTTGATCCGCCGCGTGATCTGCAGCAGGGGGTCGGAGCCTCCAGCGGGGCCGCCGACACCGCCCGCGGGGCGGCGCCGTCCGACCGGCCGTCCGCCCGGCATCCCGGTGCGTCCGGGGATCGGGCCGCGGCCCGGGAAGGGCGAGCGTCCGGTGGTGCGGGTCCCGGTGCGGGGCCGCGAGGCCCGGTTCAGCGTGGCCCGAGCGCGACCCACCAGCTTGCCTGCCGTGTACTCGAAGCGGCTCTTCCTCGTCATGAGTTCCTCCTGGACCTCGTGTGGCGAGCTTGGTGCGTGCTCACTGTTTCACTGTCCGGTGGCCGCCGGGTTATGGGTGTGATCCCGGATTTTTTCCGGCGTACGCCGCTGACCTGCGCCGACTATGGCGCATCTCATGCCGTCGGAGCGTCCCGGATGTGCGTTTCCGTTACGGGAGTCCGATAGACCGGAAGGCGTGACGCAGCTCTCCACCCCCGCACCGGCCACCGACCTCCCCGCGAGTCGCGGGCTGGCCGAGACCCTGTTCGCGCGCGCCGAGCGCCACCCCGACCACGCCATGCTCAGCCGGCGGGTCGACGGGGCCTGGCGCGACGTCGCCGCCGCCGACGTCCGCGACGAGGTCGTCGCCGTCGCCAAGGGCCTGATCGCGTCGGGCGTGTGCCCGGGCGACCGGGTCGGCCTGCTGTCGGGCAACCGCTACGAGTGGACCGTGGTCGACTACGCCGTCTGGGCGGCGGGCGCGGTCTCGGTCCCGGTGTACCCGTCGTCGTCGGCCGACCAGATCGCGATGATCCTGGCCGACTCCGGCGCCGTGGCCTGCGTGGTCGACGACGCCGAGCACACCCGCACGGTCGAGGACGTGCGCGCGCGGGTGCCCGGGCTGCGGCACGTGTGGACGCTGGACGACGGCGCCCTGGCGGACCTCGTCGCGGCGGGCGCCGACCTGCCCGACACGGCCGTCGAGGAGCGCCGCGCGGGTGTGCGCCCCGACGACCCGGCGACGATCGTCTACACCTCGGGGACCACGGGGGCGCCCAAGGGGTGCGTGCTCACCCACGCGAACTTCTTCGCCGAGGTGGCCAGCGTGGTCACCGCGCTGGCGGTGCTGTTCGAGCCGGAGCCGGACGGCACCCCGCCGTCGACCCTGCTGTTCCTGCCGCTGGCGCACGTGTTCGGCCGGATGGTGCAGGTGGGCGTGGTGCACGCGGGTGCCCGGCTGGGGCACACCGGCAGCGTCCGGTCGCTCATCGAGGACCTGGGCACGTTCCGGCCGACGTTCCTGCTGGCGGTGCCCTACGTCTTCGAGAAGATCCACGCGACCGCCCGCAAGGGCACCTCGGGGCTGCGGCGGCGGATCTTCGACGCGGCGGCGGCCACGGCCGTGGCCTACAGCGAGGCGCTGGACGACGGCGCCCCGGGGTTGGCGCTGCGGCTGCGCCGCCGGGTGTTCGAGCCGCTGGTCTACCGGCGGCTGCTCGCGGCGCTGGGCGGGCGGTGCCGGCGGGTGATCTCCGGGGGCGGCGCGCTGGACGCGCGGCTGCTGCACTTCTACCGGGGCGCCGGCCTGGAGGTGTTCGAGGGCTACGGGCTGACGGAGACCACGGCGGCGGTGCTGGCGAACGTCCCGGGCCGGGTGCGGCCGGGGACCATCGGCGGCCCGCTGCCGGGCGTGGACATGCGGCTGGCCGAGGACGGGGAGATCCTGGTGCGCGGCGGCCAGGTGTTCACCCGCTACTGGAACCGGCCCGACGCAACGGCGGACGCGTTCGTGGACGGCTGGTTCGCCACCGGCGACCTCGGCGCGGTCGACGCCGACGGCTACGTGCGGGTGACCGGCCGCAAGAAGGAGATCCTGGTGACCGCGGGCGGCAAGAACGTGTCGCCGGTGCCCGCGGAGGAGCGGATCGCCGCGCACCCGCTCGTCGACCAGTGCATGCTGGTGGGCGACGGCCGGTCGTTCGTGACGGCGCTGATCACGTTGGACCCCGACGAGTTCGCGGCGTGGCGGGAGCGCGCGGGCCACCCCGCCGACGCGGGCCCGGGTGACCTGGCCGGCGACCCCGGTCTGCGCGCCGAGGTCCAGCGCGCGGTCGACGCGGCCAACGCGGCGGTGTCGCGGGCGGAGTCGATCCGGGCGTTCACCATCCTCGCCGAGCCGTTCAGCGTGGAGGCCGAGACCCTCACCCCCACCCTCAAGATGCGGCGCGCCCGCATCCTCGACCGGCACGCCGCCGACATCGAGCGGATGTACCGCCCCCGCTGACCCCGGCGGGCCGGTCCGAATCCCGCGCGCGGTCAGCCGGGCGCCCAGCCGCCGGTGGTGCTCGCCGCCCCGCCCGGGGCGGGAGGCCTTCCACAGCCGGCCGAGGCGGGGCAGGTCGAGGCGGGCGGCGACCCGCTGGGAGGACCGGTTGGCGTCGGAGGTGCTGTGGAACAGCGGGCGCCCGCCGGGGAAGGACGTGGCCCATCGGGCGGTGGCGGCCGCGGCGAACCCGCGGCCGCGGTGGCCGGGGTCGGTCCACACCCCGGCCTCGGCGCCCTCGGGCCCGGCCACCGGGGTGAAGCAGAGGGCGACGACGCGCCCGCCGCGCCGGACGGCCGCCCACGGTCCCAGCCGTCCCGCGACCAGGTCGGCCCACTCCCCCGGCTCCCAGGTCGGGGGCGCGGCGCCCGCCAGGTCGGTGGCGCCGGGGTCGGTGCGGGCGACGACGCCGGCGCACGGCGGCACCGGGGTGCCCCTCGGCACGAGGTGGCTGGGACCGGCGGACACGTCCACGGGCCCGCGGGCGTCGGCGAGGAGGTCCCGGCAGCGCGCGAGGGCGTCCGGACCGGGGGCGAGGGCGAGCCGGACGGCGGCCGAGGCGAGCCCCGGCGGCAGGTGCGCCCCTGCGACAGCGGCGCGGCGGCCGTCCCCGGCCTCGGCGACGGCCAGGTGGTGGGCGTCATGGGTGAGCCGGCCCCGGGGGTCGGTGCCCCACAGGAGCGCGGCCTCGGCGCGCAGGAGGCCGAGGGCGTCGAAGGGATCGGCCATGCCGGGCAACGCTACCCGCCCGCACCGGAGCGGACGCCACCCCCGCCCCCCGGTCCACGGTCACTCGGCCCCGACGCTCCTCGGCCACCCGCCGCTGGAGCACTCGGCCGTGTGCGTCCTCGCGCGCTGCACCGCGGACGGGCCGCGTTCGGCGGGCGGCGGCCGATCGGGGACGGGCGGGCGTGGGCGGGGATGGGCGGGGTGCAAGAACGTTCAAGACGTTGGTCGGGTGCGGGACGTACCTTCGGCGCGTGAGAACCTCCGCTTTTGCACTTTCTCCCCCGGTTCGTGATGCCCTGGGTATCGGTCTCGCGGTCGGGGTGTCCGGTGTCGCGTTCGGCACCGCCTCGGTCGCCGCCGGCCTGACCGTCGCGCAGACGTGCGCGCTGAGCCTGCTCGCCTTCACCGGCGCCTCCCAGTTCGCGCTCGTCGGCGTGATCGCCGGGGGCGGCGACCTCGTGGCGGGCACCATCGGCGCGCTGCTGCTCGGCGGCCGCAACACCCTCTACGGCCTGCGGCTGGCCGACCTGCTCGGCGCCCGGCGCGGCCTGGGCCGCGCGGTGGCCGCCCACGGGGTCATCGACGAGACCACCGCGATCACCCTGGCCCAGTCGAACGAGCGCGACGCCCGGACCGCGTTCACCGCGACGTTCGCCACCCTGTTCCTCGCCTGGAACGCCACCACGCTGGTCGGCGCCGTCGCCACCGGCTACGTCGGCGACACCGCGGCGTTCGGCCTGGACACGGTCGGCCCGGCGATCTTCCTCGCCCTGCTGTGGCCCCGGCTCCGGGAGGGCGGCCGGGAGCGGGTGGTGGCCGCGCTCGGCGCCGGGATCGCCCTGCTGTGCACCCCGTTCCTGCCGTCGGGGGTGCCGGTGCTCGTCGCCGGCCTCGCCGCCCTCGCCGGGCTGGTCGGCCCGGCCGCACCCGCCGCACCCGCCACCGTGGACCCGGAGGAGCGCCCGTGAGCGTCTGGATCGCCATCGTCGTCACGGCGGTCGGCTGCTACCTGCTGAAGTACGCCGGACTGGCCGCGCCGCGCCGGCTGCTCGACCACCCGGCCGTCCGCCGGTTCGCGATGACGGTGCCGGTCGCGCTGCTGGCGGCGCTGATCGCGCTCCAGGCGGTGGCGCCCGACGGCCCGGTGGAGCTGGACGGCGCGCGGCTGGCCGGGATGGGCGCTGCCGTCGCCGCCCTGGTGCTGCGCGCCCCGTTCCTCGTGGTGGTCGTCGCGGCGGCGGGCACCACCGCGCTCCTGCGCGCCGCGGGCCTGGGCTGACCGGGTCTCCGCGGCCGCCGGCACCACCGCCGTACTGCGCGCCGCCGGCCTGGGCCGACCCGGCCGCCGGCGGCCGCGCACGGCGGTACGGTGAGGTTCACCGACCCCCTTTTCCGCCGGAAGGACCTCCATGAGTGACGCCCCCCTGCGCACCGCGGCCGAGCACGTCGTCGACGTGCTCACGGCCTCGTTCGTGCGCCGCTGCTACACCGTGCCGGGCGAGAGCTTCCTGGAGTTGACCGACGCGATCGAGCGGCGCAGCAACATGCGGCTCGTCTCGACCCGGCACGAGAACGGGGCGGGGTTCATGGCCGAGGCGGACGGCAAGCTGTACGGCCTGCCCGCCGCCGCCGCGGCCACCCGCGGCCCGGGGGCGGCCAACCTGGCGGTCGCCGTGCACACCGCGATGCAGGACTCCACGCCGATGATCGTGTTCCTGGGCCAGGTCGAGACCGCCCACCTGGGGCGCGAGGCGTTCCAGGAGGTCGACCTCGCCGCCTTCTACGCCCCCATCACCAAGTGGACCACCACGGTCACCCGCGCCGACCGGCTGGCCGAGGCGACCGCCCAGGCGGTGCGGATCGCCACCACCGGCCGCCCCGGGCCGGTGGCCCTGGTGGTGCCGGGCGACCTGTTCGGGCAGCGGGTCGCGGCGCCCACCGCGCTCCCCGGCGCCGTCCCGGCGCGCCCCCCGCTGGGCGACTCCGAGCGCGACCGGCTCGCCGACTGGCTGGCCCGCGCCGAGCGGCCGGTGATCATCGCGGGCGGCGGCGCCCGGTTCGCCCGCGAGGAGCTGATCGCGGTCGCCGAGCGGTTCAACACCGGCGTCTACGCGGCGTGGCGGCGCCAGGACGTGTTCCCCAACGACCACCCGCTCTACCTGGGCCACCTGGGGCTGGGCTGCCCGAAGCCGGTCCTGGGCGCGCTGGAGGAGGCCGACGCCGTGCTGGTGGTGGGGTCGCGGCTGAGCGACACCACCACCCAGGGCTACCGGCTGCCCGCGGCCGAGCCGGGCGCCCGCTCCAAGGTGGCGCAGATCGACATCGACCCCGCGCAGATCGGGCGCACCACCTTGGTGTGGATGGGGGTGGTCGCCGAGGCGCGCCGGGCCCTGGAGGCGCTGGCGGAGGCGCCGGTGACCGCGCCGTACCGCGACTACAGCGCGGCCCACGAGGCGTGGCGGGCCACCACCGTTCCGCCGGTGGGCGTCCTGGCCCACCCCGGCGGCCGGCTGCACCCGTGGGCGGTGGTCGACACCATGCGCGACGTCCTGCCCGAGGACACGGTCATCACCAACGACGCCGGCAATTTCGCCGCGTTCCTGCACCGGGGCTGGCGGTTCCGGCACCCGCGCACCCAGATCGCGCCCACCAGCGGGGCCATGGGCTACGCGGTCCCGGCGGCGATCGCCGCCAAGCTGGTCGAGCCGCACCGCACGGTGGTGGCCGTGGCCGGCGACGGCGGGCTGCTGATGACCGGCCAGGAGTTGGAGACCGCCGTGCGGCTCGGCGTGCCGGTGATCGTGGTGGTGTTCCAGAACGGCATGTACGGGACGATCGCCATGCACCAGGCGCGCGAGCTGGGCCGGACCGCGGGCACCGACATCAGCGGGCCCCTGGACCTGGCCGGCTACGCCCGCTCGCTGGGGGCGCGCGGCGCCACCGCGGAGTCCCCCGAGGAGCTGCGGGCGGCGCTCACCGCGGCGCTGGAGGCCGACGCGCCCACCCTGATCGACGCCCGCACCGACCCTGACGTGATCAGCCCGGAGGCCACCCTGTCGGGGTTGCTGGACCGCTCCGCGACCTGACCGGCCCCGCCCCCGCCGCCCCCCCCCCCCCCCCCCCCCCC
>NZ_BCRK01000225.1 GCF_001552555.1 Nocardiopsis trehalosi NBRC 14201 | reverse complement strand
GGCCGCCGACGGCGCGCCCGCCGCACCCGGCGACGCCCCCGCCACCTGACGGCCGACGGCCGGGCCGGGCGGGGCCGGGCGGGGCCCGGTCAGGTGTAGCCGAGGCGGGTCAGCTCCGCGGCGGCGACGGCGCGCACGTCGCCGTGCTGCTCCGACGTCAGCCGGCTGCGCCAGGCGCCGATGCCCGGCGGCTCCGCGCGCACCAGCTCCACGGCCGACACGCTGGCGCCCGTGAACGCGCGGAGCTGCTCCGCCGTCTCGACCTCCTGGCCGAACAGGTCCTCGTAGCGCAGCGTCATGAGCTGGTCGGCGCCGAGCGCCCCGCGCAGCCGCGCCGACAGCCGGACGGCGCCGCGCCAGCGCAGCGCGCACTTGGCGGCGGTCGACAGCCGCGGGTAGTCGGCGCGCTCCTGCTCGGTCTCGATGCCGAAGAACGGCTGCGGCAGCTCCTCGCCGAGCGTGCCCAGGCCGGGTTTGAACCACGCCAGCGACCGGTCGTCGCCCAGCATGGCCGCCGTGACGTCTCGGCCGTCCCGGATGACCTGCACGAACACCGCGTCGCTGAACGCGGTCAGCAGCGCGGACGCGCTGTACAGCAGGTCCGGGCTCGCGTCGCCGAACCGGGTGGCCTCGCGGGCGTGCCGGCACGGCTCGGGCGCCTCGCGGGCGCTCACCGGGCCGCCCGGGCACAGCGGGCAGGTCAGCGGGGTCAGCTGCCAGGCCTCGGCGAAGGCGTCGCGCAGCAGGGTGGCGGTGCCCGACGCGTGCTCCTCGGCCATGGACGGCCGGCGGGCCAGCGCGTAGACGGCGTCCAGCACCCCCGGGTCGCCCGCTCCGAGGTACAGCCCGGGGGCGCGGGCGAGCGCGTGGGCGACGACGTCGACCCCCGAGTGCGGGGCCCCCAGGACGAACACCGGGCGGCGGACCTTGGTGCCGTTGACGACGAGGATGTGCGGCGGCTGTCTCATGAGGCCGCCGATTCTCGCACCGCGCACCGGAGCCGTCCGCCGCCGACCCGGCACCGGCGGGGGTGCGCGGCCGATGCGGCGCGCCGCGACCTGGTCATCCGATCCGTTCCCTCTCGGTCCGGGACGCGGGGGCGGCGGCGGGGCACGGCCCCGGCACGCCGATGCGTCCGTTCCGCATGCCCGACGTGACGTGAGGGTACCGTGCCGAGGGGGTTGGGAGGATTCGCCCGGGATGGGCGGTCTCCGGCGGTCCGGTGGCCCGGTCCCATGATCGGCCCCGCGCGCCCGTCCGCCATCGCGGCACGCCGGTGCGCGGCCCGCCGCCCGCGCTGCCAGAATGGGGCGGATCGCGCCCAGCCCGCCCCTGCCGACCCCACGGACCCGAGGACCCGACATGACCACGGCCCCGCACTCCGCCGACGCCGCCGCGCTCCTGGCCGCGGCCGACCGGGTGACCGTCCTCACCGGCGCCGGGATCTCCACCGACTCCGGTATCCCCGACTTCCGGGGCCCGCAGGGCGTGTGGACCCGCGACCCCGCCGCCGCCGCGATGTTCGACCTCGACACCTACATGTCCGACGCCGACGTGCGCCGCCGGGTCTGGCTCATGCGCCGCGACCACCCGGCGTGGACGGCGCGGCCCAACGCCGCCCACCGCGCCCTCACCGACCTCGACCGCGCCGGGCGGCTGCGCGCCCTGGTCACGCAGAACATCGACGGCCTGCACCAGGCGGCGGGCACCGACCCGGCGCACGTGCTGGAGGTGCACGGCACGCTGCACGAGGTGGTGTGCATGGCGTGCGGGCTGCGCACGCCCACCCCCGAGGTGCTGGCCCGGCTGGACGACGAGTCCGACCCCCGATGCCGCCGCTGCGGCGGCATCCAGAAGGCGGCCACGATCTCCTTCGGGCAGCGGCTCGACGCGGCCGTGCTGGAGGCCGCCATCGCCGCGGCGGAGGACTGCGCCGTGTTCCTCGCCGTGGGCACGTCGCTGGCGGTCCACCCGGTGGCGGGGCTGTGCGACGTGGCCCTGGCCCACGGCGCCCCGCTGGTCATCGTCAACGCCGAGGCGACCCCCTACGACGGGGTGGCCTCGGCGATCGTCCGCGACCCGATCGGCACCGCATTGCCCGACCTGGTCCGCCGGGCCCTGGCGGACTGACCCGCCCGCCGCTACCCGGCGGAGCCGCCGAAGGTGTACGGGTGCGGGTCCCGCTGGGCCCCATAGGCGGGGAGGATGGTGTCGTCCCCGGGGGATGGTGGGGCCGCCTGCGCCCTGGTGATCTTCTCCGCCGCGCGCCGGTACGCCGCCGGGACGTCGATCCCGCTGCCCTCGGCCGCGAAGCGCTCCAGGCGCGGCCGCAGCCGGGCGAGCACCGGATCGACCTCCTCGGTGACGCTCGCGCCGCGCAGGTCGGCCCCCGCCAGTGAGTACAGGAACTCGAACACCAGCGACAGCAGCTCGGTGCGGAGCGGGGCGTCGCGCGGGAGGAGGGCCAGGTCCTCGGCCGCCTGGCGCAGCGCGACCAGTTGCGGGCGGCCGAGCACCCGGTCGGCGAACAGCCGCCGGTAGACGCGCGACCGCCGGTCCCCGTCGTCGGTCGGCGGGGCCAGGCGCAGGTACAGCAGGTCGTGCGACCCCGCCCATCCCGCGACCCCGCGTACGTGGTCGGACTCCACCCGCCAGCGGATGTCGGCGTCCGTGTACCGCAGGTAGGGCAGCAGCGAGATGAGCAGCCGGCTGGACGTGCCGTTGACGCGCAGCGCCATGGACCGGGCCAGCCGCGACAGGACGGAGTCGTGGAACGGCAGCTCCAGGCTGTAGGGGTCGATGATGTCGGGCTCGCTGTCGACGTCGGCCCGCAGCTCGAACCCGACGCACTCCCCGATGTTGACAGGCTCCCCGCGCTCCCGCTCCACGACGCTGCGCCGGGCGCCGCCGTCGGCGAGGTAGTCCAGGTGGCGGACCCGGAGCGTGTCGAGCGTCCCGCCCCACTGGCCGCCGCCCATCGCCCGCCACAGCCCGGCCAGCCACCGCAGCTCCTCCCACGGGGCGGGGGCGTCGGGGAACAGCTCCGCCAGGTCGACCGGTCCCTCCGCCACCAGCACGAGCAGCACGACGAGGTTGGCGGTGTGGACGCCGACCCGGACCGTGACCGGCAGCCGCAGCGGGGCGTACTCGGTGAAGCTGCGCTGCGCGGGCGGGTAGGAGGCCTCCCGGAACAGCTCCACGAGCAGCGCGCGGAAATCGGCCCGGTCCTCCGGGTGGGCGGCGAACCGGCGCTCCAGCAGGTCGGCGGTGAACTGGACGGTGGCCGCGCTGCCGCCCAGCGCGGAGAACGACGTCAGCGCGTACAGCAGGCCGTCGTCCAGCGGGGCGGCGAACCGGCGCCGGGCCGCCTGCCGCCGGTCCTCCGCCAGGTCCGCCAGCGCCGCGACGACCGTCCGCGCCACGAGGTACTCGCCGAACGTGGCGTGCAGGAACTCGTAGACGCTCGCCGGGCCCGAACCGGTGCGCGCCCGCGACTCGTGCACGAAGAAGAACCGGCCGAGCACCTGGTGGGCGCCGGGGACCGCGCCGTGCAGCCCGGCGTCGTCCGGCCGCAGGGCCGCGTCGGGCAGCAGCACGGCGAGGTCGCGGCCCAGCTCCTCGGCGGTGACCGACTGCCGGCGCCGGGCGAACATCGCCATGGCCACCGCCTCCAGCCGGCGCAGCTCCTCCTCGACCGCCCGCTCCAGGTCGCCCGCCGCCAGGTGGGCGGCGTGCTTGCGCACCTCGCGCCGGGCGAACATGGCCAGCAGTTCCTCGTAGAGCTCGCTGCGCGACAGGTCGGTCTCGGCGTGCAGCGCGTTGGCGTCGGCGTCGTAGAGCAGCAGCATGAGGAGGAGTAGCGGCTGCTCGGCCAGCTCCCGGTGGGCCAGCACCGCCTCCGGGGACGGCGGCCGCAGGTTCCGGGCGGCCAGCGGCCCGCTGTTGGCGCGCGCCCAGACGTCCACCATCCGGCGGACCTGGCCCTCATCGAACGGCGCCAGCCGGATGACCGTGGTGCCCTCGGGGAACCGCATGCGGTCGGCGACCACGGTCCTGCTGGTCACGACCACCACCACCGGCCGGCCCATGGCGCGCTGCTCCTGCTGGAAGCGCTGCACCTGCTCCAGGTAGTCCGACCGGTCGACCCCGGTGGCCTGGAGCAGTTCATCGAAGCCGTCCAGGATGATGACGGGCAGCGCGCCGTCGGCGTCGTCGGCGAGGTCGCGCCAGGACGTCGGGGTGTGCAGGGCGGCGGCCAGGCCCTCGTCGAGCTGCGCGTGGATCGGCGCGTTGGCGGCGACCGCACGCAGCTCCACGCGCAGCGGCAGGTAGTCGGCGGGCGGCAGCTGGGCCGCCAGCATCTCGGTGAGGACGGACTTGCCCGCGCCCGGATGCCCGAGGACGACCAGTGGTAGTTCGGTGCACTCGGCGCGGGTGAGGAGGGTGGCGAGCACGGTCGGCAGATCGTCGCGGACCGAGTACCGATGCCACCAGTCGTCGGCGGAGGGCCGGGCGTCGGCGTCGACGACCGCGAGGGCGCCGCGCGGGGTCAGGTAGGCGTCGCCGAGCGTCGGCATGCGCAGCCCGGCGGGGGCATCGGTCGAGCGCAGGAGGGGGCGGTCGAGGGCGGAGCGGTGGAGATCGGCGAGTTCGGCCCTGCGGCGGCCGACCGGGCGGCCGGTGGACGTCCACTCCAGCAGGGCGTGCAGGTCGGCCAGGCCGGCGCGGACCCGCGCCACTTCGGCGCGGGTGGCGTGGTGCTCCGCCATGGCCGCCCAGACGCCGAACTCGGGGACGTCGGCGGCCAGGAGGCGATACAGCTCGTGGTAGCGGCGGTCAGAGCTATTTTCTACGGCGAGTGACAACGCGTCGATCACGTCCATCTCCGGTTCGCCGGCGACGACCGGCGCGATGTATTCGACGGCGCCCGGATGGCCTACCACCTCCAACCCACTGTGCCCGGGATGCTTGGCCGGAAACTGTAGGTCGGCTCCGTGAAGGGTTAGCTCGGCACCGAGCAAGCTGTCGAGCAGCTTGTTGTGTACCACGCTGGGATCGAGGCCCGCCGCCGCGCACCGGTCGCGCGACTCCGGCTCCGCCATGACCTCCTCGACCGCCTCGGTGTAGGCGGTCAGGATGAGGATCTCGTGCGCCGCCTCCACGCGGCGGGTGCGGTCCCAGCGGCTCACCCCGCTGATGCGCTCGCGGATACCGGTCAGCAGCTCCCGGCCCTTGGCGACGAGCTGCGAGCGCAGCCCGAACATGTCGGGCACGCCGACCGCGCCCAGGCCGCCGTCGACCAGCTTCTCCGCGAGGTCGAGCGCCGCCGAGTCGTCGCTGCCGAGCACCTTGAGGGCGTCGGCGTAGCCGATCCGCTTCGCCATGGGGGGCCTTTCACGCGTGACGGGGGGTGCGCCCATTCAAGTACGCCCGCGCCCGAACCCCAAACCCGCCGGATATCCGCGTGCCCGGCGCCGCTCCGGGATGGGAGGATGCCGCGGTCAGCACCATGCCGGCAGCACGCCCGGCACCACCCCGCGTCCCGAGGAGAGCCGTGCCGTCACCCATCCGCAACGTCACGTTCGACTGCGCCGACCCCTACACCCTCGCCGAGTTCTGGAGCCGGGTGGTGGGCGGTCGGCCCCACCCCGAGAACGCCCCCGGCGCCGACGAGGCGTTCGTGGAGACGCCCGACGGCCACCCCGGGCTGCTGTTCCTGCGCGTGCCCGAAGGCAAGACCGTGAAGAACCGGGTCCACCTCGACCTGGGCCCGCAGGGCGCCGGGCGCGACGCCGAACTCGACCGGCTCCTCGGGATCGGCGCCACCCGCCTGGACGACTTCCGCCGCCCCGACGGCACCGGTTTCGTGGTCCTGGCCGACCCCGAGGGCAACGAGTTCTGCATCGAGCGCGGCGACGAGGAACTCGCCGCCGCGGGCGACACCGGCGACTGACCGGGGCCGGTTCGGCCCGGGGCGCGGCTTAGGAGGGCAGCCGCCAGTCGACCGGGTCCTCGCCCAGCTCCTCCAGCAGGGCGTTGACCCGGCTGAACGGGCGCGACCCGAAGAAGCCGTTCTTCGCCGACATCGGGCTGGGGTGGGTGGACTCCACGCACGGCACGTCCGGCATCAGCGGGCGCAGGTTGCGGGCGTCGCGTCCCCACAGGATGGCCACCATCGGCTTGCCGCCCTCGGCCAGCGCGCGGATGGCCTGATCGGTGACCTCCTCCCAGCCCTTGCCCCGGTGCGACCCGGGCTGGCGCGGCATGACCGTCAGCACCCGGTTGAGCAGCAGCACGCCCCGCTCGGTCCAGGGGGTGAGGTCGCCGTTGGCGGGCATGGGCAGACCCAGGTCCTCGGTGTACTCGCGGAAGATGTTGCGCAGGCTGCCGGGGAGCTTGCAATCGGGCGCGACCGAGAAGCTCAGGCCCACCGCGTGGCCGGGGGTGGGGTAGGGGTCCTGGCCCACGATCAGCACCCGCACGTCGTCGAACGGCTGCTGGAAGGCGCGCAGCACGTTGTCACCCGCCGGGAGGTAGGTGCGCCCGGCGGCGACCTCCTCGCGCAGGAAGCCGCCCATGGCGCTGATGCGGTCGGCGACCGGCTCCAGGGCCTTGGCCCAGCCGTCGTCCATGATCTCGGTGAGGGGTCGTGCAGACATGGTCCGAACCCTAGCGGGGGACGGCGACACACACGGCCGGAACGGGCGCGAACGTGCCGAACCGGGCCGCCCGGGCGGCTCCGCTGCGGACGGCGGCCCGGCTCCGGGCGGTCAGCCCCCGGCCTGGCGGAGCCACCGGTGCAGCCGCTCGCCCGTGCTCCGCGTCTCGGGGTGGGCGGGGCCGAACAGCCGCGAGTGGTCGGCGAGCAGGTCCTGATAGCGGCGGGCGGCCTCGGCCGGGTCGCCCGCGAACCCGGTGTAGGCGGCCAGGTAGTGCCGGGCGCGCAGCGAGGTCGCGTGGTCCGGCCCCAGCACGCGCTCCAGGTCGGGCACCAGCGCGCGCAGCAGGGCCGCCGCGCGGACCGGCTCGCCCGTCTCGCCCACGTCGAACGCGAGGTAGAGGCGGGTGGTGAGCACGCGCTCGGAGTCGGGCCCGTGCACCGCCGCGAGGTCGGGCAGCAGCTCCTCGTGGACCCGCGCCGCACGGGCGTGGTCGCCCGTCCGCCCCGCGTTGACGGCCAGGTAGTAGCGGGCCGTCAGGGTCTCGGGGTGCCGGCGCCCGTAGACCCGGTCCAGGTCGGCGGCCAGCGCGGCGAACTCCGCCACCGCCCCCGCCGGGTCGCCGCCCTTGCCGCGCAGGTGCGCGGCCCGGCGGCGCGCCCGCAGCGTCTCCGGGTGCTCGGGGCCGTGGGCGGCCGCCAGGTGCGGCAGCAGGGCGCGCAGGTCGTCGGCGGCGCCGGCGGCGTCGCCCGACCGGGCCCGCTCCTCGGCCGCCTCCAGCCGCAGCTCCAGCGACCGCCGGGGCGACGGCGCGGGGTCGGCGGGCGCCGCCGGGGGGACCGCCTCCGGGGCCCGGCCGACGGGGGCGGGCGGTCGGCGGGCGGCCGGGTACGGCCCGGTGGGCAGCGGCGACGGCCCCGACAGCGGGGGGTCGGGCCGCGACACCCGCGGCGGGTCGGGCGCGGTCAGGTAGGAGGCCAGGCGCGCGCGGACCTCGTCGGCGGTGGCCGGGCGGTCGGCGGGCGCCTTGGCCAGCAGCTGCAGCACCAGGTCGGACAGCCCGTCGGGCAGGCCCGGGCGCAGCTCGCCCGGCGGGCGCGGGGCCTCCACCAGGTGCATGCGGACGATGCGCATGGGCTCGGGGTCGCGGAACGGCGGCGTCCCGGTGAGGAGCCGGTACAGGATCGTGCCGAGCGAGTACAGGTCGCCCGCCGCGCCGACGTTCTCGCCGCGGATCTGCTCCGGCGACATGTGCAGGGGGGTGCCGAAGACCTCGCCGGCCCGGGTGAGCCGGCGGCTCTGCGCGGCGGCGTCGCTGATCCCGGCGATCCCGAAGTCCAGAACCTTCACCGTGCCGTCGCGCAGCACCATGAGGTTGCCCGGCTTGACGTCGCGGTGCACGATCCCGGCCGCGTGCGCGGCGGCCAGACCCGCCGCCGCCTGCGCCGTCCACGCGGCGGCCCGCGCCACCGGGTGCGGGCCCGAGCCGCGCAGCACCTTCGACAGGGACTCGCCGCGCACCAGCTCCATGACCGCGTAGACGGAGCCGTCCACGTCGCCGAAGTCGTGCAGGATCACGACGTTGGGGTGGCCGGCCAGTCGGGCGGTCAGCCGGGCCTCGCGGCGGAAGCGGGCGACGATCTCGGGCGCGCCGACGTGCTCGGGGCGGATCAGCTTGACCGCGACCGGGCGGTCGAGGCGGGTGTCCTC
>NZ_BCRK01000224.1 GCF_001552555.1 Nocardiopsis trehalosi NBRC 14201 | reverse complement strand
ACCCGTGGACGACCATCCCCCGAACGGGGCCCCGACCGGCCCGCCCGACGCCCCCGGGCCCGCGTCGGGCCACCACTACGACGACCAGGCCGACCCGCGCCCCGCCGCGCGCGCCCGCCTCCTCCTGGCCGGGGCCCTGCTCGCCCTGTTCGGCGCCGTGCTCGGCTACCGGGTCCTGCACGCGGGGCACCTGGAGCAGACCGCGCTGTTCTACGTCGGACTTCCGGCGGCCCTCGCCCTCCTCGTCGTCGCCACCGCGCGGCCGCGCAGCGCCGTGGGCACCGCGATGGCGGTGACGACGGTCGGCCTGCTCCTCGCCGGCCCGCTGCTGGACGAGGGCATCGTCTGCCTGCTGCTGGCCGCGCCGCTGTTCTACGGGGTCGCGGCCGCCGTCGGGGCGGTGGCCGACATCGACCGGCGCTCGCACTCCCGGCGCAACGCCCTGGTCCTCGCCCCGCTGCTGCTGGCGCTGTGCGCCGAAGGGGTCGGTGGCCTCACCTACCTGCCGCGCGCGGGGGAGGGGCGGGCCGAGACCGTCGTGGCGGCGCCCCCGGCGGCCGTGGCGCGGGCGCTCGCCGCGCCGTTCCACTACGCCGACCCGGAGTCGGTGCTGCTGCGCACGATCCCGTTTCCGCGCCCCCTCTCCGCCACCGGCACCGGCCTCGAACCCGGGGACGGGCGCACCATCGCGTTCCCCGACCGCCGCTCCCTCGGGTTCGGCTCCCGGCCCACCCCGCGCGGGATGGCCGTCGAGGTGGTCGAGAGCCGGGTCGGCGCCGACAGCGGGCGCGTGCTGTTCGCGGTCACCGAGGACACCACGCTCGCCCGCTGGCTGGACCTGCGCACCGCCGAGGTCGCCTGGGAGCCGGCCGGGGCGGGGACGCGCGTCACGTGGACGCTCGACTACCGGCGCACCTTCGACCCGTCCTGGTACTGGGGACCGATCCAGCGGTACGCGGTCGGCGAGGCGGCCGGGTACCTCGCCGACACCACGGCCGCCGCGGCGACCGGGGCGGGCGGGGAGACCGGGACGTCCGGGTCGTCCGGGTCGTCCGGTGCGGACGGCACCCCATGACCGGGCCGCTCCCCGCTGCCGCCGCCGACCCGGCGCTCATCCGCGGCGTCGCCTTCCTCGCCCCCGTCCTCGCCATCGCGGCCCTGGCGGCGATCGGCCGGCCCACCCGGACCGACGCGGCCGCCGCCGTCGTGGCGACGGCGTGGAGCGCGGTCGCCCTCGTCCCGGTCAACGCGGTGGCCGTGCACGCGGGCTGGTGGACGTTCCACGCCGAGGGCGCGGTGATGCGCGGGCTGCCCGTGGACCTGTGGATCGGGTGGGCGCTGCTGTGGGGGGCGCTGCCCGCGCTGCTGCTGCGCGACCTCGCCGCCCCGCTGGTGGTGGGGGTGCTGGTCTGGCTGGACCTCATCCTCATGCCGCTGGCGGCGCCGGTCGTCCGGCTCGGCCCGCACTGGATGGCCGGCGACCTCGCCGCGATCGCCACCGCCCTCGTCCCCGCTGTGCTGCTGGCGCGCTGGACGCGCCGGGGCGAACGGCTGGGGGTGCGGGTGGCGGCGCAGGCGGTGCTGGCCGCCGCGCTCGGGTTCGGGCTCCCGCTGTACCTGCTCGACGTCCGGTCGGCCTGGCCGCCGCAGGCGACCGCCGTCGGCGTCCAGGTGCTGGCCGTGCTGCTGCTCCCCGGGGCGGCCGCGGCGCGCGAGCTGGCCGCCGCCGGGCGCGGCACCCCACTGCCGCTCGACCCGCCGGTCCGGCTGGTCACCGGCGGCCCCTACGCCTACGTGCGCAACCCCATGCAGACCGCCGCGCTCCTCGGCTACCTCGGCTGCGCCGTGCTGACCGGGCACCCGCTGCTGCTCGTCGCGGCGGGCGTCGCCGCCGCCTTCGGGGCGGGGTTCGCCGCCTGGCACGAGGACGCCGACCTGGTCGCCGCGTTCGGCACCGACTGGCGGCGCTACCAGGCGGGTGTCCGGGCGTGGCTGCCCCGTTGGCGGCCGTGGCCGGGGCGTCCGCCCGGTGTCTTCTACGTCGCCGGGGGGTGCTCGGTGTGCAGCGGGGTGGGCGCCTGGATCGCCCGACGGGGGCCGACCGCCCTCACCCTGCGGGCCGCCGAGGACCACCCCGACCCGCCGCGCCGCGCCCTCTACGAGGGCGCCGACGGCGTCCGCGCCTCGGGCGTCGCCGCGCTGGCCCGCGCGCTGGAGCACCTGCACCTGGGCTGGGCCCTGGTCGGCTGGACCGTCCAGCTCCCGGGGGTGGCGGCCGTGCTCACCCTGCCCATCGACGCCTTCGGCGGCGGCCCCCGCACCCCGCACCCCCACCGGTCCCCGGCCCGCCCGGACCTCGACGCGGAGGGGTGAGAACAAGAGGGGCGGCGTCTGCGAGGCGACGGCGGCGAGGCGGGGCGCGGAAACGGGGACGCCCGGTGGGCATCGGGCCGGGGACGGTGACGGGCGCCTTATCGGCCGCCTGCCCGCCGGAGGGGCGGCGCCTCCAGCGCGTCCGAGGGCGTAACCGGGGCACCGTGGCACCTCGGGCGACGTCTGCGAGGCGGGGTGTAGAAGGGTGAGCCGGGCGGGTCGGGCACGGCGCGGCCGCCTCACCGGTCGGGAGTCGTCCTCCGTCGGGGCCGAAGGCCGCCTGCCCGCCGGAGAGCGGCGTCTCCGGCGGCTCCGGGTCCGCGACCAGGGCGTCCAGGAACACCATGGCACCTCGGGCGGCGGCAGCGTGACGGGGTGCGGGAACGGGGACGCCCGGTGGGCATCGGGTCGGGGACGGCGGGGGCGTCCCATCAGGCGGGGGCCGCCCTCCGCCGGAGCCGGAGGGCAGCCCCCGCTGTAAGAGCGTCCCCGCTCCGGCTCGCGGGGCCGTCAATCGCGGCGGGCGCCCGCGGGCCAGACGACGTCGACCGGGACGCCCCGGTCGCGCGCCGCCTCGACCGCGTCGCCGGTTCCCCCCTTCCCACCCGACGGCCGGCCGTCCCACACGGCGACGAGGCGGTCGATCCCGCCCAGAACCGCCTCGTTGGCGTCCCTATAGGCCTCGCGGTCGGCGACCCTGTGCGGCATGTACCGCACGCAGGCCGAGCGCATCAGGAGGGTGTCGAACCGGTCGCGGTCCCATGGCCCGACCTTCGCCTCCCGGTAGTCGACCGAAGGGAGGACGACCTCCAGCCGGCCGCCGGCGTCCAGCACGACCTCGGCGAAGAGCTGATCGGCGCCGCGCGCCAGGCAGGAGACGCCGACCAGGCCGGCGTCGGCGTACGGGGCCAGGAGCTCCACCAAGGCGGCGCGTACCAGGGGGACGCTGTCGGCCGCGAGGTTCGAGTGACCGGTGATGCCGATCCGCGTCATGCCTGCTCCTCGGAGGTCGCCTACTCGACCGGCAGCGTAGCCGACGACCCCGGCGCGGACCCCCGCCACGACGAAGCCCTCAGTGGGCGGCTGCGGCCTCGGTGCCGGTCGTGCGGCTGCCGTCGGACGCGTCCGGAGCCGAGGCCGCGCCCGCTGCCGGCGGCCCGGCCGGTCGCCCGTGCGGCCTCTTCGGATGCTCCTATAGATGTCAAGCCGCGGGAGCAAGGTCGGTCCGGGTGATGTGGTGGGCTGGTGTGCGGGTCAGAGCGCGATAGACCTCGCGGGCGGCGAAACGCTTCATACAGCGCATGATCTCCTTCTTCGACGGCCCCTCGGAGGTGCGGCGCCCCAGTCGGCCACGCGACCGGTCCGGCCCCGCTCACGCGAACGGGCGGGCCGCGCGGCTCATCCCTGCCGAATCCGGGACAAGGCGGCCGGGGGAGGCCCGAAGCGGTGGTCGAGGCCTGCCCGGTCGTGTGGCCCGGAGCCGGCGCGTCCCGCAGCGGGGTGGCGGCCGGGGGACCGGGAGGCGGTGGGGGCAGGCCCGGGGCGGTGGTCGATGCCCGCCCGGCGGACCGGGTGGCGGGCGGTGCGGTATACCCGGGGGATGGCTTCGGGTCGGGAGGTTCCGGGAGGCGGTGCCGGGCGGCGGGCGCCGGGAGCGGTGGCGTACCTGCCGTGGGTGCTGGCGGCCCCCTGGGTGGTGTGGGCGGTCGTCCGGGCGGGCGGCCTGGAGGCGGGCTTCCCGCTGGTGCCCGCCCTCGCGCTGACCCCCGTCGCGGCGGCGACCTCGGTCGTCCCCGTGGCCGTCGCGCTGCTCGCGCGGCGGTGGGGCGCCGCGGCGGCGGCGCTGGCCGCCGCGGCCGTCCTCGCGGCCTGCGTGCTCCCCCGCGCCCTCCCCGGGCCGTCCCCCGCCGTGGCACCGGAAGGGCCGCAACTGCGGGTGCTCACCCTGAACCTGCTGGCGGGCGGCGCCGACTCCGACGCGGTGGTCGACCTGGTGCGGCGGTCGGACGCCGACGTGCTCGCCGTGCAGGAGGCCACGCCCGCCGCCGTCGATGCGCTGGAACGCGCCGGGCTCGGCGCGGATCTGCCGCACGCCGTCGTCGATGCCGCACCGGGGGTGGCGGGCGGGGCGCTCTACGCCCGCCACCCGGTGCAGCGGGTGGGCGCTCCGGTCGTGCCGTCCGGTCCCGTCTTCGCGCTGCCGCGTGCGCGGATCGCCGTTCCCGGCGCGCCGCCGGTGGAGGCCGCGTCGGTCCATCCGATGCCGCCGCTGGGCGGGGCGGCGGTGTCCGCCTGGGAGCGCGCGATCGACGGGCTTCCGCCCGCCGACTCCGGGGGCCCGCTGCGCATCCTCGCGGGCGACCTCAACGCCACGCTCGACCACGCCGCGCTGCGGGCGCTCCTCGCCACCGGGTACACCGACGCCGCCGACGCGGCGGGCGCGGGCCTCCGGCCGACCTGGCCGGGGGAGCCGCTGCCGTTCGCGGCGCTCGACCACGTCCTGGTCGACGCCCGTGCGGCCGTGGACGCGGTGGAGGTCCACGACGTGCCCGGCACCGACCACCGCGCCGTCCTCGCCGAACTGACCCTCCCCGCCGCCTGACCCGCGCGGCCCGCCACCGCCTGTCCCTGCCGTAGCCGAGGGCGGGGGTGACCAGACGGGTGCCCGCCGAGGCGACGGGGCCCCCGCCCGCCACCGTCGCCGGGCGCGGACGGCGTACCACCACCAGGCCCGCCCAGTCGGCCACCGGCCCGCCCGGCCCGCCCGGGGCGCCGCTGGTCGGACCGCAGGTCGATCCCGTGCCCCGGGCCGAGCGCGGGAGTACCGGACGTAGGGCGCCCTCCCGCCGTACGGCCACCGCCCCGGTGCCCCGTGGGCGCGCCCCGGCCGGGCATTCGGCGTCGCACGGCCGATAGGGCCCCTCTCAGCGGACGGCTGGACGACGCGGAATGCGGCCGGGCGCAGCAGGGCCGGGTGGACGAGACGATCGGGTGCGTCCGTGCGACGGACCATGGAGCGGTCACACCGCGTGATGGGGGCGCGGTGGTGGAGCCGTCCACCAGGGCGAGATGCCAGGAGGCGGTCGGGTGCGGGACGGCCACTGCGCGTTCGGACCGCCACCGGGACCGGGTTCGCCGATGGGCCGCCCCCGGCCGTGGGTGTGGGACGGGCCGGTCGTCCCGCAGGGGTGGGGTGGTTGGTGTGGCCGCCGGGCTTCTCGGGCGGGCCGGGCGGGGAGCGGGGGTCCGCTGTCGGCCGAGGCTTCGGGGCCGGGGCCCGCGTCATGGGGCCGGGGGCGGGGCGAAAGGAGCGAGAGGCGTGCCCGGAAACGGGCGCGCGCGATAGCGTAGCGATCCGCCGGTCCCTCCGCGCCGGCGACGATGCCGCACGGCCTCCGGGCCGGCCATCCCCCGGGCCGGGCACCGCGTAAAGGGAGCTTATGGACGAACAGGCCATGATCACCCGCGACCTCGTGTTGCGCGTCTGCGCCAACGCCACCGAGTTCGACCCCGGCTGGCTGGAGCAGGACCGCAAGACGGTCGTCCCCTTCACCGCCCCCCGCGACACCGCCCTCATCGCCCGCGTCGTGGCCGCCGGGCACGCCCTCGGCGCCGACCGCCTGCTGGTCTGCCGCACCCGCGCCGAGTTCGCCTACGAGCCGGTGACCGAGGTGGGTCCCGACCCGATGAGCATCTTCGAGGTCATCCGCAGCTGGGGCGACGAGCCCACCGACCTGCTCGTCACCGTCGAGGACCTGTCGGCCGCCGTCCTCATCGCCTCGTCCGCGCTCACCGTCGCCGCCGGACCGCCCGACTTCCTCCGCCCGCTCGTCGGCCCCGACCCCGCCGAGGCGCGCACCCGCTTCGGCGAGGAGGCGCGCGACGACCGCGACCCCGACCTGCTGCGCGCCGCCCAGCGCTACGGCTGCCTGGAGCAGGGCGCCCGGCACGCGCGGGGTCCGCGCGGCCCCGGGCCCGACCCGGCCGAGCGGGTGGCGGCGCGGGTCCGCGCCGCCCGGGAGCGGTCGCCGGGCACCGTCGCCGCCTTCCGCGGGCTGCGCGGCGCGTGGTCGTGGGCGATGCTGGCCCTGCTGCTCACCGCCCCGCTGTTCCTGCCCGGCCTCTCCCCGGTGCCGGGGGTGGTCCTGGGGGTGCTGTGGCTGCTGGTGCAGCTCGCCTGGCTCTCGCGGTCGCGCACCGTCGGGTTCGCGACCCTCGTCCGGGTCCTGCTGCTCGGCGCGCTGATGCTGTGGCCGATCGCCCTCGCCGAGCGCGCGCTCGCCGGGGCGACCGGGCTCGACCCGCAGGGCTGGGCGGCCTACACCTACCTGGCGGTGCCCGTCGAGGAGGTCGGCAAGCTCGTCCCGCTGCTGCTGCTCCGCCTGGTGGCGCGGCGCCGGTTCCGCCGGTTCGCCGCGGTCGACTACCTGCTGCTGGCCGCCGCGTCCGGCGCGGGCTTCCAGCTCGCCGAGGAGGTGCTGCGCGCAGTGTCCTCCACAGCGGGCGGCGCCCTGGCGGTCCCCCGGTTCGGGCTGTTCACCCTGTTCCCGGGGGCCGTGGAGCTGCCCGAGGCCGGCGTGCACTTCTCCGGGCACGGCGTGACGACGGCCCTCGTCGGGGCGGCGTTCGGCCTGGCGGTCGTCGGGGCCCGGCGCTACGGCGCGTGGCTGTGGCTGCTGCCGGTCGTCGCGGTGTGGGTGGCCGGGTTGGAGCACATGGTGTTCAACGCCGCCGTCGCCGGGATCGAACCGACGCAGGCCACCCGGGTGCTGTACACCCTGTCCGGTGGAGGCGCGGTGACCCGCTGGTTCCTGCTGGTCCTGCTCGTCGCCGCCGTGCTGCTCGACTACCGGCTGGCCCGCCCCGGCACCGACGGCGCCCCGCCGCTGCCCGGCGACCCCCCGCTGGCGGGGCTGCGCCGCTGGGCCTACGGGCGCGCCATCCGCAGCGGGGTGCGGGTCCCGGGTGACATCGCGCCGGTGTTCCGCCGGCTCGCCCTGTGGTGGGCCCGGCTGCCGGTGGCGCTGAGCCAGGCGGTGGCGGCGATGCTGCACGAGTTCGCGGTGATGGTGGTGGCCGCCCGGCACGGGTTCGCGGCCCTCGGCACCGCGTGGCGGTTCCTGCGCGAGCGCCGCGCCTACGCGATGGGCGCCGCGCGCGCCGGCGACCGGCCGTGGCGGCGGTTCCCCGCCCGCGAGGAGCTGAGCGCAACCGGGCGCGGCCTGGCCGCGACCCTCGGCGCGGCGGCCGTGAGCGCGGGCGCCCTCGCGGTGGCGGCCGTCCGACTGCCCGCTGCCCTGCCGGGCGCGGGCGCCCCGGCGGCCGACACGGCGCTGTACACCCCGGCGGCCGGCGCGGCCCTGTACACCCCGGCGGCCGACACCGCCGCGTACGCCGCTGCGCTGCTGGCCCGCGCCGCCGACTGGTACGCGCAGGTGCCGGTGGGGGACCGGCCGTGGGTATGGGTGGCGCTGGTGGCGGTGGTGAGCCTGCTCGCGGGCAACTGGGCGGTGCCCGACCGCTACCCGGAGCGCCGGCTGTTCCTGCGCGAGCCGGGCCGCGGCCTCGGCCGCATCCTCGGCGTGTGCGCCCCGGGCCAGGTCCCGTACGCGGCCGTCGGCCTGCTGGGCGCGGTCCTGCCCCGCGCGGTGGATCGCCTCCTCGTCTCCCGGAGCGGCCACCCCGGCACCTGATCGAGCGGGTACCCCGCGTCCCCGGCGGCGAGCCGCCGGACGGCCCCGACGCGGCCCGACGCGGGCGCCCACCGTCCGGGGCGAGCGCGGTGCCGGGTGCGGCCACCGACGGTCCGCGCCTTGCCGCTGCGCTGATCGCAGCGCGGAACGGGGGCCATTTGTGCGGGGTGGGGGTCCCGAACGTGGTGGCCTCGGTGGGCGGCTTGTGAGTTGCGGGGGGATTCGGCGGCCAGGGAAGGGGGTCTGTGGACCGGGCCTCCGGTTTGTGCCGCCCGTGGTGGGCGGGGCCGCCGCCGACCCGCCACGC
>NZ_BCRK01000223.1 GCF_001552555.1 Nocardiopsis trehalosi NBRC 14201 | reverse complement strand
ACAAACACGACCTAGCGCCAGGCGGGTCCCCAGCCGGCGCTGTCGGAGACGCCGGGCGGCAGCGGCGGCAGGAAGCCGGCCCCCGGCGGCACGGGGTCGGCCCGCTCCCCCGCGGCGTCGGCGGCGGGCTGCGGGCGCTCCCGCGGCTCCTCGGGGGCGGCGGTCTCGGCGGGGGCGGGGTCCGGCTCCGCCGCGGGCGGCGCCGGCTCCTCCCACGCGGGCGCGGCGGGCGCCTCGTCCCAGCCGGTGGCCGCCGGCTCGGGCCGAGGGTCCGGTGCGGCCGGTTCCGGGGCGGGCGGCGCCGGCTCCTCCCACGCGGGCGCGGCCGGCGGCGCGTCCCAGCCGGCGGCGGCCGGTTCCGGACGGGGGTCCGGCGCGGCCGGCTCCTCGGGGACGAACCCGAACACCTGCTGGGTCGCCGACGGCGAAGACCCCTGCGGTTGCGGGGCGGCCTCGGCGACCGGGGCGGTGCCCTCGGCCGGGGCCTCCGGCGCGGCAGCCGCGCCGTCCTCGGGCGCGGACCCGCCGGCGGCGGGCTGGAACTCGAACTCCCAGGCCGGGTCCGCCGGCGCGTCCCCCGACGCCCCTTCGGCGGCCGCCTGGCCGAGCGACTGCGCGGGCGCGGTCCGGCTCCACCACCGCGCCACCTCCTCGGGCGCCAGCTCCGACTCGACCTCCAGCCACCCGCGCACGTGCGGGTGGCGCCGGCCGGCGCTCCAGGAGCGGGCGTAGGGCTGCTCGTCCAGGACGAGCACGTGCTCGCCGTCGACCGTGGGGATGTCGGCGGGCACCCCCTCGTTCCACACCCACGACCCGTCGACGGCGACCAGGTTCCACCAGCCGCGCACCACGCGCGCCTCGGGGTCGGGGTCGGCGTCGCGGAACGACGCGGTCCAGCGGGGGTCGGGGCGCTCGCCGGCCAGCCCGCGCCCCTGCTCCCCGACCAGGGCGTCGGCCAGCAGGGTGTGCAGTTGGAAGTTGTCGCCGATGCCGTCGAACAGCACCCGGAAGCCGCGCCCGGACGCGCGGTCGAGCACCAGCGCGGAGGTGGCCTCGGACATCCGCAGCAGGGCGCGGACCTCCTCGAACTCGGGCAGGGCGGCGGAGAGCTGGTTGGAGATGGCGACGAGTTCGGCGCGCAGCTCGGCGTCGGAGCGCATCGCCTGGCGCACGCTCGACTCGCTGAGCATGGTCTTGGCGGCCAGCCCGTAGCGGCGGATGGTCCACCAGCACATGGTGGCCGTGGGGGCGGTCTCGCCGAGTTCGGCGGCGACGCGCTCCTCGGCGGCGGCGGTGACCTCGTCGGGGTCGGGGGGCGTTCCGCCGCCGGTGCGGTCCCAGGCGTAGAGGAACACGGCGGCGCCCTGCCCCATGCTGCGCAGCAGCCGCATGACCTCGACGCCGGTGCCACCGGGGTCGGTCCCCATCTCCACCATCGCCCCGGCGACGACGGACAGGTCGGCGGTGACACCGGGCGCGGTGTGGCCGCCGGCGAGGACGGGGCCGAGCGCCTCCAGGGCGAGTTCCCGCTCATCCACGGGCACCTGGGAGGCCAGGCGGTAGACCGTGTGCACGGCCGTGGGGAACTGGCGGGAATCGGTCGCGACGGAGGCGTCGATCAGTTCCTGGAAGGCGGCGCGAAACTCATCGATCACTCCGGCATCTTGCCACATAACAGACACGTTCGGGTTACAGCCCCAGGCGGGTGACCGCGTTGTCGTCGAGGGGGGCGGCCGTGCGGATGTAGGCGTGGACGGTGCGCGGGTTGGTCCACCGGCCCTGCCGCATGATCTCGCGGTCGGCGGCGCCGCCGAGGGCGGCCTGGGTGGCGAATCCCGACCGCAGGGAGTGCCCGCTGTAGGCGGCGGGGTCGAACCCGGCGCGCTCGGCGTAGCGTTTGACCAGGTCGGCGACTGCCCGCCCGGACACGGCGCGGTCGGCGATGTTGCCGTGCCGGTCGACCGCGGGCAGCAGCGGGCGGCCGGTGCCGTCGGCCAGATCGGTCCCGGTGAAGGTGTGGCAGCGGTGCGCGGCCGGCGCGGGGCCGCGCGCCTCCTCGGCGCGCGCGGCGGCCTCCAGCAGCGCGCGCACGGCGTCGGGCCCGCCGTCGCGGCGGGCCTCCAGCACCTCGGCCCAGTCGGCGAACGCGCACACCGGGCAGGTGGCGGGGCGGCGCCCGCGGGGCAGCGCGACCTGCTGGGCGTGCCGCGCCTCCTGGTCGGTCTTGGTGGCGCCCAGCGCGACGACGAGCAGGGGGTCGCCGGTGCGGGCGTCGGCGGCGGCGGTGACGTCGTCGAAGGTGAGGGCGGCGAGTTCGCCGCGGCGCAGCGCCCCGGCGAACCCGGTGAGCAGCAGCAGGGCGTCGCGCCGGCGGGCCGCCCCGGTGGGGTGTCCGGGTGCGGGCCGCTGCTCCAGCAGCGCCTCCAGGGTGTCGAGCAGGACGGGCCGCTTGCGGGCGGGGCGGGCGCGGCGGCGCCGCCGGATCCCGCGCAGGGTCATGCGCACCACGTCGGCCCGGGTGGGCGAGGGCAGGCCGTGGGCGCCGTGCACGGCCGCGATCGCGGCCGCCTTGCGCTCCAGGGTGGCCGGGGACAGCGCCCAGCGGGCGGGGTCGCCCGGGCGGACGGTGTCGGCGGCGGCGGCCAGGTAGACGGCGACGTCGACCGGGTCGGCGGGCAGCGAGCGGCGGCCCTCGGCCAGGCACCAGGCGCTGAACGCGGTCCAGTCCGACCGGTAGGCGCGCAGGGTGTTGGCGGACTGCGCGGAGGCCAGGTAGCGGCCCAGGGCGGCGGCCTGCTCGTCGTCGAAGCGGCGGCGCACGTCCTCCAGGGCCCGGGTGTCGACCAGGACGCTGGCGGCGCCGTGGGCCAGGCGCGCGCGCACCTCGGCCGGCACGATCTCCGCGACCTCCGCGCTCTCCCCGTCACCGCTCACAGCACACCATGATGGCGCACCGCGGCGGTGCGCGCCGCGGCGCACCGCCGCGCGGGGCGGGTCTCAGCCCAGGGAGCCGGTGAGCGCGGCGGCGACCTCGCCGGGCGGGGCGACCGTGAACAGCGCGAGCGCCGACACGGCCAGGGCGACGCCGAACAGGATCGCGGCGATGCGGCGGCGCAGCACGGCGGCGGCGACGGCCCCGGCCAGCGGGGCACCCAGCGCGCACACGACCAGGCCGAGCAGGTAGGAGCCGGCGGCGCGGCGCCCGGCGTCGGTGACCTCCTCGGTGAGCAGGTACAGCGCCTCGGCGAGGTAGAGCACGAGGAACACCGCGGATCCGGCGACCCAGACCAGGACCAGGCCGGCCCACAGCGCCAGGGGCCAGCGGGGGCGCGGTTCGTCGACCACCACGGGGGTGCGGGCGGCGGTGCGCGGCGCGCCCCCGGGGGCGGGCGGCCGGTCCGCGCCGGGCGCGGCCGCCCGTCGGGGTCGGTGCGGTTTCTTCTTCTTGGCAGACACGCGTCCTCCGGGTCGGCTGCGGCGGCCGGCGGCGGCCGCCCGGCCCTCACCCTAGGGGGCGCGGGCCGGTGCCCGGGTCAGGCGGCGGGGACGAGCAGGTGGACGGCCGCCACGTAGACGACGGGCCAGGCGAGCAGCGCCAGCGACCAGACGGCGGCCCGGCGGTCGCCGGCGACGG
The DNA here is from genome assembly GCF_001552555.1 of Nocardiopsis trehalosi NBRC 14201. GTDB lineage: Bacteria > Actinomycetota > Actinomycetes > Streptosporangiales > Streptosporangiaceae > Nocardiopsis_B > Nocardiopsis_B trehalosi. The sequence continues at coordinate 4,765 of NZ_BCRK01000223.1, read as the reverse complement.
TGGTGATGGCGGCGGCCAGCAGCGGCAGCCCCACCGAGGCGCCGAAGCCGAGCGTGTACCACTCGGCGGCGGCGGCGTCGGCGGAGATCGCCTCGACGTAGCCGAGGGGGCCCAGGACGAGGGAGGCGGCCAGGAGCAGCCCCGCGGTGACCCGCACCCCGGTGGGGTGGCGGGTGTTGCGCTGGTCGGCGTCTCCGTTCTCGATCGGCGTCACCGGGAAAGGCACCTTCTCGCAGCGGGGTGGTGGGCGGCCGCGCGGGGGCGGCGCGGGGGGCAGGCGGCGGCGGGGTCAGCGGACACGTTCTCGCGGAGGTCCTTCGTCGTCGGTCATGCGGAGCAGGGCGGAGCTGTCGAGGAAGTCGGCCACCTCCTCGGCGAGGTCGCTCACGGAGCGGCCGGTGACCTCCAGTTCCAGGACGGGCAGGGCGCTGCGCGCGGCGGCCGCGCGCAGCTCCTCCTGCTCGCGCAGGAACACGGTGAGGTCGTCGTACTGAGCGGGGTTGGCGGAGATCCGCAACCGCTCCTCGCGGGCGGCGGCGAAGGAGTCCTCGGCGCGCGTGCACAGCACGACGGCGAAGCCGAGCGGGCGCAGCCGCTCCTCCAGCCAGTCGAAGTCGGGCCGTCCGCGACCCATCCGCGACTGGGTCACCTGCGTGGAGAGGTGGAACCGGTCCACGATCCACGAATAGTACCGCTGGAGTTCGAACATCCGCACCCATGTGCGGTACGCCTCCAGGACCGCGGGCTCCTCGGCGGGGCCGTAGTCGAGCATGCTCACCCCCCACGCCTGGTTGGTGAACCCGCTCCACTCCCCCGAGATCAGCGGCGAGTGGTAGCGGTAGCGGCGGTCGCCGACCAGCCGGGGGTGCTCGTTGAGCGCGAAGGCGAGGTCGGTCTTGCCGGTGAGCCGGGTGCCCTCGACGATGACCTTCGGGCACAGCGGCGGTGGCTGGGGGGTGGAGGTGGCCATGGCGACCATCCAACTCCCGTCGGGGCCGATGATCAAGGGGGCGTGCGGGTGCGGCGCGGGTCAGCGGGCGCCGGGCCAGTCGGCGGCGGCGCCGCACAGCCCGGCGAACCCGGCGAGGACCCGCAGTTCGGCGACGGTGCGGGGGGCGGCGGTCACCAGGTGCGGGGAGTACACCAGGGCGGCCACGACCTGGGCGCGCGACAGGGCGACGTTGAGCCGGTTGCGGGAGAGGACGAAGTCGAGGCCGCGGGCGGCCTCGGCGGCGCTGGAGACCGTCATGGAGCAGATGACCGCGGGGGCCTCCTGGCCCTGGAACCGGTCGACGGTGCCCACGCGCACCGCGCCCAGTCCGGCGGCCTCCAGGGCGGCGCGCAGCGCCCGCACCTGGAGGTTGTAGGGGGCGACGACGAGGACGTCCTCGGCGGTCAGCTCGCGTTCGGCGGTGGCGCCGGGCTCGCGCACGGTGCGGCCGACGAGGTCGGCGGCGACCGCGACGACCGCGGCGACCTCCTCGGGGCTGTGGGTGGCGCGCCCGGTGTGGTCGACGGGCAGCCGGTACAGGCCGGGGGCGACGCCGCCGATGGCGCGCTCGGCGGTGGAGGGGTGGGCGTGCAGCAGGCCCCGGTAGGACAGGTCCGACACCGGGGCGCACACGGCGGGGTGCATGCGGCGGGTCTGGTCGAGGAAGTAGCCGCGGGCGGGGTCGATGATCTCGGCGCCGCCGACGAGGTGCTCCAGGGCGGAGGCGCCGGCGCCCTCGCCGTGGGTGCCCTGGACGACCTGCGGGAGCTGCTGGGGGTCGCCGAGCAGTACGAGGTCGCGGGCGGCGGTGGAGACGGCGAGGGTGTCGGCGAGGGCGAACTGGCCGGCCTCGTCGATGATGAGGACGTCGAAGGGCTGGGCGCGCACCGCCTCGTTGGCGAAGTTCCACGCGGTGCCGCCGACGAGGTGCCCGCCCTCGCGGCCGGCCCGCCAGCCGGCCAGCTCCTTGACGCTCTTGGGCTGGTCCCAGGCGGCCTCGGGGTCGGGCTTCTTGGCGGGGCGCTTGGCGCAGGGCAGGTCGGTGCCTGCGGCGCGCGCGGCGGCCAGTGCGGCGGTCAGGACGTTCTCGACGGCCTTGTGGCTGGTGGAGCAGACGCCGACGGTGCGGCCCTGGGCCACCAGGTGGGTGATGAGGCGGGCGGCGAGGTAGGTCTTGCCGGCGCCGGGCGGGCCCTGCACGGCGAGGTAGGAGGAGTCGAGCCGGTCGACGGCGTCGATGACGGTGGCGACGAGGTCGCCGCCGTGCTCGGCGGGGTCGGGCAGGCCGGCGCCGTCGCGGGTGCGCGGCGGGCGGCGGCGCAGCACGTCGACGCCCGCGGTGTCGGGCAGGGCGGGCAGGTCGGCGGCGGTCTCGGCGGCCAGCTCCCACAGCGCCTCGTCCTTGGGAGCCGAGCGCACGGGCGGGCCGGGCAGGACGGCGGCGGGGGCGCGGGCGTAGGTCTCGCCGGGGGTGCCGGTCTCGACCACGGTGACGCGGTCGGCGGCGGCGGTGGCGACGGTGGCGTTGACGGTGTCGGCGCCCTGCCCGGGCGGGCCGGGGTAGAGCAGGCGCACGGTGTCACCGGTGCTGAAGGGGTGGGGGCGGACGGGGTCGCAGCGCAGTTCGATCTCGCGGCGGGCCAGGCGCTGGCGGCCGGTGGGCTCCTGCCAGTCGCCGCGCAGGACGCGCAGCGGGACCAGGCAGTCGGTGTCGGCCTCCAGTTCCTCCATGGGGGCGGAGACGCGGCGGAAGTAGTCCCACCAGGAGGGGTTCTCCTCGCGGCGGTAGTAGCCGGCGAGGGCGGCGAGCAGGGCGCGGGCGGCGTCGTCGGGGGTGCGGGCGGCCGGGTCGGGCGGGACGCCGTCGAGGAGGGGGTCGGTGAGGGCGCGCAGGCGGGCCTCCTGCTCCTCGCGGCGGCGGCGCCGCTCGGCGGCGCGCTCGTCGTCGTCCTCGGCGGCGAGTTCGTCCTGGCGCAGGGGGCGGGCGGTGATGCCGTGCTCGGCGCGCAGGTCCTCCAGCCAGTCGCGGAGCCGGGCGGTGGAGACGCAGTCGTCGCGGTTGTAGTCGGCGATGTCGGCGAGGACCTTGGCGGCGCGGTCGGTGTCGCCGGCCTCCTGGGCGGCGGCGTACTCGGCGTAGGCGTCGATGCTGGAGGTGGCGGTGGTGACCTCGCCGGCCCGGGAGCCGCCCAGGTAGAGGGGTTCGAGGTACTTGATGGAGTAGGAGCGCTGGGAGACGCGCAGGCTCTTCTTGACCACGGTGAACAGGTCGACCAGGCGGCGGTGGCGCAGGAGCTCGTCGACCTCGGCCTCGCGGGTGGCGAAGGTGGCGGACAGCAGTTTGAGCCGGTCGGCCTCGTAGGAGGCGTAGTGGTAGACGTGCGCCCCGGGGTCGGCGTCGACGCGGGCGGTGGCGAAGTCCACGAACTCCTCGAAGGCGCGCTTCTCGGCGGTGCGGTCGTGGGCCCAGAAGGCGTGGAAGCGCTCGCCGCCACCGCCGGCGGGTTCGCCCTCTCCGGGGCGGGCCAGGGGGTCGTCGGCGGTGGTGACGGCGCCGAACAGGTATTCCAGGCCGCGGCCGTCGGCGCCGTCGAAGTAGGGGTAGCCCTCCATGTCGAAGAACACGTCGCCGGGCGAGGGGGCGGGCAGCCCGGCCAGGCCCTCCTCGGCGTAGACCTCGGCGATGACGGTGCCCTGCGGGTCGTCGGGGCGGCGGGTGGCGTCCTGGCGGACCTGGAGCGCGGCCTGGGCGCGCAGCCGGGTGAAGGTGTGGCGGGGCAGCAGGCCGGGCCGGTCGTCGTCGGTGGCCTCGGCGAGGGCGTCGATGGTGGTGATGCCGGCGTCGCCGAGCTTGCGGGCCTGGTCGGTGCGGAGCCCGGCGACCAGGGAGAGGTGGCGGGCGGCGGCGCGGCCGTCGGCGCACAGGGCGGCGTAGCCGCAGCCCTCGCAGGCGGCGCAGGGCGGCCCCCACAGCGGGGTGGGCAGGGCGGCGGGTTCGCGCAGCCGGGCCAGGAGGCGGTCGCGGACCGTGGCGAGGATGGGCAGGAACTCGGCGACCCGGTGGGCGTGGACGGCGCGGTCGCCGGTGAGCAGGTACATGTGCTCGGGGGCGCCGGGGCCCATGCGGCCGAGGGCGTCGGCGTAGGCGGCGAGCTGGAGGACGGCGGCGGGGCCGGGGTGGCGGGCGAGCTTGGTGTCCCAGGGTTCGTAGCGGGCGTCGGCGCCGGGGCGGCGCTCGCCGGTGGCGGGGTCGACGGCGGTGCTGATGAGGAAGTCGGCGCGGCCGTGGAAGGCGATGCCGGGTTCGACCGGTTCGTAGAAGCAGCCCTGGTAGACGACGGGCGCGCCGGCGGCCATGGCCTCGGCGGTGGCGCGGGCGGCGGCGCGCATGGCGGCGTGGGTGGGCTCGGGGTTGGGGACGGTGACGACGCCGTCGCCGAACAGGTCGCGCAGCCGGTCGAGTTCGGCCCGCTCGTGGGCCTCGCCGTGCCGGGCGACGAGGGGGTCGATGTCGGCGGGGACGGGGGCGCCGTCGACGCGTTCGGCGAGGGCGGTGCGCAGCGCGCTGCGGTGGTCGCACTGCATGGCGTCGACGAGGTCGGTCGGCGAGACCACGCGGCCCGTCTCGTTGCGGAACACCCGTCACTCCCTCCCCGGCGTCGTGATGCGGGGCATTCTGCCACGCGGGGGCGTCGGAACGCGGGCGTCCGGGGCCGCACGGTGTGGCGGGGGCGGCGGTGGGGCCGGAAGCGGGGGCGCGGCTCCCCGGCAGAG
>NZ_BCRK01000222.1 GCF_001552555.1 Nocardiopsis trehalosi NBRC 14201 | reverse complement strand
TCGAGGGCCCGGGGGCGACCGCCCCCGGGCCCTCGCCGTGTCCGGGGGCCCGTCCCGGGACCGGGGCCGTCAGGGGGTCGCGGTGGACCGCCCGGGGAGGCGGGCCTCGATGCCGTCGAGGAGGGTGTCGAGGCCGAAGGGCGAACGCCTGGTCCGGCCCGGCGTTGTAGCGGGCGGCCGGGGAGTCGGCGCGCCGGCGCAGGCGGGGGTAGCGCCGCGCGGTCGCGGCCGCCTCGGCGGCGGCGTCCGCCAGGGCCCGGCCCGGACCGGCGCCGCCGCGGGCCGGGCGCCGGGTCAGCGACGCGGTCGCGGAGGCGCCGACCGCGTTGCCCAGCACGTAGGTGAACACGGCGGCCGCCGCCCGGTCCGCGTCGGCGTCGGCGAACCCGGCGGCCTCGAAGGCCGCGAGGCAGCGGTCGTCGTACCGGGCCTTGCGGGGGCCGTGGCGGACGTGGGAGCCGAGGGCCTGCACGAGCCAGGGGTGGCGGCCGCACATCGCGTGCCGCCCGGTCGCCGGCCGGGTGGCCGCGGGGCGCCGGCCGTCGCGGTCGGGGTCGGGCAGGTCGATCTCGTCCCCCACCTCGTCGCCCGCCAGCGGCATCAGGCCGTCCTCTCCCATGGACACGTTCATCGCCGTCATGCACCTGCTCGTCGCCGCCGCGTTCGTGGGCATCCCGCTGGTGCGCCACCGCCACGGCCCGGCCGCGACGGTGACCGCCCACGCCGAACTGGACCGGCAGGGCGTGCGGACCACCGTCCCGGCCGAGAACGGGATGCGCTTCGACGCGGGCGGCCACGAGACCACCGTCCCCGCCTCGGTCGCCGCCGCCATGGCGGTCCTCGCCGGCCTGCACGTGGCCGGCGCCGCCTGGGCGGTCCCGCTGACCTGGGGCGCCCTGGCGCCGGTGGCCATCGGCGACTGCCTGATCATCCACAGCGACCGGACCGCGGCGGCGTCGGTCCGGGCCGCATTCCCCCGCACGGGCGACCCGGGGCCGGCCCGCGTCGACGTCCCGGCGCCCCTCGCCGCGGCCGAGCGCGGCTTCCCCGCGTGGACCTGGACGCTGGAGAAGGCCCGCCACACGACCGTGTTCGGCTCCTCCGCCCTCGCCCCACGGCCCTCGCCGTCGCGGCGCTCACCACCTGACACCGCCGCCCGCCCTCGTCCCCGCCACCGGCCCGGTGCGGGGCGGGTGTCGTTCTAGGCCAGGGCGCGCAGGGTGTCGGCGGTGAAGGCGTCCAGCGGGTAGAAGAACTCGATCGCCAGCTCCGACAGGGTCACGTCGGCGGGGGCGCCGAACGTGGCCATGGTGCTGAACATCGCCAGTTCGCCGAACGGCGTGCGCAGGCGCAGCGGCACCTCGATCGGGCTGCTCGGGGTCGGCCCGGGCGCGGGGTCGGCGGCGGGGCGGTCCGCGCCGGCGGGAACGGGGTAGCGTGCGACCTCGTCCAGCAGGGCGCGCAGCTCGGCATCGGCGGTGGCGCCGGCCTGGCGGCGCAGGCGGTCGAGGAAGAGGCCGCGCACCTCCTCCAGGTTGGCGAGGCGGGCGGCCAGGCCCTCCGGGTGCAGGACCAGGCGGAACACGTTCGGCCGCTCCCGCAGGTGCGGCGGGACGCCCTCCATGAGGACGGCCATGGCGGCGTTGCCCCGCACCACGTTCCACAGCCGGTCCACCACCACGGCCGGGTACGGCTCGTGCGCCGTCAGCATGGTCTCCAGGGCCGACCGGACCGAGGCCATGTAGGCGTCGTCGAGGGCGCTCTCGCGGTACTCGGGGGCGAACCCGCCGGCCACCAGCAGCGTGTTGCGCTCGCGCAGGGGGACGTCGAGCGTTGCCGCGAGCCGCAGCAGCATCTCGCGGCTCGGGCGCGCGCGCCCGGTCTCGACATAGGAGACGTGCCGGGCGGAGGTGTCGGCCAGCAGGGACAGGTCGAGTTGGCTGAGCCGGCGCCGCTGCCGCCAGTCGCGCAGCAGCGCCCCCACCGCCGACGGCTCCCGTGTCCCCATACCGAGGAGCATAGGACCGCCCCGGGTGGCCGCCGCCATGACCACCGAGGTTATTGAACGGCCGCCGGCCCGCTGCGATCGTCGGTGCGCGGTCCGGCCCGGCGGGGGCCGGCGACGGGGAGGGGAAGCGGATGGGTACGCCGACCGGAAGGGTGGCCGCCCCGCGCGCGGCGATCGGGGAACCGCAGGCGGGGCCGCTGCGGGCGGTCCTGCGGGTCGACGGCTGGAGCACCGCCGTCTTCGGCGTGGTCCTGCTCGCCGCCGGCGGTCCGCTCGCCGACCTGCTGGGGCTGCCGCTCGCCTGGTCCGTCCCGTTCGGCGTCGCCATGCTCGGCGGGGCCGTCGCGCTGCTGCTGATCGCCGGATACCCCGAGATCCCGGTGCGGCACGTGGCGGTGGTCGTCGCGGGCAACGCGCTCTCGGGCGCGGCCCTGGTGGTGCTGGCGTTCGCGGGGCTGATCCCGCTGAACGCCTTCGGGGTGGCGTTCCTGCTGGTCGGCGCGGCGGTGGTGGCGGTGTACGCGGCCCTGGAACTGCGTTCGCTGCGGCGCGCCGCTGCGCGGTGACCCCCGACCGGTCCGGCACCGTGCCGCCCGGGGCGGCGCACACACACGACGGCGGCCCCGCGGGGGCCGCGGAGAGGATGGCGACCATGACCACGACCACGACCGGGGACGCGTCCGCGGGGTGGGAGGCGGCGGCGCGGGACCACCTGCGCGGCCTGGTGGCGGCCCAGCAGCGGGCCTGGGCGGCGGGTGACGGGGCGGCGTTCGCCGCGACGTTCACCGAGGACGCGGACTTCGTCGCCGTCGACGGCTCGCACCTGCGCACCCGCTCCGGGATCGCCGCGAGCATGCAGGAGGGCTTCGACGGCTTCATGGCCGGCACCCGGCTGACCGACCCGCGCGAGTGGCACATCCGCTTCGCGGGCCCCGATCTGGCGGTGGTGGTCACCAGCGGGGTGTGCGTCCTGTGGCCCGGTGCCGACACCGGCCGCCCCGAAGACCTGTCCATCCAGACCCGGGTGGCCGTCCGCGGGGACGGCGGGTGGCTGTTCACCGCCTTCCAGAACGGCCGGATGCGCCCCCCGGCGCCGCCGCCCGCCCGGTAGCGGACGCGGGCGGGTCTCCGCTGCCGGTCCCCGGGGCCGGCGGTGGCGGCCGCCGGCCGGTCCGAGGCCGGCGGGGTGCCGGGCGGCGCCGCCCTCCTCCGGACGGATGTGACCGTTTCGTGACGAACCGCGCGTACGGGTGCGTGATCACAGTCCGGTGGGTGGGGCCCCGCCGCCCGTCTCGTGCGTAGATCCGATCCACAGAAATGGCACGCCATGACGACCCCTCTCCGCCCGCGCCACGCGGCCGGCCACCTCTCCCGGCGCGGCTTCGGCCGCCTCGCCGCCATCGGGATCGCCGCCGCCGGCGCGGCCGGCCTGGCCCCTTCGGCGGCGGCCGCCGCCTCCGACGGGCAGGCGTACTACGACCGCGCCCGCCTGCTCGCCGGCGACGACCCGGTCCTGAAGGCGCTCGTGTTCTCGCTGTCCCCCGACGTCGAGTTCCCCCAGGTGCCCGCCCCGGCCCCGCTGAAGCTGTTCGACGACCTCGTGCTGCTCAGCGTGGGGTTCGTGCACGCCATGGCGCTCCTCACCGACGACGGGATCGTGCTGTTCGACGCGCTGGAGGCCCCCGAGGACGCCGACGCCGTCATCGTCCCCGGGCTGCGCGCGGTGGGCGCCGACCCGGAGCAGATCAGGTACGTCGTCGTCACCCACGGGCACGGCGACCACTTCGGCTGCGCGCAACTGCTCGCCGACCGGTACGGCGCGCGCGTCATGATGTCGCCGGCCGACTGGGACCTGGTCGAGCGCACCCGGCCCGAGCACGCCCCCGCTCGGGACCTGGAGATCGCCGACGGCCAGGACCTCACGCTCGGCGGCACCACCGTCCGCCTGCACCACACGCCCGGCCACACCCCGGGCACGGTGTCGCCGATCTTCCCGGTGCGGTGGGGCGGCGAGCGCCACACGGCCATGATGTGGGGCGGCACCAACCCGCCCGGCACGGTCGCGGAGCTGCGCACCTACATCGGGTCCATCGCCCCCTTCCGGGCCGAGATGCGGGCGGCGGGGGTGGACGTGGAACTGTCCAACCACCCCAACGACTACGGCCTCCAGCGCGCCGAGCAGCTGCGGACCCGCCCCGAGGACGGCAACCCGTTCGTGCTCGGCCGGCAGCGGGCGGACCGGTACATGCGGGTCATGGACCTGATGCTGCGCGGGCGCCTCGCCGACGCCGAGGCCGCGGGCTGACCGGCGCCCGGCGCGCGCCCGATGCCCCGGGCGCGCGCCGGGCGCGCGGGGTGGGAGGGTGGCGGGCATGGACGAGGCGGAGACCAAGGCGGACCTGCTGCACCACCTCCGGGACGCCCGCGAGGCCCTGCTGTGGAAACTCGACGGGCTCGGGGAGTACGACGTCCGCCGCCCGATGACCCCCACCGGCACCAACCTGCTGGGGCTGGTCAAGCACGCCGCCGGGGTGGAGGCCGGGTACTTCGGCGCCGCGTTCGGGCGGCCCCTCCCCGACCTGCCGGACCCCTGGGCGGTGGTCGAGGACGACCCCAACGCCGACATGTGGGCCACCGCCGACGAGACGCGGGAGCACGTCATCGGCCTGTACCGCCGGGCGGGGGCGCACGCGGACGCCACCGTCGCCGCCCTCCCCCTCGCCACCGTCGGCCGCGTGGGGTGGTGGCCGCCGGAGCGGAACACGGCGACGCTGCACCGCCTCCTGGTGCGCGTCATCGCCGACACGCAGCGCCACGCCGGCCACGCCGACATCCTGCGCGAGCTGCTGGACGGGTCCGCCGGGACCCGGCCGGGCGGCGGCGACCTGCCGGCGGGCGACCGGGCGTGGTGGGCGGCGCACCGCGCCCGGGTGGAGCGTGCGGCGCGGGAGGCCGGCGGCCGCTGACCCGGGGGCGGCCCCGCCGCACCGGGGCCGCCGGGCGGCCGGGGCCGCTGCCGGGCGGCCGGGTCACTCCAGGCTGCGGATCACGTCGGCGACCGCGTCGAGGTCGGCCGGGCCGTAGCCGTCCGGGTAGGCGCCGGGGTGGCCGGCGACCGCGTCGCGGGCGGCGGCGAGCTGCTCCGGCGACGGGCTGAGCGGCTGCGCGGCCCCCGGGTACAGGGCGCGCAGCGCCTTGCCCACCGGGGTGGGCGGCAGGGTGAGTTCGCCCCAGCGGTAGTCGGGGAACGTCCGCGCCCACTTGCGCATGCGCTCCCGCTGCGGGCTCCCGCTGTCCTCCAGGTAGACGGTGCGCAGGCCGACGAGCGCCGCGTTGTCCATGCCGCCGGTCTTCTGGCCCACTTGGATCACGTCGGCGGCGGCGTCCATCCGCAGGTAGAGGTTGGTCTGCGCGGGGCGGCCCCGGCCGAGGAACGGGTTGTCGGCGGTCCGGACCGTCCAGAACTCGCCGAGGTGGACGTCGCCGTGCGGGGTCGGGCCGCCGTCGCCGGGGTCGTGGCCGATGGTGACGACGGTCCGGCCGAGCCGCCGCCCCAGCTCGACGAGCTGTGTGTTGCCGACCCGGCTCGAATCCCCCGCCGGGTTGTAGCCGCCCGGCATGCCCCCGCTGTAGCGGGACCACACCACCAGGTAGCGGCGGCGCGCGGAGAGGTCGAGGCCGAAGCGGGTGCGCAGGAACGCGTCGGCGTCGGCGTCGGCCACCGCGTCGGACCGCAGGTGGACGGCGTTGGCCGCGAAGAACTCGTGCCCGTACGCCTTCGCGGCGCGGGCCGCCAGGGTGGTGGCGCCGCCGACCCGCATCACCTTGTACTCGACCCCGGCGCCGTCGGCGCGCGTGTACGCGTAGGCGTACTGGCGGGCGTCGGGCGGGTAGAGCCGGGCGCGGCCCAGGGCCGCGTCGCCGTCGGGCTGGAGGGCGCCGAAGGAGGCGGTGATGTCGTCGGCCTCCATGGTGCGGACCCGGTCGGCGGGGTCGTCCAGGTGCAGGTAGGGCGGCAGGTCGGCGTAGTAGGGGAGGTGGCGGACCGCGTTGCGGTAGGTGTCGGCGATGCCCTTGGCGGCCGGGTCGCCCGGCCGGTGCACGAGGAGCACGTCGAGGCGGGGCTCGTGCACCATGGCGGCGGCGACGTGCGGGATGTCGCCGGTCTGGCGGGTGCTGGTGACGGCGAGGCGGCGGACCTCGTCCTCGCCGTCCTCCAGGAGGTGGTCGGCGTGCGGGTCGACCAGCAGGACGCCGCCGTCGTCCAGTTCGTCCAGGTCGACCAGGCGGGCGGCGGTCGCGGGGTCGAACACCGGGAGGAGGCCGGGGTCGTAGAGGCCCGCGGCCTTCCGCGCGTAGTCGGGGTCGCCGGTCCAGCGCGGGGTGTCGAAGCGCACCCAGTGGCCCCGGAGCGGGATGACCCCCTGGGGTTCTTCCTCGTCCTCATGGGCGTGCCCGGTGGCGTTGAGGTGGACGACCATGTCCGGCTCCCGTCCTGGCCCGCGGGGCGCCGCGGGGCGCGGCGGACGGCCGCCGGAGCCGGGGCGCGGGCGTCCGCGGTCCGGCGGCGCCGCCTGTGGGCCCTCAGGGTAGATCGACTCCCCCGGCGGCGCGGTCCGTTGTCGCGAACCGGCCGTGGCCGGGCCCGGCCAGCGCGGCGGCGGGAGGGGCGCAGGCCGCTGTCGCCCGTCGCCGCTACCCTCCCCCCACCCGACCCTTCCGGAGGCACCGTGCCCGGCACCTTCTCCCCCGTCCCCGAGCTCAACCTGCTCAAGGGGTTCTACGACACCCAGGACGACTTCTTCGCCCACGGCTTCGAGATGTACGGCTACGGGGACGGCTACTCCACCTCCGGCGGACCGGAGCCCGCCGCGCGGCTGGTCGACTTCGCGCAGGCCAACGGCAGCGGGTCGACGTACGGCCTCTGGCTCGGCGACGGGCGGGCGGACCCGGCCGGCCGGCCGGTCGTCGCCGCGGGCGACGAGGGCGGCCTGCACCTCGTCGCCCGCGACGTCCGGGAGTTCCTGGTCCTGCTCGCGTCACTGCCGGTGGACGCCGAGCCCCACATCGACTGGGCGTCGTTCGACGTCATGGAGTGCGGGTGGGCGGTCGACAACACGGCCTACCTCGCCTGGCTGGATCGGACGTTCGGGCTCGCGCCGGTCGCGGACTGGAGGTCCGTGGTCGAACGGGCACGGGCCGAATACGGCGCGGAGTGGACGGCGTGGTCGCGCCCGATCCTCCCCGACGCCGTCGGCGGGCCGTGACGCCGCTCACCTCCGGTTGACCTCAACTTGACTTCAGCTTCCACACTGGGGGCCAGCAGCGCCACCACCAGGGAAGAGGGCATCATGCGGGCGATCAACGTGCGGGAGTTCGGCGGCCCCGAGGTACTGAAGGCCGAGGAGGTGCCCGACCCGGTGGCCGGGCCGGGGCAGGTCGTGGTCGGGGTCGCGGCGGCCGACGTGATCTACCTCGACACGCTGCTGCGCGGCGGGTGGGGCGGGGAGTTCTTCCCCCTGACGCCGCCGTACGTGCCCGGCGGCGGCGGGGCGGGGCGCGTGCTCGCGGTCGGCGAGGGCGTGGACCCGGGCCGGGTCGGGCGGCACGTCGTCTTCCGGGTGCCCGTCTCGGGCGGCTACGCCGAGCGGGTCGCCGCCGACGCGGGCGACACCGTGGACGTGCCCGAGGGGGTGGCCTCGCCGGAGGCGGCGGCGATCGTGCACGACGGCGCCACCGCGCTGGGCCTGGCCCGCCTCGCCACGGTGCGGCCGGGGGCGTGGGTCCTCGTCGCGGCGGCGGCCGGCGGGGCGGGGTCGCTGCTGGTGCAGCTGCTGCGTGGCGCCGGGGCCCGGGTGGTCGCTGCGGCGCGCGGCGAGCGCAAGCTCGCCCTCGCCCGCGGCCTGGGGGCGGAGGCCGTGGTCGACTACAGCGAGGAGGGGTGGGCCGAGCGCGTGCGCGCGGCGGCCGGCGGAGCGGGGGTCGAGGCCGCGTTCGACGGCGCGGGCGGCGCGCTCGGGGAGGCGGCGTTCACGGCGGTGGCCGAGGGCGGGGTGTTCGTCACCTACGGCACCTCCGGCGGCGGGTTCGCCGGGATCGACCCGGCGGCGGCCGAGGAGCGCCGCGTGCGGGTGGTCAACGCCCTGGAGTCCGGCCCGCCCACCCAGGAGGAGGTCCGGGGGCTGCTCACCGAGGCGCTGGACCTGGTCGCCGAAGGCCGCCTGCGCCCGGTCATCGGCGCCACCTTCCCCCTCGACGCGGCCCGCGACGCCCACACCTCCCTGGAGCAGCGCCGCACGCTGGGCAAGTCCCTGCTGATCGTCTGAGAGCTGGGCCGCGCCGAGCGGCCCGGTGCAGCCCATGACCGCGCGCGGTCAGAGCCGGCCGTTGCGGCGGAGCAGGTCGACGGCGCGGACCGTGGCGTGACCCC
>NZ_BCRK01000221.1 GCF_001552555.1 Nocardiopsis trehalosi NBRC 14201 | reverse complement strand
CCCGCCGGCGGGACCGGCGGGCGGGCGGGGTCAGCGGTCGAGGAGGAGCCGCGTCCACGCGGCGACGGAGGCGTCCTCGGCGAGGGTGATGAAGTCGGTCTCCACGCCCGCCGCGCGCCAGGTCTCGACCAGGCTCATCAGCCGGATGGAGTCCATGCCGCGGTCGAGCAGGTCCTCGTCGTCGGCGATGGCCCCGGCGGGCTCGCCGAGGACGTGCTCGACGTCGGCGCGCAGCCGTTCGGGGGTGAGCGGGCCGGCGGGGGTGGCGGGTTCGGGCACGGTCGGGCCTTTCGGTGTCGGCGGCGGGCGGGCCGGGGCGCGGTCGGGTGCGGGCGGGGTCAGGGGCGGGCGGGGACGGCGCGGGGGGCGCGGGCGGCCACCGCGTCGAGGATCTCCCCCACCCGCACGGCCACGTTGGACAGCAGGGAGGAGGAGATGCCGTGGGTGTGCTCGGTGCCGCCCTGCAGGTAGATGCCGCAGGTGACCTCGTCGGTGGTGGCGAGGCGGTAGTCGCGGTCGACGGCGGGGCGGCCCTGGGGGTCGGTGAGGACGTGCGCGGCGAGGCCGCCGAGCAGGTCGCGCGGGTCGGCCGAGCGGTACCCGGTGGCGAAGACGACGTAGTCGGCCTCCACCGGGGTCTGCTTGCCGGTGGGCAGGTGCTCGACGGTGACGGTGACGCCGTCGGCGCGCTCGTTGAGCCCGGCCACCCGGGAGGTGTTGTGCAGCCGCAGCCGCTCGGTGCCGTTGACCCGGTCCTGGTAGGCCGCCCGGTACAGGGCGTCGATGAGGTCGGGGTCGACCACGGAGTAGTTGGTGTTGCGGTGGTAGCCCATGATCTCGGCCTTCACCTCGGCCGAGGCGTCGAAGTAGGCGTCGACGGCCTGCGGGTCGAAGATGCGGTTGGCGAACGGGCTGTCGTCGGAGGGGCTGTAGCCGTAGCGGGAGAACACCGCGTTGACCTCGGCCCCGGGGAAGCGGCGGTAGAGGTGCTCGGCGGCCTCGGCGGCGCTCTGCCCGGCGCCGACGACGACGAAGGACCGCGGCCGGGCGCCGGGGTCCAGCGCCTCCAGCCGGTGCAGCAGGTACTCGTTGTGCCAGACGCGCTCGGAGCACCGGACGCCGTCGGGCAGCCGGGGCGACAGCCCGGGCGCGAACACCAGGTTGCGGCCGCGGCTGCGGTGCAGCGACCCGTCGGCCTGGCGGGCGACGACGTCGAGCTGGGAGACGCGCCCGGCGGTGTCGCGGACCGGTTCGACCGCGACGACCTCCGAGGAGTAGCGCACCTGGTCGGACACGCGCTCGGCGCACCAGGCCAGGTAGGCGTGGAACTCGGTGCGCAGCGGGAACAGCGTCTTGTGGTTGATGAAGTCGTGCAGCCGGTCCACCGAGTGCAGGTAGCACAGGAAGCTGAAGTCGCTCGCCGGGTTGCGGGTGGTCACCAGGTCCTTGAGGAAGGACACCTGCATGGTGGCGTCGTCCAGCAGCATGCCGCGGTGCCAGCCGAAGCGCTCCTGGCGCTCGTGGAAGACCCCGGTCAGCGCCGGGGCGGCCGGGTCGGCGGCGGCGCGCTCCCGCCGCTCGCGCAGGCCGATGGCCATCGCGACGTTGGACGGTCCGAACCCGACCCCCACCAGGTCGTGGACGGGCGGAGGCGGCGGCGTGGAGGTCACGGGGTTCCTTTCGACGGGGGCGTGCGGCCGGTCAGGCGCGGGTGGCGACGGGGTGCGGCAGCGCCACCGCGGCGGCGGCCCGCGCGGTGGTCAGGGCGACGCCGCACCGGCGGGCGACGTAGCCGACGGCGAAGCGGTGGTCCTCGGCGGTGAAGTCGGCCATGGCGTCGGCGACGAAGAACGGCTCGATGTCGCGCATGAAGGCGTCGGCGGCGGTGAGCAGGCACCCGATGTGGGCGTAGACACCGGTGATGAGGAGCTGGTCGCGCCCCTGCCGGCGCAGGCGCTCGGCGAGGTCGGTCTGGACGAACGCGCTGTAGCGCCACTTGGTGAGGAGGGTGTCGCCGTCCTCGGGGCGCAGCGCCGCGGTGACCTCGGTGTGCTCGGGGACCGCCCGCATCCCCGCGCCCCAGAAGTCCCGCTCCAGTCCGCGCCGCTCGGGGTCCATGCCGCCGGGCTTGGCGGTGTAGACGACCGGCACCCCGGCCGCCCGGCAGGCGGTCCGCAGCGCGGCGATGTTGGCGAGGGCTCCGGACAGCGGGGCGGAGTCGGCCGGATAGGGGCGGAGGAAGTACCGCTGCACGTCGTGGATGAGCAGCGCCGCGCGGGCGGGGTCGGGGGTCCACGGCGCCCGGTTCTCGGGCAGGTCCTCGGCGGCGGGCAGGTCGTAGGGCTCGATGTGCGGCAGGGACATCCGAAGGGTCCGTTCCGGTGGGTGGGTGGAGGGCGGGCGCGCCGGGGCGCGCCGCCCGTGCGGCCGCGGGGCGGGGGCTCAGGGGCCGGGCGGCGGCGCGCCGTCCGGGGCGGCCCCGGCGGCGCGCGCCGTCTCCGCGGCGATGGCGGCGCGCAGCTCGCGCCGGCTGACCTTGCCGATCCCGGTGGCGGGGAACGCGTCGACGAACTCCACCCGGTCGGGGATCTTGTAGGCGGCCAGGCCGCGGCCGCGCAGGAACCGCAGCAGCTCGGCGCGGCCGGGGGCGGTCCCGCGCGGGATCACGTAGGCGCAGGCCCGCTCGCCGAGGTAGGGGTCGGGGACGGCGACGACGGCCGCGTCGTGCACGGCGGGGTGGGCCAGGATGTGGTCCTCCACCTCGTCGGGGGCGACCTTCTCGCCGCCGCGGTTGATCTGGTCCTTGGCCCGGCCCTCCACCACGAGGTGGCCGGTGGGGGTGCGGCGGACGATGTCGCCGGTGCGGTAGAACCCGTCGGGGGTGAACGCGGCGGCGTTGTGCTCGGGGGCGCGGTAGTAGCCGCGGATCGTGTAGGGGCCGCGGGTGAGCAGTTCGCCGGCCTCGCCGTCGGCGACCTCGGCGCCGTCGGGGCCCACGACGCGGATCTCGTCGTCGGGCGAGATCGGCCGGCCCTGGGTGTGGACGGTGGTCTCCTCGTCGTCCTCGGGGCGGGTGTAGTTGACCAGGCCCTCGGCCATGCCGAACACCTGCTGGAGCGCGCAGCCCAGGACCGGGCGGACCCGGCGGGCGGCCTCGGGGGCGAACTTGGCGCCGCCGACCTGGAGCACGCGCAGCGACGACAGGTCGCGGCCGGCCTGGGCCCCCTTCTCGACGGCGTCCAGCCACAGCAGGGCCACCGGTGGCACGACGGCGGTGTGGGTGACCCGCTCGGCCTCGATGAGCGCCAGGCAGGTCGCCGGGGTCGGGTCGGGGGCCAGGACGACCGTCCCGCCGGCGTGGAGCACCCCGAGGAACCCGGGTGAGCTCATCGGGAAGTTGTGCACGACGGGCAGCGCGCCCAGGTAGACGGTGTCGGGGGTGAGCCCGCAGATCTCGGCGCTGGCCCGCACCGAGTACAGGTAGTCGTCGTGGGTGCGCGGGATGAGCTTGGGCAGGCCGGTGGTGCCGCCGGAGAGCTGGAGGAACGCGACGTCGGCCGGGTCGGGGTCGGCGAGCGCGGCGGGGTCGGCGGCCTCGGCGCGCACGTCGGCGAGCGCGGTGAGGCCGGGGCGGCCCCCGGTGTCGCCGGCCACGAGGACGTCGCGCAGGCCGGGCACCGCCGCGCGCACCTCCGCGGCGAGGCCGCGGAAGTCGAATCCGGCGTCGGTGTCGGCGGTCACCAGCGCCCGCGCGCCGGTGAAGTCGCACAGGTACCCGACCTCGGCCCGGCGGTGCGCGGGCAGCGCGTAGACGGGCAGCGCGCCCGCCCGGAACAGCGCGAACACCACCTCGAACACCTCGGGCCGGTTGGGCAGCTGCACCACGACCCGGTCGCCGGGGCCGATCCCGCGCCGGACCAGGCCGGTGGCGAGGCGGTCGGCGCGGGCGTCCAGCTCGGCGTAGGTCCACCGCTCCCCGGCGCCGACCACGGCGGTGCGGTCGGGGTGGCGGCGGGCGGCGTCGCGCAGGAGGGCGCCGAGGGTCCGGCCGGTCCAGTACCCGGCCGCGCGGTAGCGGTCGGCGAACTCGGGCGGCCAGGGGGTGCATCCGGCGAGCATGGGGCGGGGCCTTTCGTTCGACACCGTCAGAGGGGCTGGTTGATGCCGAGGGCGAGGAGCAGGGTGCGGAGCTTCGCGGAGGTCTCGGCGAGTTCGGCCTCGGGGTCGGAGCCCGCGACGATGCCGCCGCCGGCGAACAGGTCGACCTCGGCCCCGGCGACGTCGGCGCAGCGGATGGTGACGACCCACTCGCCGTCGCCGCGGGCGTCGGTGTGGCCGACCACCCCGGTGTAGAAGCCGCGGTCGAACGGTTCGGCGGCGGCGATGGCGTCCCGCGCGTCGGCGGTGGGCGTGCCGCAGACCGCGGGGGTGGGGTGCAGGGCGCGCACCAGGTCGGCGGAGGGGGTGGCGGGGTCGCGCAGCTCGCCGGTGACCCGGGTCGACAGGTGCCACATGGTGGCGGTGCGGGCGAGTTCGGGTTCGGCGGGCACGTCGAGGGTGCGGCAGAAGGGGCGCAGCCCTTCGGCGACCGCCTCGACGACCACGGCGTGCTCGTAGCGGTCCTTGGCGGAGGTGAGCAGGGCGACGGCGCGCTGCTGGTCGCGGGTGGGGTCGGCGCTGCGCGGGGCCGACCCGGCCAGCGGGTTGGCGGTGGCGGTGCCGCCGCGCTTGGCGACGAGGAGTTCGGGGCTGGCGCCGACCAGGGTCCGCACGTCGCCGCCGGCGGGGGGCAGGTCGACGGCGAAGGCGTGCGCGGCGGGGTCGCGCCAGGCGAGGTTGCGCAGCAGTTGGGCGACGTCGACCGGGCCGGGGCCGGTGAGCCGCAGCGCGCGGGCGAGGACGACCTTGCGCAGGGCGTCGTCGCCGGGTCCGGCGTCGGCCATGTGCTTGAGCAGCCGGTCGACGGCGGCGACGTGGTCGGCGGGCTCGGGGACGGGGCGCACCCGCCACGGCCCGGCCAGGGGCCGCTGGCCCCGGTCGCCGCCGGGGGCGGTGCCGGCCGGAGCGGGGGCGCGCCGCACCTCGGCGGGGACGACCAGGCGGGCCGGGGCGTCGGGGGCGAACGGCAGGGCGCCGATGGCCACGGCGGGCGCGGCGGGGTCGGCGGTGGCGTCGGCCAGCAGGCCGGGCAGGGCGTCGAGGCGGTCGGCGGTGGCCAGCACGCCCGTACCGAGGAGGGCCCCCTCGCGGGAGGCGAAGTACTGGGCTCCGGGGCGGTAGGCGTCGAGGAGGTCGGCGGCGGCCGGGGCGGGGGTCGCGGCGCGCTGGTGGGACACGCGTCCTTCTTTCTGCACTGATCAGGTCGTCTGGGTGGGGTTTCGGCCCGGGCTCCGCCCGGTGCGGCGGGCGGGGTCAGGCGCGCAGGGTGGCGCCGCCGTCGACGTAGAGGTCGTGCATCGTGATGTGCCGGGCGGCCGGGGACACCAGGAAGGCCACCGCCGCGGCGACGTCCTCGGGGTCCCCGATGCGGCCCAGCGGGATGCCGGTGCGGAACTTCTCGGGGGTGCCCGCGACGGCGCGGGCGGCGCCGTCGGCGGAGGACCACAGGCCGCGCTGCATCGGGGTGTCGGTGGAGCCCGGGGAGACGACGTTGCAGCGGATGCCGTGGGGGGCGAGTTCGAGCCCGAGCGACTTGGTGAACATGGCGGCGGCGGCCTTGGAGGCGGCGTAGCCGGCCATGTCGGCGCGCGGCACGCCCGCGGCGTTGGAGGCCACCGTCGTGATGGTGCCGGTGCCGCGCGGCACCATGCGGCGGGCGGCCGCGCGCGACACGTGGAAGACGCCGGTGGCGTTGACCGCGAACAGCTCGGCCCAGTCGGCGTCGGCCGCCGCGACGACCGGGCCGGTGCGCAGCACCCCGGCGACGTTGACGGCGTGCGCGACGGGCCCGAGGTCGCGCTCGACCGCGTCGACCGCGTCCTCCACGGCGGCGGGGTCGCGCACGTCGCAGCCGTAGGCGGCGGCCGTGCGGCCCTCGGCCGCGAGGTCGGCGGCCGTGGCGCGGGCCCGGTCGGGGTCGAGGTCCAGGGCGGCGACGACGGCGCCCTCCTCGGCGAGGGCCCGCGCGACGGCGCGCCCGATCCCCTGCCCGGCGCCCGTCACGACGGCGATCGCCCCCTCGATCCCGCTGTGGCCCACGTCTCCCCCTCGACCTCGGAAAATAAGGTTGCGCAAACCTCACTAAGGCAATGCTTACCTAAGCGACTGTCCGCAAGTGTTGAACGCCGGAGCGCATCGTGTCAACCCGCCCGAACACGACGACCGCCACACCCGCGACGGCACACGGCGCCGTCCGCCGGGTCGACCCACCCCCCGCCCCACCCCCCGGCCGCCCACCCCTTAAACTGACCGCCGCACCGGCCCCACCGACCCGGACCGCCCGACCGCCCCCGCACGCCCCGCACGGCGGAACCGCCCGCGCCGCGCCCCCACCGCCGCCGGGACAGCGCTTCCCGTCCGTTGATCTCGACGCCACCGGGCATGGGAGCGGTTCCCCTGCCCGAGGAGAACGGAACTCGGCCGTCCACGGGAGCGCGGCCGCGGGGGCGCGGACCCCCTCGGAGGGGGCCGGCGTGAGATAGAGCTTTTCCCCGACAGCATGCCCCGCCCGCACCACCGCCGGAGGCACCCGCATGCCCGGAACCGCCCCCGGCGACGTCACGACCGACGAAGAGGGGACGGCGGGTCAGGTGCGGGTGGGGTCGGGTGACGGGGGCGGGAGGGGGAGGCGGAGTTCGAGGACCGCGCCGCCCAGGCGCGGGCTGCGGTCGGCGGTGAGGGTGCCGCCGTGGGCCGACGCGATCTCGCGCGAGATCGCCAGCCCCAGGCCGCTACCGCCCGGGTCGCGGCGCCGCGACTCCGCCAGCCGGGCGAAGCGGGCGAACACCCGCTCCCGGTCGGCGGGCGCGATGCCGTCGCCGTCGTCGTGCACCCGCAGCACCGCCCGCCCCTCCTCGGCCGCCACCTCCACCGCGACGCGGCCGTCCGCGTGGCGGAGCGCGTTGGCGATCAGGTTGGCCAGCACGCGCGACAACCGGAGCCGGTCGCCCCGGACCACCACGCCCGGTTCGGCGTCCACCGTGACGGCCGGGCCGCCCGGCCGGGCCCGCCCGCCCTCTCCGGCGGGGCCGCCCGCACCGGCGCCCAGGAGGCGCCGCACCTCCTCGCGGGCGAGGTCGCCCAGGTCGACCGAGGTGCGCACGTCGGCGACGTCGGCGTCCAGCCGGGCCAGCTCCAGCAGGTCGCCGACGATCCGCTGGAGGCGCTCGGTGTCGGCCAGCGCGGCGCGCAGCGCCCCCGTCGGGTCCCGAGGGTCGGCCAGCTCCACCTCCAGGCGCGTGCGCAGCCCGGTGATGGGGCTGCGCAGCTCGTGCGAGGCGTCGGAGACGAAGCTGCGCTGGCGGGCGAGCGCCGCCTGGAGGCGGGCCAGCGTCTCGTTGCCCGTGCGCGCCAGGCGGGCCACCTCGTCGCCGGTGTCGGGCACGGTGAGCCGGTGGTCCAGGTCGGTCATGCTGAAGCGCTCCAGTTCGGCGCGGATGCGCTCGACGGGCCGCAGGGTGCGGCCCACGGCCAGCCAGACCAGCCAGCCGCCCGCGGCGAGCACCGCGAGGCCGAACGCGATCAGCATCAGCTCCAGCAGGTGGCCGGTGAGCAGGTCGGGCTGGGGGCGCGCGGCGTAGACCATGACGTCGCCGTAGGCGGAGTCCCGCACCCGGAACCCGACCACGGTCAGGCAGCGCCGGCCCGCGCAGACCCGGTCCTCCACCCGGTCGTCCAGGCCGCCGGGGCGCGCCGCGCTCATCGGCGGCTCGCCGGCCAGCAGCGCGCTGGCCGCGACCACGTCGCCGCCGGCGTCGACCACCTGCAGCCGGACCACGCCCTGCTGCGGCGGGATCTCCTCGGCCAACCGGTCCTCGCGGACCAGGGCGGCCAGTTGGCGGGCCGCGACCGCGGTGGTCTCCGCGAGGTCGTGCGTGATGGCGTGCCGCGCCAGCAGCGACGTCACCGTGATGGCCACGGCGATGATCAGCGACCCCGCGATCACGGTGCCCGCCGTCACCCGCGCACGGATCGACCGGAGACGCAACCTCGGCCGCTTCGCCATCGCCCTCCCCGTGCCCGGACACCGGTCGTCCGGCCTCGCTCCCCCGCACGCCGGCCGCGGCGCGCCCGCTCCGGTCCGCCCCCGGCGGCACGGCGCCGCGCGGCGCCCCGGCCGCTCCGCCGGTCGTCCGGCCTCTTCCCGCGCGCGGACGGGCCAAGGTCAGCGCCCGGCCAAATCGGCGCCACCGCTCCCCCCGGGCCCCGCGCGCCCCAGGGGGCACGGTCGCGGACACGGCCGGATGCGGCCACCGGCGCCACCGCGGCGCGCGGCGCGTCCGGGCGGCCCGCCGGGCCGCGCCGCGGCGGG
>NZ_BCRK01000220.1 GCF_001552555.1 Nocardiopsis trehalosi NBRC 14201 | reverse complement strand
GCCCGCCGGGGCGGCGGGCGGGCCGGAGGCCGGAGGGGGCGGGTCAGTTGTTGTCGTCCATGTCGTCGGCACCGGTGTCATCGGCGTCGTCGGGGGCGTCCGACGCGTCGTCGCCGTCGTCCGCGCCGCCGCCGTCGGCGGAGGCGTCGTCGTCGGGGCCGCCTTCGTCGTTCATGTCGTCGCCGTCGTCACCGTCGCCGTCGTCCATCCCGCCGTCGCCGCCGCCGTCGTCCTCCTGCTGCTGCGTCTCCTGGTCGGAACCGTCGTCCCCGTCGTCGCCGTCGTTGCAGGCGGACAGCGGGAGGGCCAGCGCCAGGGCGATGCCCCCGGCGGCCGCCACCCGGCGGAGGGCGTGCATCAGCTCAACGGACATGTGCGACTCCTCGTCGTCGTGCGGTCTCCTGCGGTGGCGGCGCGGCGCGTGCCGCGGCGCCGTCCCCGTGGCCGTCGCCGGCCCACGGTGGTCTCGCTACCCGTTGGGCGGCCGGGATCACCCCTCGGCGACGGTCACGGCGATCCGGTGGTGGCCCGTGGCGCCGTCCGGGGCGACCGGGGCGGTGGCGGCGGTCTGCACGGCGCCGCCGCGGTCGGTGGCGCGGACGGCGAGCCGGTGGGTGCCGGGCTCGGCGTCCCAGTCGAGCACCCACTGCCGCCAGGTGTCGGCGGTGTCCTCGGCGGCGAGGCGGGCCGGGCGCCACGGGCCGTCGTCGACCCGCACCTCAACGCCGTCGACACCGACGTGCTGCGCCCACGCCACCCCCGCGACGGTGACCCGCCCCGCCGCCACCTCGGCGCCGTCGCGCGGCACGTCGATGCGCGACTGGGTCTTGACCGGCCCCCGGGCGGACCAGCCGCGCGGCACCCAGTAGGCGTCGACGTCGGCGAAGGTGGTCAGCTCCAGGTCCACCAGCCACTTGCACGCCGACACGTAGCCGTAGAGGCCGGGAACGACCATGCGCACGGGGAAGCCGTGCTCGACCGGCAGCGGGCGGCCGTTCATGCCGACGGCGAGCAGCGCGTCGCGGCCGTCGAGCACGTCCGCGACGGGCGTGCCGATGGTCATGCCGTCGGCCGACCGGGAGATGAGCTGGTCGGCCGGGCCGCCGTCGGTGGGCGGGCGCACCCCGGCCTCGGCGAGCAGGGCGGCGAGCGGGACCCCGATCCACCGCGCGGTGCCGACGTACCCGCCGCCCACGGGGTTGGACACGCAGGCCAGGGTGATGTCGCGTTCGATCAGGTCGGCGCGGTCGAGCAGGTCGGCGAAGGTGTACTCGCGCTCGCGGACGCCCCGGCCGTGGACGCGCAGGGTCCAGGTGGTGGCGTCGACGCGCGGCACCGACAGCGCGGTGTCGATCCGGTAGAAGTCCTCGTTGGGGGTGAAGAAGGACGCGAGCCCGTCGAGATCGAGGTCGGCCCCGTCGGGCAGCGGGGGCGCGGGAGAGGCGGGCGCGGGCAGCCGGATCGCGCGGCCGGCCGCGTCGGCGCGCGCCCGCGCGGAGGTGTAGGCGTAGGCGCCGCCGCCGGCAGCGGCGGACAGGGCGGCGGCCGACCCGGCGAGCAGCACGAAGCGGCGCCGATCGAACCCGGGGGCCCGGTCGGCCCGGTCGGCCGCGGGCCGCTCCGCCCCCGCGCCGTTCTCCGGCGCCGCTCCGCCCTCCGGCGCGGCCCCCTCCGGCGGCGCCGGGTGCGGGGCGGCGGCCAGCAGCAGCCGGAGGACGGCGTGGCCGACCGCACCGCCCAGCAGGGCGGGCAGCACATCGAGGGGCCCGCCGTCGGGCCGGGTTGCCGCGGCCGCCGCGCCGACCAGGGCGAAGGCGGCGACCCCCGCCGACCCCGCCCAGGGGCGCCACCGCCCGGCGAGGCCGACGAGGGCGGCGAACCCGGCCAGCAGGACCGCGATGCCGCCGAGCAGCAGCGGCTTGTCGGCGGTGCCGACCAGGCCGACCGCGAGGTCCTTCAGCGCGGGCGGGGTGAGGTCGACGACGGCGTCGCCCACGGCCAGGACCGGCGCGGCCTCGGGGCGCAGGAACGCGGCCGCGACCTGGGCGGCGGCGAGGGCGGCCCCCGCCGCGAGCACACCGCACAGCGCTGCGGCGGCACGGGACGGGGCGGGCGCGGGGCCGCCCCGGGGGCGGCGGTCGGCGGTGCTGATCTGGTCGGACACACCCGGGGTTCGGAGCGGTACCCGCCTCGGCGACCGCCGACGAGGTCACGGAACGATAACACCTGGGTCTGCGGGCGGCCGTCCACAGCCGTGCCCGGTCGCCCCCGCCGACCGGGCTCCGAATGGGACAGTGGACGCCACGGAGGAGCGAGGTGGGGCGGTGGAGCGGGTGGAGCGCACCGGATCGGCGGGGCCCGCCGGGCGCGCGGAGGGCGTGGTCGGCGCGGAGGGGGCGGCGGCACCGGACCGGGACGGCGACGACCTCGCCGGGCCCCTGCGCCGTACGGCGCTGGGCGACCTGGACGCGTTCGCGGCGGTGTACCGGGAGTTGTCCGCCCCGGTCTACGGGCTGGCGCTGCGCGTGCTGCGCGACCGCGCCCAGGCCGAGGAGGTGGTGCAGGAGGTGTTCACCGAGGTGTGGCGGCTGGCCGCGCGGCACGACCCGCGCCGGGGCGGGGTGCGCCCGTGGGTGCTGACCGTGGCGCACCGCCGCGCCGTCGACCGGGTCCGCTCCGAGCAGGCGGCGGCCGCCCGGCTGGCCGAGGCCGGCCGCCGCACCCCGGAGTCCTCCCCCGCCGACGCGGTGCCCGACGAGGTCGAGCACCGCATGGAGCGCGAGCGCGTGCGGCGGTGCCTGCGCCGGCTGACCGAGCCGCAGCGCCAGGCCGTGCGCCTGACCTACTACACCGGCTACACCCAGCGCGAGGCCGCCGACCTGCTCGGGGTGCCCCTGACCACGGTCAAGGGCCGGCTGCGCGACGGGCTGATCCGGCTGCGCGACTGCCTGGGGGTGACCACGTGAGATCGGCGGACGACGACGCGCACGGGCTGACGGCGGCCTACGCCGTCGACGCGCTGGACGGGGCGGAGCTGCGCCGCGCCGAGGCGCACGTCGCCGCGTGCGCCGACTGCCGGCGGGACCTGGCGGACTTCCGGGCGACGGCGGTGCGCCTGGCCTACGGCGCGGCCCGGCGCCCGGGCGACCACGTCTGGGAGCGGGTGCGGTCGGCCGTGGCGGACGTCCGCCAGGTGCCGCCGATCGCGGGGGCGGCGGAGCCCGGCGCGGGTGCCGCCCCGCTGCCGCCGTCGACCGGTCGGCGGCGCACGCGCATCCGCCGGCCGCGCGTCCGCGCGCCGTGGCTCGTGGCGGCGGCGGCGCTGGCGGTCGCGCTGGTGCTGGGCGGCACGGTCGCCGCCATGGGCGCGCGCATGGCCGAGCTGCGGTCGCACACGGCGGAGGTCGAGGCGCTGCTCGCCGCCTCCGACGCCCGGTTGCGGGAGTCGCGGGTCGAGGGCACCGGGGCGTCGGCGACCGTGGTGGCCTCCGAGCGCAGCGACGCGGTGATGGTGGTGGTGAAGGGCCTGCCGGAGGCGCCGCCGGGGATGGGCTACCAGCTCTGGTACGTCGAGGACGACGGGGTGCGCCCCGCCGGGATGCTCGCCGAGTCCGGCGGCATGCTCACCGGCATGGCGCACGGCCTGGGGTCGGCCCGGGAGATCGGCATCACGATGGAGGCCGCCTCGGGCGCCGACGCGCCCAGCTCCGACCCGATGCGGGTCGGGATGTGACGTCCTCCCCCGGCACGCCGCGCGGCAGGGCGAGCGCCACTGCGGCGGCCGCCGCGAGCAGCCCGGCGATGGCCAGGAACGCGCGCCCGTGGTCGGCGCCGCCGCCGGGGCCGCCGGACCCGGCGACCACCACCAGAGCGGCCAGGCCGAGCACCCCGCCCACCTGCTTGGTGGTGTTGAGCAGCCCCGACGCCGCCCCGGCGTCGCCCGGGCGCACCCCCGAGGTGGCGGCGGCGGTCAGCGGGGCCGTGAGCAGCCCGCTGCCCGCCGCCAGGACCACGCCGGGCGCGAGGACGCCCGCCAGGTAGCCGTCGTCGGGCACGGTCCGGCTCTGCCACAGGAAACCGAGGGCGGCGACGGCGGCGCCGGCGGCCACCAGCGCCCGCGCGCCGAACCGGTCGAGGAGCGGGGGTGCGACCCGGGCCGCGACGGCCATGGTGGTGAGCGTGTGCGGGAGGAACGCCGCGCCGGTGCGCAGCGGGCCGTAGCCGAGCACGTCCTGGAGGTACAGGGAGAGGAAGTACCACATCGGGACCAGGCAGGCCCCGGTGAGCAGCATGACGGTGTTGCCGACCGCGAGCGCGCGGACGCGCAGCAGCCGGGGCGGCACCAGCGGAACGGGGGCGACCCGGGCCTCGACCACCGCGAAGAGCGCGAGGGCGGCCGCGCCCCCGGCCAGCGCGCCCACCGCCGCCGCGTCGGCGGCGCCGCGCTCCGCGATCCGGGTGAGGCCGAGGGTCAGCGCGGCGACGCCGACGGTCACCGCCGCCGCCCCGGGGACGTCCAGCCGGGCGCCGCCGCCGCGCCCGCCGCCGGCGAGGGGGAGCGTCAGCGCGGCGAGCAGCGCCGGAGCGCCGACGGGGACGTTGACGAGCAGCGTCCACCGCCACGACAGGTACTCGGTGAGCACGCCCCCGACGAGGTTGCCCGCCGCCCCGCCGCCCACCGCGACGGCGGTCCACGCGGCGAGCGCCCGGCTGCGCTCGGGCCCCTCGGGGAAGGCGGTGGTGAGCAGGGTGAGCGTGGCGGGGGCGAGCACGGCCGCGCCCAGGCCCTGGGCGGCGCGCGCGGCGACGAGCACGCCGGGGGTGGGGGCGCAGCCGCCGGCCAGGCTGGCGGCGGTGAACAGGGCGAGCCCGCCCGCGAAGACGCGCGGGGCGCCCCAGAGGTCGGCGAGGCGGCCGCCGAGGAGCAGGAACCCGGCGAAGACCAGGGCGTACGCGGTGACGACCCACTGCTGGGTGGCGCCGGTGAAGCCGAGCGAGCCCCGGATGGCGGGCAGCGCGACGTTCACCACGGAGACGTCGAGCACCACCATGAACTGCGCGGCGCACGCCAGGACGAGCACGGTCCGGCCGCGCCGCCCGCTCCCGCTCGGCGCGGCGCCGCCCGCAGGGCGTGCGGGCCCTGCGGGGGCGGCGCCCCTGGAGTCCTCGGCCATGATCCTCCCTCTCTGATACACGCGTACCATTATGGTACAGGCGTATCATGGGGGTCCGACCGCGACCCCGGAGGACCGACGTGCCCAGGACCGCCGACCACGACCAGCGCCGCGCCCAGATCCTCGGCGGGCTGCTCCGCGTCGCCGCCCGGGACGGCCTGCACGCGGTGACCATGCGCTCCGTCGCGGCCGAGGCGGGCGTCTCCCTGCGGCTCGTGCAGTACTACTTCACGAACAAGGCCCTGCTGATGCGCGCCGCTCTCGACCGCCTGGACGCCGAGAGCCGGGCGCGCTGGGCCGACCGGCTGGCGGCGCTGGGCCCGGCCCCGGGGCCGCGCGCCCGCGTCGGCGCGCTGCTCGCCGAGGCGCTGCCGACCGACGGGCCGAGTCGCCTCTTCCACCTGGTCTGGACGTCCTCGGCGGTGCTCGCCCTGACCGACCCCGACCTCGCCGCCCAGGCGTTCACGGCGGGCCCGGCGCGCCTGGAGCGGGACCTCGCGGCCGCCCTCACCGCCGACCGGGACCACCTGGCCCCCGGCGCCGACCCCGCCACCGAGGCGGCCCGCCTGCTCGCGCTCGCGCACGGCCTGGGCACCGGCGTCCTTTCGGGCCTGCGCACCCCCGCGTCGGCGCGGGAGGTCCTCGACTACCACCTCGATCGCCTGTTCCCCGGCCTCCCGGCCCCCGCGACCGACGCGGCGCCCGGCGACACCGAGGCGACCCACGGGGCCGGGACGTCGGCCGAGGCCACCTGACCGGACACCGGGACGCCTGCCCGGACCGCGACCACCCCGGCCCCCAGGCCGCCGGGCGGCAGGCCGCGCACCGGCCCCACCCCTCCCCCGCTGTCCCGGCCGGTGCCGCGCCCCCGGCCGACCGGGGCGGCGGCCGGGGGCGCCGCGCCGCGCGGGTCCGGGACCGCCGACGCCCCCGGTCAGCCGACCGCGACCGGGACGCGACGGCACCGACCCCGATCAGCACGCCTTCGAGGCCGACGCACTCCTCGCCGGCGCGGCCTCGGTCCGGCACGACGACGACGCCTACGCGAGGGCGCGCGCCGCCGTCCGCGCGCGGCTGGCCGCCGCCACCGGCCGCATCCCACTCCCCGACGACGAGGGCGGTGGCGACGCAGGCGGCGGCCGAGCCCGGCGGACGGCCGAGCCCCGGCCCCGCCCCGGCGCGAGGCCGCGCCCGGCCCGGGGCGGCCGTGCCGCCGTCTCGGGGCGAAACTCACAATCAGCGGCTGAGCCCGGCCCCCGACCCAGGCCGACCGGGGCGACCGTGTCACCGCCCCGGCGCGGGCCTCACAAACGACGGCCGAGCCCGGCCCGGGCCGACCGGGGCGGCCAGGGCGCCCGTGCCGCCGCCCCGGCGTGGGCCTCATAGGCGGCGGCCGAGCCCGGCCCCGACCGCTCCCCGCCCCGCCTCCGGCGCGGCCGCGCCCGCCCCGGGGCGCGGCTCACAGGTGGCGGGACCACCAGTCGAGGATGGCCTCGAACCGGGCGACCCGGTGGCTCGGCCGACCCGAGCGCGACAGCTCGTGGCCCTCCCCGGGGAACAGCAGCAGCTCCGCCTCGACCCCGCGCAGCCTCAACGCCACGAACAGGCGCTGCGCCTGCTCGACCGGGCAGCGCCAGTCCTCCTCGGAGTGGATGATCAGGGTCGGGACCGTGATGGCGTCCGCGTGGGTCAGGGGGCTCTGCTCCCCCCACCCCGCCGGGTCGGGGCCGTAGACGTCGGCCGCGAAGTACCACCCGATGTCGCTGGACCCGTGGAAGCTGTCGATCGCGTTGACCGCCCGCTCGCTGATCGCGGCGCGGAACCGGTCGCCGTGGTGGGCGGCCATCCACCCGGTCATGTAGCCGCCGTGCGAACCGCCCAGCACGCCCATCCGCCCGGCGTCGAGGTCGCCGCGCTCCAGCGCGGCGTCCAGCAGCGCCGTCAGGTCGCGGGCCGTCACCCGCCCCACGTCCCCGGCGACCGCCGCCCCGTGCACCCGCCCGTAGCCGGACGATCCGCGCGGGTTGCCCATCACCACGGCGTAGCCCGCGCCGGCGTACACCTGCGCCTCGTCGAACACCTGCCACCCGTACTGGGTGAACGGGCCGCCGTGGATCATCAGCAGCACCGGGTGCGGGCCCGGCCCCTCGGGGCGGACGAGCCAGCCGTGCACCGGGTAGCCGTCCTCGGCGGTGGCGGTGACCTCCTCCAGCGGGAGCGGGTCCGGACCGGCGCCGAACGCGGTCAGGGCGTGCTCGCCGGACGCGTCGACGCGGAGCAGCTCACCCGTCGTCCGGCCGTCGGCGACGACGGCCACCGTCGTGCCGGCGGCGCGCGCGGCCGACTGCACCTCGCGCGGCCCGCCCACCAGGACGCGCGGCGCGCCGCCGTCGTAGGGCACCTCCAGCAGTTCGACCGCGCCCCGGTTCTCCGCCGGGAAGAGCACGCCCTCGGCGGTGGGCACGATGTCCGCCGTGCGGCCCCGGGTGACGTCCTCGGCGGAGGTGAGGCGGCGCGGGGGCGCGGACCCGTCGACCGGCACCGTCCACAGGCCGGTGTTCTCGGCGAACACGCTCCGCCGGTCCGCGCCGGTCTCGGTGGCGGTGAAGCACACCGTGCGGCCGTCGGGCGTGAACCGGGGCTGCTCGGCCGCCAGGTCGGCGCGGGTGAGGGCGCGCGGCCCGGTGCCGTCGGGGGCGCACACCCACACGTCGGACACCAGGTCGGAGTCGCGGGTGGCGTGGCGGGCCGAGGTGAACGCCAGCAGCGCGCCGTCGGGGCTCCACGCGATCCCGGAGTGGTCGAAACCGTCCTCGGTGACCCGGGCGGCGGTGCCGACCCCGCTGTGCGAGCCGAGGTCGGTGACGAACACGTGCGGGCGGCGGTCGGTGGTGAAACCGACGCCGTCGAGCCGGTACTGGAGCGTGGTGATGCGCCGCGGCGGCTCGGCGCCCGCGGGCGTGTCGCCGTAGCGGCCCTCCTCGGGGACGCGGGCGACGAAGGCGAGGCGGGCGGAGTCGGGCGCCCACGCGAACTCGGTGACGCCCAGCGGGCGGTCGGTGACCCGCCAGGGCGCGCCGCCGTCGGCCGGCAGCACGTGCACCTGCGCCGGCCCGTCGTCCTCGGCGCGCAGGAAGGCGATGAGGCGGCCGTCGGGCGAGAACGCGGGGGCGGAGTCGCGGGCGCCGCCGGTCAGCGGGCGGGGTTCGGCCGACCCGTCGGTATCGACCCGCCACAGGCCGCCGCGGTAGGCGTCGGCGTCGAGGTCGGGCCGGGTCACGGCCACGATCGCGTACCGGCCGTCGGGTGATAGGACGGGTGCGCCGAGGGTGTGCAGCCGGGTGATGTCCGAAGGTCTCATCCTCGGGACCCTAGCGAACGGGCGCCGCCCGCCGACAGCCCCGCGCGGCCGGAACGCGGCGGGGCCGCCGCCGTCGGGTGG
>NZ_BCRK01000219.1 GCF_001552555.1 Nocardiopsis trehalosi NBRC 14201 | reverse complement strand
CCGGCGGCCGCCGACGCGCGGCCGCGCGTCGGCGGGTGCCCACCGGGTCCACCGCGGACCCGGCCATGACCTCGATCCTCGGCACCCTGCGCGCCCGCATCCAGGACCTCCCGATCCCCGGCTCCCCGGACCACCGCTGCCGGCAGACCGCCCACCACCCCCGCCGCCGCACCCCCGCGCGGGCCACGGAATCCGGCCCCGGGCAGGCGATCCGGCGGCGGCGCGGGCCGTTAGCCTCGGGCTTATGGTGTTCGACTCCCGCCGCTTCGACCTTCGGCCCTATGCGGGGCTCGACGTGGACCCCTACGTCCGGCGGACGCACTGCAGCTGGACGGACCTCGGCTGGGAGTCCCTGCTCGTGCAGCGGTTCGACCACGTCCCGGTGGTCGAGGACATGGAGCTGCCGGCGGCGGCGGACGTGCACCTCGTCCTGCCCGTGGCCGGCCGGGCGGTCATGGAGACCCGGAGCGGCGGCCGCTCCGGGGGCGGCCGGTGGAGCCGCCGCACCTGGCGGCCGGGGCGGATCGAGCTGGGCGTCCCGGACCGGGCCGTCCTCCGCCGCTACCGCGGCGACGGCCCGCTGCGCAGCCTCCAGATCCACATCCCGCGCGGCACGATCGAGGAGGCCGCGGAGCGGCTGGGCGGCGGCGCCGTGGACTACGCGGCCATGGCGGCGTCCGTGGCCTCCGGGGACCCCCTCATCGAGGAGGCCGTCCGCGCCGCCGGCGCTGTGGCCGAGCCCGGCGACCTGTACGCCGAGTCGGCGGCCGCCTTCCTGGCCGTGCACCTGCTCCAGCGCCACGCGCGGCGACCGGTCGAACGGGGGCCTGTGCGGGAGGACGCCCGGGTCCGCGCGGCGATCGCCCTCATGCGGGACCGCCTGGCCGAACCGCTCACGCTGGCCGACATCGCGGGGGAGGTGTACCTCAGCGTCTTCCACCTCGTCCGCGTGTTCAAGCGGGCGACCGGGGAGACGCCGCACCGGTTCCTCACCCGGTTGCGCATCGAGAAGGCGCAGGACCTGCTGCGGCACACCGACCTCCCCGTCGCCCGGATCGCGCCGCTCTGCGGGTTCGCCGACCCCGGCGCCCTCTCGACGGCGTTCCTCCGGCACACGGGCGCCCGCCCTTCGGCGTACCGCAATTCCTGACCGCTGTCTCGGCAATCCCGGGCATGGCCCCGGCGCACGCGCCGTTCCTAGGGTTTCCCCATGTCCGAACACGCGGCGACAACGCCGGAGATCGAGCCCTTCCCCGTCCACGTCCCCGACCGCGATCTGGCGGACCTGCACGCCCGTCTCGACGCGACCCGGCTCCCCGAACCCGAGACGGTGCCGGACACCAGCCAGGGCGTCCGGGTGGACCGGCTCCGGACGGTACTGGACGCCTGGCGGCGGCACGACTGGCGGGCCACAGAGGCTCGGTGGAACGCGATCCCCCACTACCGTGCGCGGCTCGACGGCCTGCGCATCGCGTTCTGGCACGTGCGCTCGCCCGAACCCGCCGCGCTCCCCTTGGTCCTCACCCACGGCTGGCCGGGCTCCGTGCTCGAATTCGAGGACGTCATCGGTCCGCTGACCGATCCGGTCGCCCACGGCGGTTCCGCGGGCGACGCCTTCCACGTCGTCGTACCGGCCCTGCCGGGCTTCGGGTTCAGTGACCGCCCGAGCGAACCCGGCTGGAACCCCGCCCGCACGGCGCGGGCGTGGGCCGGGCTGATGACCGCGCTCGGCTACGAGAGGTTCGGCGCGCACGGCGGGGACTGGGGGGCGTTCGTCTCCACCGAACTGGCGCGCCAGGCCCCCGAGCGCACCGTCGGCCTGCACCTGACCATGCCGATCGCCTCGCCGCTGCCCGACGACCGCCGCGCGCCGGACCTGGCGGAGCGGCGCATGCTGGAGCGGCGCGACACCCACCTCGCGGACGGCTACGGGTTCGGGATGATCATGAACACGCGCCCGCAGACGCTCGGCTACTCCCTGCTCGACTCACCCGCCGGCCTGGCGGCGTGGCTCGGCGAGAAGTTCGACGCCTACTCCGACACCCGTCCGGAGGCCGGCGGCGGGGTGAGCGTGGCGCAGCAGGTGGACGACATCGCCCTGTACTGGCTGACCCGCACCGGGGCCTCCAGCGCCCGCTGGTACTGGGAGGCCATCCGGTGGGTACCGCGCAGCGCCGAGGAGGAGAACGCCCGGCCGGTGACGGTGCCCACCGCCTGCTCGCTGTTCCCGGCCGAGCCGTGGCCGACCGCCCGGCGCTGGGCCGAGCGCCGCTACCGCGACCTGCGGTCCTGGCACGAGCTGGACCGCGGCGGCCACTTCCCCGGCCTGGAGCAGCCGTCCCTCCTGGTCGCCGAGATCAGGGCCGCCTTCCGCCACGCCCGCCCCGGCGGCGGCTGAGTATCCGGCACGGGACTGGCACGCGGGCCCGAACCGCCCCTGGAAACGACGAAGGCCCAGGTGGAGGATTCCTCCCTGACCTGGGCCTTCGTGGTGCTGAGCGGATGACGGGAATCGAACCCGCGTTATCAGCTTGGGAAGACCACACGCCAAAAAACCTCGATGACCTCGCCACCTGTCCACCTGCGCGAACCTCCGGCGGATGCACGTTGATCACCGTGGTTCCCCCATGATCACCGCCGCGTGTGGCACGTATGTGGCACGCCGACCATCTCGCCGACCACGTTCGGCGAGCGCCTTTCAGCCTGCCTGTGTGGCAGCTTCCCCACCTCAGGGGCGGGTGACCACGGTTCGATCCCGCGCGGGTTCTGGCGCGATCGGTCCGCACCCCATCACGTCCTTGTTCGCGCCAGGTTCCGTGCGGGCCCCGGGGGTCCATGGGGGCGGTAGCCCCCTGGTACCACCAGTCCTCAACCGGGCCACCAATGCGCGCTTCACCGCTCAACCGGCGATCGCGAGGGCGACGGCGCGTCCCCGAACGGGCGGTTCAGGGGCAGCAGGCGCGCACCCACGCGCACCGCCGGCGGGCGGGCGCGACGCTCGGGACCGGGCGCCAGCCCGCAGCCCGAGCGGCGCCCGCCAAGCCGGCAGGACGGCGCGAAGCGCCGTCGCCTTGATCCCATACAGCCCAACTCGGCAAGGAGAAAGACTGTCCCGGTAACACAAAGACCAGGGCGCGAGGTATGCCGCGCCCTGGCCCTGTTGCTACTACTTCTTCTTCTTGGTCGACCTTTCGACCACGGTCGTCCTCGGACTACGCTTCGCCGTCGCCAGCTTTACGTACCGACCGGTGATAGCGCTGCGCGCCTTGACAGGCCGCGCCTTCCCCTTAGCCACCACGCTCACCCCCATCCTAAGCTGGACGCCAAAGCGGAGGTGGGGGTCATGCATACCCATGGCAACCACACCATGTAGGGTCGTACTAACCGCTAAGAAAGAAGACCCCAGCCTGGCGTCAACCCCCGTTGGCTAAGCCATGCTGGGGTTTTCAGCTTCTGGGGATCATACCAGCCACTTCGTTAACATGGCCATCATTCGCCCAAGATATTGGGTATCCGCGTATCTCTGGCACCATATGTAGGTCTCGGGTGAGGTCACTCGGCACCCGCGATCGCCTTGCGGGCCGCAAGGTAGCGCTCATGGAACTCAGTAGTAACCCGCTCGCCTCGATAGCGCTGCTGTAGGACTGCACCGAGTTCGGCCGCACGCCCCAAGAGGTCAGCATTGCTCTTACGCTCGAACTGCAAGGCAGCTGTACCGCGTGCAATTGCTCCGTCAAGGTCTCCGCGGCGGGCGTGGATGATGCCGAGATCGATGTAGGCGTTGGCCGTGCGCAGGGGTGCCTTGGACGTGCCGTCTGGGCGGGCGTGAACCTCGATCAGTTCGAGCGCGTGTTCTTCGGCCCGGTCATCGTCGCCCAACCATCCGTAGCAGGTGGCCGCGTACATGAGCCACTTCGCGTGGTCGAAGACGAAATGGTGTTCCGGGTGCTCCGGCCGTGGCAACTGGTCTAGCGTCCTTGCCGCTCGGGACAACGCCTCGTCGGCTCCGTAACGATCACCGACCCGGGCAAGGGCCTGCGCCTCCTTCAGGATCAGTTGGACGGTCGCGCTGGTGGGCGACGTCAACATGTCCTGTCCGGCTTGTGCGTGCAACGCCGCTTCCTCGTACCGGTTCTCGACCATGGCGAACCACGACGCCATCTCCCGCGTCCACGCCATGATCTCGCTGTGTCCGGCCTCCCTGCCCATGTTGAACGCGGCCTGGCGCGCGGCCTCGGCCTGCTCGCGCTCACCCAGGTCGTAGTGGAGACAGCCGAGAAGGACGGACAGCCATCCCGCCGACACCAGCAACTCCCGATGCTGAGCGAGCGTGATCCTCCCGCCGAGCATGCGCATGACGCTATGAAGCCGCCGCTTGGTCCGTTCCTTCAGTTGGGCGGCCGGCACGCTCGGATACGCCCGGGACAGGAGGTCGACGGCCTCATTGATCGCCTCGACAGCTCCGCTGCCCACCTCGGAAAGGCCGGCCATGCGGGCGAGTTCCATCGTGTCGAACAGCTCGGCTTCCGCGCCGAAGGGCGTGATCGGCTCCTCTGCGGCGAGCCGCTCCGGGACCACGAGTCGGTCATTCCGACTGGGACGGATGAACCCGAGTTCATCGATCCTCTCGCCGGTGACCTCTTCGAGCACGCGGCGATAGGGAGGCTGGGGCCACTGGGTCTCTCCCACCTCCCAACGCCGTATCCGCTCGACGTCGCACGTAATGGACTCGTTCAGTCGCTCGCCGGCCCGGTTGATGGCCTCCGCCATCTCGGCGCGCGTCCAGTGCTTCGCGTCGCGCCATGCCCGTAGCCGGATGTTCGGCACTCTCTCGCGCATCCGCCCTGCCAAAGAGGTGTGGAAGGGGGCCGGAAGGGGTCCGAGGGGGGACCTCTAGGGGCTGCCTTCGCGGGTGGTCTGGCTGGTTTCCTTCACCACTACGAACCGTACGTCAAGACAACGGCACCGTTGAAGGAGGCTGGTCGCTTGTCCTCGCCAGCGCCGAAAGTCCGCCGCCTGGCCTGGGTGTGCTCCTCGTGCAGAGGCAGGGGCACGAAGTACCGCACCACACGAGGCGGTGTGGCTACCCGGGTGGTCGATGGGCGGCCCGTCACCACAGTCATGACGTGCCCTGACTGCGACGGGGCCGGGGAGAGGACGGAGCGCAGGCATGTCGGTTGAGTGGAAGCCTCCCAGGTCGATGACCGGACACGGCGCCCTGCTGCGTCAACTCGAACAAGAGGCCATCCGCCTCGGCCTGCTCCGGCCGTGGGCCGACATGCAGTTGGAGCAGCCCGAACCGGTGGCCGGCACCGACGACACCCTCTACTGGGTGCGAATGTCCCTCGCGGAGTCGCAGTTCTACACGTCCGCCGGCGGCTTCGCTGCGGAGCTGGTGAAGGCGTCCGTCGCTGCCCTGCGTATCCACCGTCCGGTAACCAGTTCCGGAGACGCCCTGTCGGAGCACTGGGGGTCCTCCCGCTGCCGGGTGTGCCTCCAACTGTGGCCCTGCCCCACCTTCTCCGAGCTTGCGGCACCGTACGTGATCACAAAGAGAGGGCTGCCCTCGGGACTCTTGCCCCCTGACAAGCAGAGTGCTTAAGCGCTAGCCTGCTTGACAAGGCAAGATACAGATTGGGCCACCGAATGCCATTCGAATACACGCCACCCAAGTACGCCCGTGTCGTGGCCGAGCTACAGCGCCGTATCACTCAGGGTGACTACCCTCCGGGCACCCTCATGCCGAGCGAGGCCCAGTTGACGCAAGAGTTCGACGTGGCACGCCCTACGGTGGTGCGCGCCCTCCAGGTGCTCAGGCAAGACGGCTGGATCGAGAGTCAGCAGGGCAAAGGCCGCTACGTTCTCGGGCAGCCCGCGCTTGAACAGGTTCAGACGGGTACGCGGAAGGGTGCCGACCTGGTCGAACCGATCCTGGATGGACGTCAGGAGCGGGTGTTGTCGGTCGGACGGGAGCAGCCGCCGAATCGTCTTCGCGGTCTGCTCGGGTCGGATGACAACCTCTTCCTTCGGCGCACGGTTTTGGTCAGCCAGGACGGTGACCCCCTCGAAATGGTGTCCATCTGGGTGCCACTGGACATCGCGGCCGGCACCGACCTGGAGTCGACCGATGCGCTCCCCGAAGGACTGCGGCGCCATCTGGAGACGAAGAAGGGCGTGCGCTTCGATCATGTCCTAGAGCAGGTCACCGCCCGTCTGCCCACGCAGGATGAGGTACGGACGTTGGAGTTGCCGGAGCGGACGGCTCTCCTCGTGGTTCACGCGTCGATACGAGACGCGACCGGGCGCCCCCTCCTGGTGCTCTCGGTGCTCATGCCTGCCGACCGGCATGAGTTGGAGGACGCGTATTCGCTGGTTTAGACGGTCTCGATCGCCCCAAGAAGCCCGCCTGGTCGCTTGACAGACCAAGTGGGCTTCTTGCTATTCTGTCGAAGCACTTGTTAAGACAAGTGGCCAACTGCTCAGGATAGAGGTGTCTCAGATGGCGATTCAGGGTGCGATTCCGGTGGAGTTCGGGACGGTGTTCCCGGCGGGCTGCTACGCGCTGGGGGTGGAGGCGATCACCGACTTCGAGACGAAGCGTCCGCAGACCGACAAGGTGTCGGGGCTGCCCATGTGGGCGGTGGATGTGATCGACGCGGACCCCGAGGCGCGGGGCAAGGCCAAGAGCGTGAAGGTGAAGGTGGCCGCTGAGCACTGCCCGGTGCTTCCCGATGAGGTTCCGGGGCTGCCGTTCCGGCCGGTGGAGTTCGAGGCGATGTCGGTCATGCCCTACGTCGATGACAACGGGCGCCGGCCCCGGGTGGCCTACTCGCTGCGCGCCAAGAGCCTGAAGACGCCCGGCGGCGGGCCGCGCAGGACTGCGGCGAACTCCGGCGCGGCGAAGGACGCCTCCTGATGGGGGATCGGTACCGGACTTCGCCCGTAAGCGTGCTTTCCCTGCACGCACGTGGTGAAGCCTCGGTGGAAGCACAGTCCTACCCCGGCCGCTCCCCGGTACTGCTGTTCGCCCTCGCAGGCACACAGATCGTCCTTGGGACTGCGGACGTCGCCCGGGTGTCGGCTTCGGACGTGGCTTTCGCCCGTCTCCTGGCTGAGCAGGCAGCCGCCTTCGCTGCGTCCTGCGAGCGGATGTACCGGGGCCTGCCGAGTACGGAGCAGCAGCACCACGCCTGACACGTTGCGGGGCGGCCTGGTGCGCCAACACCACGAGCCGCCCCCGATACCCCTCCCGCTACGCGATTGCCCTCGCACGAACACGAAAGAGGTGACCTCAGCTTATGCTGCGCAGCAACCACGCCGGTGCGGCTCAGACCCCGCCGACCCTGCCCGTCCCCGCGCAGGCGTTCCGCTTCTCCACCCCTGTTGTCGAGACGCCGGGCATCTTCGTCCTGATCGCCTGGATCACCCGCCTTCTCCGCGTCCTGGTCCTGGCCCCGATTCGCTTCCCCGTCGCCGTGGGATCGGCGGCCGTCCTGTCCGCGACCGGCTACCTGTTCGGTACGGCGGGCGTGGCCGTCACGTTGATCTCCGCGACCTCGGTCCTGCTGGCCTGGTGGGTGCGCTGGCCTGACTCCTTCCACCGCCTGATCGCGCTACGAGCGCTGGCCGCGTGGCGGTGGGTCGCGGTGTACCGGCGCCACTGGCAACCCGTCCTCGTCGTCGCCGGACTCGCCGAGTCCTACCAGGAGCGCCGCTACCTTCCCCGTATCCGCCGGGTCACCTGCTCCACATGGGCCGACCGGGTCCGGATGCGGTTGGTGGCCGGCACCGCCCCCGCCGACGTCGAACAGCGCGTGACCGAACTCGCGCACGGGTTCGGCGCCCCCTCCTGCCGCGTGACGGTGCTCGGCCCGAGGGATGTGGTGCTGGAGTTCCCGCGCCGGGATACCCTCGCGCGCCCGCTGGACGCTCTGCCCGTTCCTGCGGACCCGGACCTGTCGGCGCTGCCCGTGGGCCGGTGCGAAGACGGGGAACCCTGGCACCTGCGCCTGCACGGCACCCACGTACTGGTCGTCGGGGTGACGGGTGCGGGGAAGGGGTCGGTCATCTGGTCGGCCCTCCGGGCGATGCTCCCCGCGATGCAGGCGGGGACGGTGGAGGTCCGGGCGATCGATCCGAAGCGGATGGAGCTGTCCTACGGCCGGCACCTGTTCGCCTCCTATGCCGATGACGGCGAATCCGCGGTGGCCCTGCTCGAACGCGCGGTGGCCGACATGCAGGAGCGGGCCGAACGCTACGCGGGCAAGCAGCGGGTCCACGTGCCGTCGACAGATGACCCGTTCGTGGTGGTGGTGCTCGATGAGGTGGCGTTCCTGACCGCCTACCACCCGGATCGGGACGTCCGCCGCCGCGCGGAGAACGCTATCGCGACTTTGACGTCCCAGGGCCGGTCGGTTGGGTTCTGCGTGCTGGCCGCGTTGCAGGATCCGCGCAAGGAGGTGATGAACCTGCGCAACCTCTTCCCCGACAAGGTCGCCCTGCGCCTCGATGAAGCCTCCCAGGTCGACATGGTCTTGGGCGAGGGCGCCCGCGACCGGGGCGCTCTGGCGCACCTCATCGACCCGGACCTTCCCGGGGTGGCCTTCGTCAAGATCGAGGGCTCACCCGCCCCCGTGCGGGTCCGGGCGGCCTACGTCAGTGATGACGACATCGACGCCATGGCCGGCGAATTCGGGGCGGCGGGGGCCTGATGCCGACTCCGACCGGCAAGACCACGCGCGCCGAGCGCATGGCACAACCCTTGGCGCGG
Organism: Nocardiopsis trehalosi NBRC 14201; assembly: GCF_001552555.1. GTDB lineage: Bacteria > Actinomycetota > Actinomycetes > Streptosporangiales > Streptosporangiaceae > Nocardiopsis_B > Nocardiopsis_B trehalosi. The sequence continues at coordinate 25 of NZ_BCRK01000219.1, read as the reverse complement.
GAAGTGGCCGAACAGATCGCTGCCG
>NZ_BCRK01000218.1 GCF_001552555.1 Nocardiopsis trehalosi NBRC 14201 | reverse complement strand
GTCCCACTGCCCGGCGTGCGCCAGGCGCAAGCGGTCCCTGCGCCGCTCGCAGTGTGAGGAGGGCTGGCACCTGGCCGACGAACCCGTCACCACACCGGATGAGCCGACCGAGGTGCAGCGGGCGTGGGTGGAGCAGCGGGCCATCGTGACCGCCGAACGCGATCACTTGGCCGCGACGGGCACCGCCGGCCCCGAGGAACTGGCTGCCCTGGACGCGGTCATCGCGGACCTCGATGAGGAGATCTGTGCCTCGGGACTTCGCGGCAGCGTCGACCGGGGGTCCTCGGCCTCGACCCGGCCGCGCCGCTCCCGCTCGACCAAACGGCGCTCGGACGCACCCGACCTGCCCAAGCGCCCCATGACCCGCCGCACCGTCGGGCGGGCCTTCGAGGACCCGGCCACCGGCAAGGTGTTCCGGCCCTCGCTGTTCGTGACGCTGACGCTGGACTCCTACGGGCGGGTGAAGGCGGACGGCACCCCGGTGGACCCGGCGGCCTATGACTACCGGCGGGCGGCGCGGGACGCCCTGCACTTCTCCAAGCTGGTGGACCGGTTCGTGCAGAACCTCCGCCGGGTGGCCGGCTTCGACGTCCAGTACTTCGCCACCGTCGAACCCCAACGGCGCCTTGCGCCGCACCTGCACATGGCCACGCGCGGGACCATCCCGCGTTCTGAGTTGCGCCAGATCGCGGCGGCGACCTACCACCAGGTGTGGTGGCCGAACGCGGATGAGATCGTCTACGAGGGCGGGAACCTACCTGTCTGGGACGAAGCTGCGGGAGCCTACTTCGACCCGGCGACGGGGGAAGTGCTGCCCACGTGGGATGAGGCGCTGGACGCCCTGGATGAGGACCCCGACGCGGAACCCCACCACGTGTGCCGCTTCGGTCCCCAGGTGGATGCCAAGGGCGTCCTCGCGGGCTCACCGGACGCGGACCGGTGCGTGCGCTACCTCGCGAAGTACCTGACCAAGGACATCGCGGAGTGCCACGCGGCCGAGACGGCTGCCCAAGAACGCCACGTTGACCGCCTGGTGGAGGCGCTGCGGTTCGAACCCTGCTCGCCCCGGTGCGCGAACTGGCTGCGCTACGGCGTCCAACCGGCAGAGGCCAAGGCGGGCCTTCGCCCCGGGTTCTGCCGGTCCAAGGCGCATCGCCGCGAACACCTCGGCTACGCCGGACGCCGCGTCCTGGTCTCGCGCAAGTGGTCCGGCAAGACGCTGGCCGACCACAAAGCCGACCGCCTTGCCTGGGTGCTGGAACAGCTCGGCGTCACCCCCGGCGAAGAGCACGACGACCAGGAGGACGGCGCCCAACGGCCGGCCTTCCCCTTCGCGGTCACCGGCAACGGCCATGCCTGGGAAGTCGCGCGCCCGACCGACCCCGACGTTCCGCCCCGCGAACACCGCCTCCTGCGGGCGGTCGGTGAGGCGCTCAAACGCCGCACCCAACTCGACCACGCCAGACAGACCAGTCTTTCGGCAACGGAGGAAGCCGCCTGATGCCTATGAAGAAGAACCGCCCCTCTGGTCGCCTGCTGACCGTGGCGGAGGTGGCGGAACGCCTCAACACCAGTGAGCGCTACCCGCGCCGGCTGATCGAAGAGCGCCGCATCACCTTCGTGAAGATCGGTCGCCACGTGCGCATTCCCGAATCCGCGGTGGACGACCTCATCGCCGTGGGAACCGTGGAACCCGTCACGCTGCGGATGCGGCGGGCCGCCTGATGCCGGGGGAGAAGAGCCGATCTTTCGGCAACATCCGCCCACTGCCGTCCGGCCGCTTCCAGGCGCGGTACCGAGGACCGGACGGCCGGCTGCGCGGCGCTCCGACCACCTTCCCGACGAAGAAGGCGGCCGAACGCTGGCTGACCCTGAAAGCCGCCGAGATCGCGCAGGGGGACTGGACCGACCCCGACGTGGGCGCGATCCCCTTCCGCGACTACGCCGCCCAGTGGGTCGAAGAACGCGACCTCGCGCCCCGGACGGTCGACCTGTACGGAAGCCTGCTCCGGCTGCACCTGAACCCGACCTTCGGTGACGTCCTGCTCAAGGACATCCGGGAAGCCCACGTCCGGAGCTGGCGGGCCTCGCGGCGCAAGGCCAAGGTCGGGAAGGTCACCGTGGCGAAGGCGTACCGGCTCATGCGGGCCGTGATGAACACCGCCGTGCGCGATCGGCTCGTCAAGGAGAACCCGTGCCGGGTCGAAGGGGCCGGGCAGGAGCACAGCGAGGAGCGCCCCGCGCTCTCCGTCGCGGAGGTCTACCGCCTGGCCGACGCCGTGCCGAAGCGGTACCGGGCGCTGGTGCTGCTCGGCGCGTTCGGCAGTCTGCGGTGGGGTGAGCTGGCCGGCCTCCGGCGCCGGTACCTCGACCTCGACGCCCGGACGGTGGCGGTGCGGGAGGTGGCGTACGAACTCGGCGGTGTCCGGATGGGTCCGCCGAAGAGCAGGGCGAGCCGCCGCACGGTGCAGCTGCCCGGCCTGATCATCGACGACCTCCGCGCGCACGTGGAGGCGTTCGCGGCCCCCGGGCCGGACGGGCTCGTGTTCGTCGGGGCGCGCGGCAACGCGCTGCGTAGGACGAACTTCGCCGCGCACTGGGCTTCGGCGCGCTCGGCGGCCGGGCTGCCCTCGGTCCACTTCCATGATCTGCGCCATGCCGGCAACACCTTCGCGGCGGAGGCCGGGGCCTCGCTGCGGGAGCTGATGAACCGGATGGGCCACTCCAGCACGCGGGCGGCGCTGGTCTACCTGCACGCGCGCGACGACCGGGCGCGGGAGTTGGCGGACAGCCTGGGCGAGCGGGCGGCCGAGGAACTGCGGCGGGCGCGGGAGGCCGGAGCGGAGGGTGAGGAGCCGACCGGCTGACGCTTACCGTCCGTGGCTGTGGCACGTATGTGGCACGGCGCCCGGAATCAGGACCTAATGGCGAAGGGCCAGGGGGCCGGGGATACCACCGGCTGACCTGGCCCTTTGGGGTGTGAGAGCGGGCGACGGGAATCGAACCCGCACGACCAGCTTGGAAGGCTGGAGTTCTACCATTGAACTACGCCCGCGTGGCGTCGGGGCTCCGAGTTTCCTCTAGACTCGTGGAGCCGACGGGGACAAGACTACAGTCTCCGACGCGCGGGTCGCGCACCTTACCCGGGGCGCCGGCGCGAGGGTCACGGGGAGTAGCGCAGCTTGGTTAGCGCGCATGCTTTGGGAGCATGAGGCCGCGGGTTCGAATCCCGCCTCCCCGACGAAATCGCTTGTGGCGCGGGGCGAGGGCCGTCCGCGGGCCGTGAGGCCCTGGGCATCTGCCCTAGACTTGGCGTGATCAGCAGGAAAACCACTGAATCCAGAGTAAGTCCTTCAGCAGGCCCCGCGGCTCGGCGGCTGCGCCGGTCGGTGCGTGTCGCGCACCGCGAACGCGCAGGGTGCGCCACCCGCGCCGGGTCGTCCCCGGACACAGCCGGAAACCTAGGAGTACCGCCCCGTGAAGACCGATGTCGAGGAGCTCAGCCCGACCCGGGTCAAGCTGACCATCGAGGTTCCGTTCGAGGAACTCGACCACGCCTTCGACGTGACCTACAAGTCGCTCGCCAAGCAGGTCCGCATTAAGGGCTTCCGCCCGGGCAAGGCGCCGGCCCGGCTGATCGACCGCTACGTCGGGCGCGGCGCGGTGATCAGCGAGGCTGTGAACCACGCCGTTCCGGAGCTGTACAACGAGGCCATCCAGAAGGAGGAGATCTTCGCGCTCGGCCAGCCCGACGTGGAGGTCACCAAGCTGGAGGACAACGACCAGCTCGCCTTCACCGCCGAGGTGGACGTGCGGCCGAAGTTCGAGGTCACCGGCTACGAGGGCCTTGAGGTCACCGTCGACGACGCCGAGGCCACCGACGAGCAGGTCGAGGACCAGGTCGGCAACCTCCGCGAGCGCTTCTCCACCCTCGTCGGTGTCGAGCGCCCGATCGAGAAGGGCGACCACGTCTCCATCGACCTCTCCGCCGCGATCGACGGCGAGAAGCTGGACGACGTCCAGGCCAGCGGCCTGTCCTACGAGGTCGGCACCAACACCGTCCTCGAAGGCCTCGACGACACGCTCGAGGGCATGTCGGCCGGCGACTCCGCCACCTTTGCCACCAAGCTGGTCGGCGGCGAGTACGAGGGCCGCGACGCCGATGTCACCGTCACGGTGCACAGCGTCAAGGTCAAGGAGCTGCCCGAGCTGGACGACGAGTTCGCGCAGATGGCGAGCGAGTTCGACACCATCGAGGAGCTGCGCGCCGACGTCCGCTCCCGCATGGAGCAGGTCCGCCGCCTCCAGCAGCTCTCCCAGGGTCGCGACCGCGCGCTGGAGAAGCTGGTCGACTCCATCGACATCCCGCTGCCCGAGTCGGTCATCGAGGAGGAGGTCACCCGCCGCCGCGACAGCCTGGAGCAGCAGCTCGCGCAGAGCGGACTGACCAAGGAGTCCTACCTGGAGACCCAGGAGCAGACCGAGGAGGAGTTCGAGGAGGAGCTCGCCAAGAGCGCCCGCTCCGCGGTCAAGGCCGGGTTCATCCTCGACCAGCTCGCGCTGCAGGAGGAGCTCTCCGCCGACAACAGCGAGCTGAGCCAGTACGTGGTCGAGCAGGCGCAGCGCATGGGCGTCTCCCCGGACCAGCTCGCCCAGCACCTGGTCGAGTCGAACCAGATCCGGGTGGCCTACACCGAGGTGGTCCGGGCCAAGGCCATGGACCTCGTGCTCCAGAAGGCCGTCATCACCGACGAGTCCGGCAACGTGGTGGAGCAGGAGACCCCCGAGGCCGAGGCCGCCGAGGGCGCTGAGCTCGTCGAGGTCGACGCCGACGCCGCCGCTGACTCCGCGGAGGAGGCCGACGCCGACACGGCCGCTCCGGCCGACGGCACCGCGGACGAGGCGACCGAGGCCGCCGAGACCAAGGCCGCCGCCGAGGACAAGTAGGCGAGAGCCGCGTAGGCCGCGGGCGCGGACGGCTTGGCCGTCCGCACCCGGCCCACGGCATCCGACGCACCGACAGCGGTGCCGGTGGACTCCACCGGCACCGCTGTCGTCGTTACGGAGGCTTCCGCCCGGGGCCGAGGGAGATCGGCCGGGCTCGTGGGGAGGCCGGGGGACCTGGTGGCGTGTGGTGGCGGTTCCGGGTGGTCCCCGGTTCCTGCCGGGGCGTCGGTCGGGCGCCTTCGCCCGAGGTTCCTCGGTTGGCCCGGTCGGGTCCGGGGAGGTCGGGGGACCTGGTGGCGTGTGGTGGCGGTTCCGGGTGGTCCCCGGTTCCTGCCGGGTCATCGGGCAGGCGCCTTCGCCCGAGGTTCCTCGGGTGGCCCGGTCGGGTCCGGGGGAGGCCGGGGGACCTGGTGGCGTGGGGCGGTGGTTCCGGGTGGGCCCCGGTTCGTGCCGGGGCGTCGGTCGGGCGCCTTCGCTCGAAGTTCCTCGGGTGGCCTGGTCGGGTCCGTGGGGAGGCCGGGGGTGGTGGTGGGTGGCCGTGGCCTCCGGGTGGGTCTCGGTTCTGTGGCGGGGCCGTCGGGGTCGGCGTCCGGCAGCGGGTGGCCCGGGCATTCCGGGCGGGGCGGTGTGGTCGCGGAGTCCGGGCGGGGCTCGGGTCCGGGGGGTGCCGCGGCGGTGGGGGTGGAATGGTGCCGACAATGGCCGGAACCGGGGCGCGGTATTGCGGTGACGCTCCGCGCCCATTCCGCGAAAAGGGCCATTTCCTTTTCCCGGGGAGGCGCCCGCCAAACCCCGATGCGCGAATCCGCGGAGTGCGGACCGCCACCCCGCCCGCCGGGAATACGCGGCGGGCGCCGACCGGGTCCGCCCGCCGCGCGGCGGAACCGCGTCGGGGGAGCCTGCGCCAACAGCGAACACCCCAGCGAGTGTGTGCCAGCGGCCGTCGCCCCACGCTAGTGTGATTTGACCGGACGAACTTCCGACCGACCGCTCCAGGCGAAAGCAGGTGCCAGAGTGACCGAACAGCCTTTCACGGGCGTTCTCGACGCGATCCGCGCGGCGGGGGGCGAGCAGCTCCAGCAGAACGTCATCGAACAGACCTCGCAGCGGCTGCTGCGCCAGCGCATCATCTTCATCGCCGACGAGGTCAACGACGCGATGGCCACTCGGGTCGTGGGCGACCTGCTGCTGCTCTCGGCCGAGGACCGCGAGCGCGACATCTCGCTGTACGTCAACTCGCCCGGCGGCTCGGTGAGCGCCGGCATGGCCATCTACGACATCATGCAGTACATCCCCAACGACGTCGCCACGGTCGGCATGGGCATGGCGGCCTCCATGGGCCAGGTGCTGCTGTGCGCCGGCACCCCCGGCAAGCGGTACGCCCTCCCGCACGCGCGGGTGATGATGCACCAGCCGTCGTCGGGCGTCGGCGGCACCGCCACCGACATCCGTATCCGCGCCGACGACCTGGTCTACGTCAAGAACGCGCTGCTGGGGATCATCGCCCACCACACGGGCCAGTCGCTGGAGCAGGTCGAGAAGGACGCCGACCGCGACCGCTGGTTCAACGCCGAGCAGGCGAAGGAGTACGGCTTCGTCGACGAGGTCGTGGGCAGCCTCCGCCAGGTCAACGCCAGTTGAGCCGCCGCCCGCCCCGTCCGATTCAGCCCGAAAGGCGAGAGATCCTGACATGAGCATTATCGGAAACTCCGGCATCGGTCACGGAATGGCCCCGCAGGCGCCGCAGAGTCGTTATGTGATGCCGTCTTTCGTTGAGCGTACGCAGTACGGGATCAAGGAGATGAACCCGTACAACAAGCTTTTCGAGGAACGCATCATCTTCGTCGGCGTGCAGATCGACGACACCTCGGCGAATGACATCATGGCCCAGCTGATCACGCTGGAGCAGATCGACGCCGACCGCGACATCCAGATGTACATCAATTCGCCGGGCGGCTCCTTCACCTCCCTCATGGCGATCTACGACACGATGCAGTTCGTGCGCCCCGACATCCAGACCACCTGCATCGGCCAGGCGGCCACCGCCGCCGCCGTGCTCCTGGCGGCCGGGACCAAGGGCAAGCGGCTGATGCTGCCGAACGCGCGCCTGATCGTGCAGCAGCCGGCCACCGAGGCCACCTACGGCCAGGTCAGCGACCTGGAGCTGCAGGCCAAGGAGATCGTGCGCATCCGCGAGCAGATGGAGAACGTCCTCGCGCAGCACACGGGCCAGCCCAAGGAGCGCATCTCGACGGACATCGAGCGCGAGAAGGTCTTCACCGCCGAGGAGGCCGTGAAGTATGGCCTGGTCGACGACATCCTCCCGTACCGCAAGACCTCGCTGCAGACCTCCCCGAAGGCGGGGCAGTCCACCGGCGGGTCCTCCATGCGCTAGGACGCCGCGGCCCGTCGCCGGCCGGACCGGGCCGGGGGAGCACACGCCGGGGGACCCGGAGTGGTGAAGCCGGTCCGGTTCTTCGCTTAGTCTCGGAACAGCGACGCACAGATCGCCCCGCCTTCGGCACGACCGGGAGCGCATATCCTGCAATAGCGGTAGCTTGGCTCTTGTCGAGGGGCACGTCATCCGCAACGCGGCGCACCGGGTGGCCGATGACGGGGTGGCCTACGTTTTAAGGAGTAGCTGGGTGGCACGCATCGGCGACGGTGGAGACCTGCTGAAGTGCTCGTTCTGCGGCAAGAGCCAGAAGCAGGTGAAGAAGCTCATTGCCGGTCCCGGCGTCTACATCTGCGACGAGTGCATCGATCTGTGCAATGAGATCATCGAAGAGGAGCTGGCGGACGCCACGGAGCTGAAGTGGGACAGCCTCCCCAAGCCCCGTGAGATCTACGAGTTCCTCGACTCGTACGTGATCGGCCAGGAGCAGGCCAAGAAGGCGCTGTCGGTGGCGGTCTACAACCACTACAAGCGCGTGCAGTCCGAGAACGACCGCCCGCGCGAGGAGGATGTGGAGATCGCCAAGTCCAACATCCTCCTGCTGGGTCCCACGGGCTCCGGCAAGACGCTGCTGGCGCAGACGCTCGCCAAGATCCTCAACGTGCCCTTCGCGATCGCCGACGCCACCGCGCTGACCGAGGCCGGCTACGTGGGCGAGGACGTCGAGAACATCCTGCTCAAGCTGATCCAGGCGGCCGACTACGACGTCAAGAAGGCCGAGACCGGGATCATCTACATCGACGAGGTCGACAAGGTCGCCCGCAAGAGCGAGAACCCGTCGATCACCCGCGACGTCTCCGGCGAGGGCGTGCAGCAGGCCCTGCTGAAGATCCTGGAGGGCACCACCGCCAGCGTGCCGCCGCAGGGCGGGCGCAAGCACCCGCACCAGGAGTTCATCCAGATCGACACCACGAACGTGCTGTTCATCTGCGGCGGGGCGTTCGCCGGCCTGGAGAAGATCATCGAGTCCCGGGTGGGCAAGCAGGGCATGGGCTTCAACGCCGTGCTGCGGCCCACCAACGACGACTCCGACGACCGGTTCTCCGACGTCATGCCCGAGGACCTGCTGAAGTTCGGGATGATCCCCGAGTTCATCGGCCGGCTGCCGGTCATCACCAGCGTGCACAACCTCGACCGCGCCGCGCTGATCCGCATCCTCACCGAGCCGCGCAACGCGCTCGTGAAGCAGTACCAGCGGCTGTTCGAGCTCGACAACGTCGAGCTGGAGTTCACCCAGGACGCGCTCGACGCCATCGCCGAGCAGGGCATCATCCGCGGCACCGGGGCGCGCGGGCTGCGCGCCATCATCGAGGAGGTCCTGCTCTCGGTGATGTACGAGGTCCCCAGCCGCGAGGACGTCGGCCAGGTGATCATCACCCGCGAGGCCGTGCTGGAGCACGTCAACCCGACGATCGTGCCGCGCACCGAGCGGGGCCCGGAGCGCGAGGAGAAGAGCGCCTAGCCGGCGCCGCACCCCGCACACGCGCGAGCGCGGGGCCGGGTCTAGGGAGTGTTTTGTGGATG
>NZ_BCRK01000217.1 GCF_001552555.1 Nocardiopsis trehalosi NBRC 14201 | reverse complement strand
CCCCGCCACTGGCACACCCGCCCCCACCACCCCCCGACCGACCACCCGTCCCCACCCCCGTGACCCAACCCCGATCGGCCCCCGCCCCAGCAGGGGGCCGATCGGCGTCTCCGGTCGGACCCGGTCCCCGCCCACCGCAGGAGTCAGAACTGGTCGCCGCCCACCGCCTGCCCGATGGGAAAGGTGTGCCGGCTCGCCGCGCAGATGGTCTCCAACGCGTGGACCGGAACGTCGTCGGTGCTCACGCTCACACGGAGGATCTGCACCACCCACTCGCCGGCGACGTCGAGCAGGTCGGACTCGTAGGGCGTCGGCGGGCGCGCGGTCAGCGTCTCGGTGGCGTGCCCGAACCGGTGGCCGAGGTCCTCGATCGCGGCCTGGAGCGTCGGCAGCACGAACCCCTCGCCGTCCAACCGGGTGCCCTCGGCGACGTCGCACCGGAAATAGCTGGTGGCGATGCGGACGGGGACCTCGTTCGCCCAGAACATCTTGCGCCGGGCGATGACGTCCTCGCCCGGTTCCACGCGCAGCCCGACCGCGACGTGCTCGCTGGCGGGCTCCCGGCCGACGAACAGCATCCGGCGTTCGGGCGTGAGGCCCTGCCGCTCCGCCTCGGTCAGGTAGAGCGACGCCGACCCGCGCACGGCGGGCGGGGTGGGCAGGGCGCGCTCGACCAGCACGCGCGGCCGGGGCGCGACGGGCCCGGCGGGCGCCCGGTGCCCGTCCGCCGCTCCCGCCTTCTTCATCTGGCTCACGCGGCCGGGCGTCACCCCCAGGCGGCGGGCGATCTCATCCTGCCGCATCCCGCCCTCCTGCGCCTCCACGATGGCGCCGCGCCGAATACGCGACAGCTCGACGCTCTGCCCCTGCAACCCGGCCATCGCCGCCGACGCGGCACGCGCGCGCTCCACGGGATCACTGACGTTGGCGATGTCATGCAGCGTCCTGGCGTCCACTTCGTCCCCTCGGTAGAACTTCGTCAACTCAAACTTTAGCCCCCCTATTGCACAATGCCCAAAAGGGAGCTACGGTCGTCACGGACGGTGATTTAGCCCCTATAAATTATTCGCTTTAGGGGGCATTGGTCGCGGGTATCGGTGTTCTCGGTCACGAGGCTCAGTCTGCCGCAGCCATGCCTGAACCGTCCGCCGACCGCACATCGTGAACTGGCGATCGGCCCGTGCTGAACCGATAGACGGGGGACGACATGACTCGGCTCGCCACTTACCTCCGCTCCCTACTACGTCCGCCGTGCGGGCGGCATCGACGACGGCGGGTCCATCAGCCCGCGTCTACTCACCCTCCGGCCATCCTCCGGACAACGGTGTGCCGTCCCCGCGCCATCGGCTGGCAGCCCGAAGGTCTTTCGGCCGTCTCCGTGTGGGAGGAGCGGGACCGCTCCCTCGATTCACTGCGCCGCGATCTCGCCCCATTGGTGCGTCGCTACCTCGAAATTCAGGGGAGCTAGGGCCGTTGAGCACCGCCACTTCTCCCTCGGTCGTACGCTCGGTTTTCGCTTCACACACTCTGTACGGCGTTCCCGCTGCCGCCCGCGCAGCCCGTCACATCATCCGCGCCGCACTCGGAAGCGGGCATAGCCGCATGGACGCCGCCGTCCTCGTCACGAGTGAACTGGTCTCCAACGCAGTGCTCCACACACTGTCAGGCGCCCACGGTGGGGAGGTCTGCCTGCGGGTCACCGTGAACACCGCCGCCGTGCGCATCGACGTCAGCGACGCCGGGACTCTCGAGCGGATGCCGCCGGGACCCGTCGAGCTTCCGCCATCGCTGGACCAGGAACACGGTCGCGGGCTTGCCCTCGTTGCTCATCTCTCCGACGCGTGGGGGACGGCTCTTCACACAAGCGGGAGGCGTACGACGTGGGCGTCGTGGGACAACCGCTGATACGAAGACGGCGAAAGCTCGAGGAGCAAACCTAGTCCGACGGCTTCCGCCAGCGGTTCCGTCCCGGCCGCGCCCGGAGTAGGGCTTGGCCGGGACGGATCAACAGCGTCCGGGGCCGGGCACCGTTCATGGGCCCGTCAGGGGACGGGGTTCGGGGCCGGGTCGGGGGTGTCCGGGGGTGCCGGGGTCCGGGCCGGGGTGCCGGGGCCGCGCCGCCGGTGGCGGGCGGCCAGCAGCAGGTCGACCGCCACGAACACCAGCAGCGAGATCCCGAGCAGCGGCATCAGGTAGCCGACGACCACCGCCGCGACGAGCAGCGCCGCGCGCGCGGGCAGCGGGATGGCCCGCCACGCCCCGCGCGGGTACGGGCGCCCGAACGCGAACGCGGAGGCCGTCGTCGGCCGCCGCTGCCACCACATCCGGTAGCCCCACAGCATCACGCCGATGAGCCCCGCCGCGACGGCGGTCAGCACCAGCTGGTTGGGCAGCCCGAACAGCAGCCCCATGTGGGCGTCGATGCCCCACCGGGTCAGCTTGGCCATCACCGGGTGGTCGGCGAACAGCACCTCGTCGGTGACCTCGCCGGTGGCGCCGTCCACGGCGACGACGTCCCGCTGGGTGGGCCACCGCGACTGCGTCTCGGTGACGGTGTGCGCGGTGCCCGCCTCGGCGGGGAACGTGATCTCCACGGGGCCGACCAGGCCGGTGCCGCGCGCCGCCTCCAGCACCCGGTCGGCCCCCGGGCCGCCGGTGGGGGCGCCGATGGGGACGCCGCCGTGCCCGCTGTGGTCGGCGCCGGCGCCGTGCTCGCCGTGGTCGGTCCCGCCCTCCTCGGGCGGGGCGCCGCCGTGCTCACTGTGGTCCACCGCGGCCTCGTCGGCGGGGGCGCCGCCGTGCTCACTGTGGTCCACGGCGCCGTCGTCGCGCCGGTGGTGGGACGTGCCGCCGCCGTCCCCGGAGTCCGCGCCGGCCGCCGCGGCGCCGCCCTCGGCGTCGATCTCGGTGGCCACGGTCGGCGTGGTCCAGGCGAGTTGCTCGCGGATCCAGGTGATGTTGGCCCCGGCGTACTGGGACCAGCTCAGCCCGGTGGCCGAGATCGCCAGCACGAACACGGCGACCCACAGGCCGACCGAGCCGTGCCAGGACATCGTCCGGCGCCGTCCGCGCACGCCGGTCTCGGGCAGCAGGAGGCGGCGCGCCCGGCGCCGCGACCGGCCCCGCGTCACCCACAGGACGACACCGCCCGCCGCGACGAGCCACACCCAGCTCGCCGCCAGCTCGCTGTAGATCCGGCCGACGTCACCGAGGTGCAGGTGGCGGTGGAACTCGGAGATCCACGACCGCACGGGCAGCGCGGCGCTGCTGCCGTAGCTGTCGAGGGCGCCCAGCACCTCGCCGGTGTAGGGGTCGACGAAGACGCCGAGGCGGTGGCTCTCGGCCAGGCCGGGCACGTCGAGCAGTACGCGCGTGCTCGCGCCGGGGTCCGCACCGGGGCGGACCGCGCTCAGCGTTCCCTCGGGGTGGGCGGCGGTGGCCGCGCCGATCTGCTCGTCCAGGGGCAGCGCGGCGTCACCGACCGGGACGCGCAGCACGTCGGCGTACACGGCCTGCTCGATCTGCGGCGTGTACACGTACAGCAGCCCGGTGACGGCGGCCACCAGGATGAACGGGGCGACGAGGACGCCCGCGTAGAAGTGCAGGCGGAGCAGGGCCGGCCGCAGCGCGCCCCAGGCGGATCGCGACGCGGGCGGCGGCGAGTCGGGCACCGGCGGGAGGGCCGCGCCGGCCGGGTCAGCGGGTGGCGCGGCCGACGGGGCGCCGGGCGCGGAGGCGGGGGCACCGGACGCGCCGGCGGGTGGTGGGGAATCCGGGGCCGCGGGGGCAGGGGGTGCGGCCGCCTCGGGGGTGGGGGCCTCGGCCGCGCCGGTGGGGGGTGCGGGCGGGCGGGGGCGGGGGTCGGACGTCGTCATGGGGCACTTCCTCGACTGCTCGGCGGCGCGCGGCAGGGCACGCCGGACGAGGGACACGGGGGATGGCCGCGCGCCGATGCGGGCACGCGGACGTCGGCCGCGGCGCACGGCGGCGCGGCGGCGGTGGATTCCGGGTCAGGAAGAGGCGGGCGGCCCGCGGCGCACCACGGAGTGGCGCAGGACGAGCCGGCCCGCGGGCCGGACGGCGGTGTCCGGTCGGCGGACGGGGTCGCTCGGCGTGACGGGCAGCGGGCGCGGCGCGGCGACGGTGAACACGCCGCGCAGCAGGGTCCGTACCTGGCGCGCGAGGGCGAAGGCCGCGGCCTCGCCCTGCCGGACCCACCACGCCGAGAGCAGTGCGGCCGCCAGGTGCGCGACCAGCATCGGCACGCCGGAGCCGCCGTCGTCGGAGAGGGCGGCGGGCATCGCCGGGTGGCCGAGCAGGTGCCCGGTACCGCCCGTTGCCGCGCCCGCGTCCGGGGAGGCGACGCCGTAGAGCAGGTGCAGGGCGAACTGCCCCCACACCATCCAGCCGCAGACGGCGGCCAGGCCGTGCTCCGCCCCGGCGGCGGCCCGGGCGATCGCGAACACCAGCAGGTAGCCCACTGCCAGAACGGTCAGCGGAACCTCATGCCCCGATGTCAGGACGTGCCCGCCGGCGGAGACCCCGACACACACCGCGGCGAAGACCGCGGCGCGCGGGGATCTGGACGGCGGCGCGTCGGACACCCCGCTATGGTCGCATCCGGGCGCCGGAACGGCTATCCGGTAGCGGGGTATCGACTTTCCGCGACCGCCGGAGAGCCGGGGCGGGTCCAGCGGCGCGAGGCCGTAACGCGCGGGGCCATGCCGACCTCGCCCCCCGCCGACGGCCACTTTCCGCGACCGCCGGGGAGCCGGGGCCGGGCCGGCGGCGCGGGGGCGTAACGTGCGGGGGCATGACGACCTCCCCCATCGGCGACGACGAGCCGCCGATCACCCTGTCCGCCCCGCGCGAGCTGCTGAACGCCTACCTCGACCACTACCGGGCCGTGGTGCTGCGCAAGCTCGACGGGATGGCGGAGGCGGACCTGCGGACCAGCCGGCTGCCCTCGGGGTGGACCCCGCTGGAGCTGGTGCGGCACCTCGCCTACGTGGAGCGCCGCTGGTTCCAGTGGGGGTTCGCCGCCGAACCCGTGCCGGAGCCGTGGGGCGACAGTGCCCCGGGCACCGAGCGCTGGCACGTCCCCGACGATGCCTCGGTGGGGTCCGTCCTCGACTTCTACCGAGCGCAGTGCGCCCGGTCGCGGGAGGTCGCTGCGGCGGCCGACCTGGGCGACCGGGCCCGCGTCGGCGGCCGGTTCGCCACCCCCGAGGACGCACCGACCCTGGGCTGGATCTGCTTCCACGTCCTCCAGGAGTACGCCCGCCACGCGGGCCACCTCGACGTCGCCCGCGAACTCGCCGACGGCGCCACGGGCGAGTAACCCCGGGGTGCACCGACCGCCGGAGGCGCCACGCGGCGGCGCGGCGCACGGCGGGGCAGTGGTCGGCCGCTCCGGCCGAGGCCGCTAGCCCCGCCGTGCGGGTACCAGGGCGTGCAGGTCCACGTCGATGCGGAAGGGGACGGACCGGGTCAGCCTCTCGCGGAAGATCCCGGCCGGTGCGTACGCCCGGGTCGGGCCGTCCAGCTCGTAGACGTGGACCACGGGAAGGGAGTCGGTGCCCTCCTCCACACACCAGTAGTGCGGGATGCCCGCCTCGGCGTATTCGCGGAGTCTGACCCCGCGGTCGCGTTCCGCCGACTCGGGCGAGACCACCTCGACCGCCAGGGCGACCTCCTGCGGGGCGAAGCAGGTCCGGTCGGGATCGTAGGCCGCCGTCGCCACCAGCACGTCGGGCTCAGGTCTGTTCCGCCGGTCGAGGCGGACGGTCATCTCCCGCTCCACCTCCATCCCCGTGGGCGCCTGGTCCTCCAGGGCGACGGTGAGCGCGGTGACGATGCGGCCGTGCCAGGACCGCTGCGGCGACCTCATGAAGACGAGGGCTCCGTCGATCAGTTCGGTATGCCGGGGCGCCTCCGGGAGGTGGTCGAGGTCATCGGCGTACCAACCCTCGACGCGGGGCGGATACATCCGCTCGGGAAGGGCTGACACGTTCTCAGGTTAACCAGAGCGGCCGCCGAACAACGGGCACTCGACCGGAAGCGGAGGTCGAGGCCGGGCGGGATGAGGCCCGGCGCGCCTATGAACTCGCCGTGGCGATCCGCACCAGGCGCCTGGAGCTGGGCCTGTCCCAGTCGCAACTGGCCCGCCGCGCGGGTATGAGCCAGCCGGTCATCTCCCGGTTGGAGGAGGGGGGCGGCGTCCCCACGCTGCGCGTCCTCGACCGCCTGGCCGCCGCCCTCGACGCCGACCTCGTCGTCGCCCTCACCCCGCACGCGGGGTAGGAGGTAGGACGGCCCGGACCCGCGGGAGGGGGAGCGCCCTTGGGCGCTCCCCCTCCTCTGTGCGGGCGGCGGGTGGTGGGCCGCTGTCAGGTGGTCGGGGCCGGGGTGGCGGGGGTGACGCTGAGGGCGTCCTTGGACTCGTCCAGGTCGACGCGGACGGTGTCGCCCTCCTGGAGGCCGCCCGACAGGAGGGCCTTGGCCAGCGGGTCGCCGATGGCGGCCTGCACCAGGCGGCGCAGCGGCCGGGCGCCGTACACCGGGTCGTAACCGGTCAGCGCCAGCCACTCGCGGGCCGCCGGGGTGACGTCGAGCGCGAACCGCCGGTCGGCCAGCCGCGCCGCCAGCTTCTCGACCTGCAGGTCCACGATGCGGGTGAGGTCGTCGGTCGACAGCGCGTCGAAGATGATCACGTCGTCCAGCCGGTTCAGGAACTCCGGCTTGAACGTGTTCCGCACGACGCCGAGGACCTTGTCGCGCCGGGCCGCGTCCTCCAGCGCGGGGTCGACCAGGAACTGCGACCCCAGGTTGGAGGTGAGGATCAGCAGCGTGTTGCGGAAGTCGACCACGCGCCCCTGGCCGTCGGTGAGGCGGCCGTCGTCCAGGACCTGCAGCAGGGTGTCGAAGACCTCGATGTGCGCCTTCTCGACCTCGTCCAGCAGCACCACCGTGTAGGGCCGGCGGCGCACCGCCTCGGTGAGCTGTCCGCCCTCCTCGTAGCCGACGTACCCGGGGGGCGCCCCCACCAGCCGCGACACCGAGTGCTTCTCGGAGTACTCGCTCATGTCGATGCGCACGATGGCGCGCTCGTCGTCGAACAGGAACTCCGCCAGCGCCTTGGCCAGCTCGGTCTTGCCCACGCCCGTGGGGCCGAGGAACAGGAACGAGCCCGTGGGCCGGTCCGGGTCGGAGATCCCGGCCCGCGCCCGGCGCACCGCGTCGGAGACCGCCGCAACGGCGTCCGACTGCCCGATGAGCCGCCGCCCCAGCTCGTCCTCCATGCGCAGCAGCTTGGCGGTCTCGCCCTCCATCAGCCGGCCGACCGGGATGCCGGTCCACGACGACACCACGTCGGCGACGTCGTCGGCGCCGACCTCGTCCTTGACCATGGTGGGCTCGTCGCGGCCCTCGGCGGCCTCCTCGGAGGACGCCTCCTCCAACTGCTTCTCCAGCTCGGGGATGGCGCCGTACATCAGCCGCGACGCCTCGGTGAAGTCGCCGTCGCGCTGCGCCCGCTCGGCCTGGGTGCGCAGGTCGTCGAGGCGCTCCTTCAGCTCGCCGACCCGGTTCAGCCCGGCCTTCTCCTGCTCCCACCGGGCCACCAGGCCGTTCAGCTCCTCCTGGCGGTCGGCGAGGTCGGAGCGCAGCCGCTCCAGGCGCTGCGCGGAGGCGGCGTCGGACTCCTTGTCGAGCGCCATCTCCTCCATCTTCAGCCGGTCGACGGTCCGCTGCAGCTCGTCGATCTCGACCGGGCGGGAGTCGATCTCCATGCGCAGCCGCGACGCGGCCTCGTCGATGAGGTCGATCGCCTTGTCCGGCAGGAACCGCGCGGTGATGTAGCGGTCCGACAGCGTGGCCGCCGCGACCAGGGCGGAGTCGGCGATCTGCACCTTGTGGTGCGCCTCGTAGCGCCCCTTGAGGCCGCGCAGGATCGCGATGGTGTCGGCCGCGGAGGGCTCGCCCACCAGCACCTGCTGGAACCGGCGCTCCAGCGCGGAGTCCTTCTCGATGCGCTCGCGGTACTCGTCGAGCGTGGTGGCGCCGACCAGGCGCAGCTCGCCGCGCGCCAGCATGGGCTTGAGCATGTTGCCGGCGTCCATGGCGCCCTCGGCGGCGCCGGCGCCGACCATGGTGTGCAGCTCGTCGATGAAGGTGATGATCTGGCCGGCGCTCTCCTTGATCTCGTTGAGCACCGCCTTGAGCCGCTCCTCGAACTCGCCCCGGTACTTGGCGCCCGCGACCATGGCCGACAGGTCGAGCGAGATCAGCCGCTTGTCGCGCAGCGACTCGGGGACGTCCCCGGCGATGATCCGCTGGGCCAGGCCCTCGACCACCGCGGTCTTGCCCACGCCGGGCTCGCCGATGAGGACCGGGTTGTTCTTGGTGCGCCGCGACAGCACCTGGATGACCCGGCGGATCTCGGAGTCCCGCCCGATCACCGGGTCGAGCGCGCCCGACCGGGCCTGCCCGGTGAGGTCGACGCCGTACTTCTCCAGCGCCTGGTAGGTCTCCTCGGGGTTCTCGGAGGTGACCCGGCCCGGCCCGCGGACGCGCTCGAACGCGTCGAGCAGCGCCTCGGGCGTGGCGCCCGCCTCGGTCAGCAGGCGGCTCGCCTCGCCGCCGTCGGCGGCCAGCCCCACCAGCAGGTGCTCGGTGGAGACGTACTCGTCCTCCATCCGCTCGGCGCGCTGCGCCGCCGTGTTGAGCGACACGATGAGCTGGCGGGCGCTCTGCGG
This sequence comes from Nocardiopsis trehalosi NBRC 14201, assembly GCF_001552555.1. GTDB lineage: Bacteria > Actinomycetota > Actinomycetes > Streptosporangiales > Streptosporangiaceae > Nocardiopsis_B > Nocardiopsis_B trehalosi. The sequence continues at coordinate 324 of NZ_BCRK01000217.1, read as the reverse complement.
CGCGCTCACCGTGCTGCCCGCCGCCTTGGGCAGGCCCTCGACCGCCTGCTCGACCTTCGCGGCCAGCGCGTCGGGCGCCGCGCCGACCTCCTTGAGCAGCGGGCGGATGACGCCCTCGCCCTGGCCGAGGAGCGCGGCCAGCAGGTGCAGCGGCTCGACCTGCGGGCTGCCGTCCGTGGTCGCGCGCCGGATGGCCGCCGAGACCGCCTCCTGGCTCTTGGTGGTGAGCTTGTAGTTCATGCGTCGCCGCCCCCTTCACGCGTACGTGGTCGTGCTGTCGTCGATGCCGCCCGCGCGGCCGGCGGCGGCCCGCCCCTCCGCGGG
>NZ_BCRK01000216.1 GCF_001552555.1 Nocardiopsis trehalosi NBRC 14201 | reverse complement strand
GAGGGGCCCGCCCCGGACACGGCCGGGACGGGCCCCTCGCGCGGCACGGACCGCGTCAGCGGTTCCAGTCGGGGCGGACGCTGCCCTTGGAGGCCCGCGTCCCGCCCTTCTTCTCCCGGATGCGCATGCTCAGCTTCACCGGGCTGCCCTCGAACCCGAAGTCCTCGCGCAGCCGCCGCTCGATGAAGCGCCGGTAGTTGTCCTCCAGGAACCCGGTCGTGAACAGCACGAAGTGCGGCGGCCGGGCGTCGGCCTGGGTGGCGAACAGGATCTTCGGCTGCCGGCCGCCGCGCACCGGCGGCGGGGTCGCCGCGACCAGGTCCTTCAGCCAGCTGTTCAGCCGCCCGGTGGAGATGCGGGTGTCCCAGCTCGCCAACCCGGTCTCGATGGCCGGCACCAGCTTCTCGACGTGCCGCCCGGTCAGCGCGGAGATGTTGACCCGCGGCGCCCACGCGACCCGCGCGAGCTGCCGGTCGATCTCCTTCTCCAGGTAGTAGCGGCGCTCCTCGTCCAGGGTGTCCCACTTGTTGAACGCCAGCACCAGCGCCCGGCCGGACTCCACGACCTGCTCGACCACGCGGATGTCCTGCTCGGCCAGCGGCGCGCTCACGTCCATCAGCACGACGGCGACCTCGGCGCGCTCCAGCGCCGTGGACGTGCGCACCGTCGCGTAGTAGTCGGCCCCCTGCAACGCGCGGAAGCGCCGCCGGATGCCCGCGGTGTCGATGAACTTCCAGGTGCGGCCGCCCAGGTCGATCAGCTCGTCCACGGCGTCGCGGGTGGTGCCCGCCACGGAGTCGACCACCACGCGCTCCTCACCCGCCAGGCGGTTGAGCAGGCTGGACTTGCCGACGTTGGGCCGCCCCACGAGCGCGACCCGGCGCGGCCCGCCCTCCTCTTCCTCGGCGGGGGCCTCGGCCCGGCCGGGCAGGGCCGCGCGCACCGCGTCGAGCAGGTCGCCGGTGCCGCGCCCGTGCAGGGCGCTCACCGGGTACGGCTCGCCGACCCCCAGGTTCCACAGCACCAGGGCGTCGGTCTCCTGGAGTTCGCCGTCGACCTTGTTGGCGGCCAGCACCACCGGCTTGCGGGTGGCCCGCAGCACCCGGGTGACCGCCTCGTCGGCGTCGGTGATGCCCACGGTCGCGTCGACCACGAACAGGATGACGTCGGCGGTCTGCGCCGCGTACTCGGCCTGCCGGGCGACCATCGCGGCCAGCCCGCTGACGCTGGTCTCCCACCCGCCGGTGTCGACGAGGGTGAAGTCGCGGTCGGCCCACGACGCGTCGTAGGCCACCCGGTCGCGGGTGACCCCCGGCACGTCCTCCACGACCGCCTCGCGGCGGCCGATGATCCGGTTGACCAGCGACGACTTGCCGACGTTGGGGCGGCCGACGACGGCCACCACCGGCTTGACGGCGATCTCCCCGTCGTCCGCGCCGCCCTCTGCGGGCACGTCGGACGGGGCGTGCGTGTTCTCGCTCACGATTCCTCGGATTCCCCTGGATGACGCCCCCGCGCGCCCAGGTCGCGTACCGCGGGGGCCGATGGTCGGCCGCGCCCGGCGGGCGCGGCGGATGCGCCGCTACAGAGCGGCGGACCCCTGGCGGGCCGCCACCGCCTCGTCGGCCAGCTTGACGACGATGGCGACGACCTCGTCCAGGGACAGCCCGGTGGTCTCCAGCTCCAAGGCGTCGGCGGTCCGCGTCAGCGGCGACGCGGCCCGGCTGGAGTCGAGCAGGTCGCGGCGGGCGAGGTCGGCCTGCGTCGCCGCGACGTCGGCGGCCCGCACCTCTCGGCTGCGCCGGTGGGCGCGCGCCTCGGCGCTGGCGGTCAGGTAGATCTTGACCGCCGCGTCGGGGGCGACGACGGTGGTGATGTCGCGCCCCTCGACCACGATGCCGCCCGCCTCGCGGCGCGCTCGCGCGATGGTCTCGCGCTGGAGCGCCACCAGCAGCTCGCGCACCTGCGGCACGGCGCTGACGGCGCTGACGTTCTGGGTGACCTCGTGGGTCCGGATCTCCTGGGCGACGTCCGCGCCGTCCACCTGGACGGTGGGGGCCGACGGATCGGTGCCCATGGTGATGTCCGGGCGCGATGCCGCCGCCGCGACGGCTGCCGCGTCGTCCACATCGATCCGGTGCCGCAGCATCCAGAGGGTCATCGCCCGGTACATCGCCCCGGTGTCGAGATACCGCAGATCACGCGCCGCGGCCACGCCCCTGGCCGTGCTGGACTTGCCCGACCCGGAAGGCCCGTCGATGGCGACGACGATGCCCTCAGCGTTGCCCTGCGCGCTCACGTGGTTACTCTCCCCGGGGGTGGATTCCATCTCATCTCGACGATCCAGCCTACAGGCGCGGGCGCGCTGCTCCGCCCTCAGGCGTACACCGACCAGCCCCGCTCGGCCAGCGCGCGGGAGAGCGCGTCCGACGCCGCGGGCAGCACCGACAGCTGGGCGACGCCCACCGGCAGCCCGGGCGAGTGGTCGATCCGCACGTCCTCGATGTTGATGCCCGCCTCACCGGCGGCCGCGAACAGCCGGCCCAGCGCGTTGGGCTCGTCGGGGATCACCACGGGCAGCACCGCGTACTCCTGCGGGCGGGCCGCGCCGTGCTTGCCGGGGATGCGCTCGCGCCCCGCCCGGCCCCGGTCGAGCAGGTCGCGCACCGCGCCCGGGTCGCCGCCGGAGGCGGTGGCGCGCAGCGCGCCCGCCACCGCCGCCAGGTCGGCCGCGACCTCCTCCAGCACCCGGGCGACCGGCGCCGCGTTGTGCCGCAGGATCTCCGTCCACAGCAGCGGGTCGCCGCCGGCCACCCGGGTGACGTCGCGCACCCCCTGCCCGGCGAGCGCCAGCGCGGTGTCGTCGCCGCCCGCCAGGCGCGCGGCGACCGCCGACGACGCCACGTGCGGGGCGTGCGACACCAGGGCCACCGCGCGGTCGTGCGCGGCCGCGCCCAGGACGACCGGTTCGGCGCCGCACAACCGCGCCAGCCGGGTGACGGCGGCGACGGCCGACGGGTCGGCCTTCCCGGTCGGGCACAGCGCCCACGACCGGCCCAGGAACAGGTCGGAGCGGGCGGCGCTGGGGCCCGACTTCTCCCGGCCGCCCATCGGGTGGCCGGGGACGAACGTGGCCATGTCGCAGCCGAGCCGGTCGGCCGCCCCCACCACACTGTCCTTGACGCTGGCGGCGTCGGTGTACACGTGCGCCGCCCCGTCGTCCTGCAGCGCGCGCAGGACCCCGGGGACGGCGGCCGGCGGCGCCGCGATCACGGCGATGTCGGCCGGCGCCTCCGCGCCCGACGGATCGTGTGCCGCGCCCGCGCCCAGTTCGCAGGCCAGGCGCAGGGCGGCCGGGTCGGGGTCGGTCAGCCGCACCTCGACCCCGTGCTCGCGCAGCGCGAGCGCGATCGAGGTGCCGATGAGCCCGGCACCGGCGACGAGCACCCGGCGGACCGCCGGCCCCCGCGCCTCGACGTGGTCGCGTGACGTCCTCATACCCCTAGCCCTCTCCCCGCGGGGCGTGGCGGCCCCCGCACGCGGGGCCCGGGGCGGGGCCGCCCCGGGCCCCGCCCCGCCGTCCGTCACTGCGCGATGTCCAGCCGCAGCGCCTGCGCGCCGCGCAGGTACACGTGCTGCACCTCCGACCGCGGACGGTCGGTCTCGACGTGCGCCATCAGCCGGACGACGCGCGGCAGCGCGTGCGGGACGGCGATCTCCGTCGCGCACATCAGCGGCACGTCGGCGAACCCGAGCCGGCGGGCGGCCAGCGCCGGGAACTCCGCGGTGAGGTCCTGCGTCGCGGTGAACAGCACGCTGATCACGTCGTCGGTGGACAGCTCGTTGCGCCGGACCACCTCCGCGACCAGCTCGGCGGTGGCCTCCAGGACGAGCTCGCGCTCGTCCGCGTCCACCTGCACCGCTCCTCGGATCGCTCGCACTGCCACGGCCGGTCCGTCCCTTCCATCACTGTCGATGCCCGCCCGGGGCCCCGGGCGGGCGGTCACATCCCCGCGGCAGTGTAGAGCTCGCTGATCTCCTTGGCGGTCAGAGCGCGCATCGTGCCCGGCTTGAGGGCGTTCAGGTCGATCGGGCCGACCTGGGTGCGCGCGAGGTCGGACACGGGGTGTCCGACCGCGTCGAGCAGCCGCCGCACGATGTGCTTGCGGCCCTCGTGCAGCCGCACCTCGACCAGCGCCTTGGGGTCGACGTTGTCGACCACCCGGAAGGAGTCGACCTCGACCGGCCCGTCCTCCAGCTCCACCCCGGCCCGGACCTCGCGGATGACCTCGCGCGACACCGGACCCGGCACCTTGGCGATGTAGGTCTTGACGACCTTGTACCGCGGGTGGGTGAGCCGGTTGGCCAGCTCGCCGTCGTTGGTGAGCAGGATCAGCCCCTCGGTCTCGGTGTCGAGCCGGCCGACGTGGAAGAGGCGCTCCTCGGTCTGCCCCGCGTAGTCGGCCAGCGTGGGCCGCCCCTCGGGGTCGGACATGGTGCTGACGACGCCGCGCGGCTTGTTCAGCGCGAAGTACAGGCGGTCGGGCGCCGTGTTGACCCGCATGTCGTCCACCCGGATCTCGGAGGTCTCGGGGTCGACCCGGGCGCCGAACCGGCGCACCACGTGCCCGTCGACCTTGACCCGGCCCTCTGCGATCAGCTCCTCGCTGGCCCGCCGGCTGGCCACGCCCGCCTGGGCGAGCGCCTTCTGCAGCCGGATGCCGCCGGGGACGTCGGTGTAGTCGTCGCGGTCGTCAGCGGGGCGCTCCTCGCCGCGCGGGTCGAACTCGGCGCGCAGCGTGTTGAGCCGGGCGCGCGCGGCGGGCGACAGGTCGCGCTCGGTGCGGGCGCCGCCCCGGGGGGCGTGGTCGTCGCGGCGGTCGCGCGCGCCGGCGGAGCCGCGTCCGGGCGACCGCAGCACGGGGTCGCGCGACGATCCGACGCGCTTGGCGCCGCCGGACCGGGTCGGGCGCGCCGGGCGGTCGTCGCGACCGCCGGAGCGCTGCGGACGGTCGTCGCGGCCGCGCCCCTGGCCGCGGTCGTCGCGGTCGTCGCGCCGGTAGCCGCCGCGGTCGGAGCGGTCGTCGCGGCCGCCGGGGCGCTGCCCCGGACGGTCGTCGCGCCGGTAGCCGCCGCGGTCGTCACGCGGGAACGAGCCCCGGTCGGAGCGGTCGTCGCGCCGGTAGCCGCCCCGGTCGTCACGCGGGAACGTCCCCCGGTCCGTCCGGTCGTCCCGGCGGAAGCCGCCGGGGCGCTGCCCCGGACGGTCGTCACGGCGGAAGCCGCCCCGGTCGTCGCGGGAGGACGACCCCCGGTCGGAACGGTCGTCGCGGCGGTAGCCGCCGCGGTCGTCCCGGCCGCCCGAACGGGCGGCGGGGCGGTCGTCGCGGCCGCCGGGGCGCTGCCCCGGACGGTCGTCACGGCGGAAGCCGCCACGGTCGTCGCGGGAGAACGACCCCCGGTCGGAGCGGTCGTCCCGGCGGAACGAGCCCCGGTCGGAACGGTCGTCGCGCCCACCGGCGCGCTGCGGGCGGTCGTCGCGCCGGTAGCCGCCACGGTCGTCACGCGGGAACGAGCCCCGGTCCGACCGGTCGTCACGGCGGTAACCACCGCGGTCGTCACGCGGGAAGGGCGGGCGGTCGGAGCGGTCGTCGCGGCGGAAACCGCCGCGGTCGGAACGGTCGTCGCGCCCGCCGGAACGCTGCGGGCGGTCGTCGCGCCGGTAGCCGCCCCGGGCGGAGCGGTCGTCGCGCCCGCCGGGGCGCTGCCCCGGGCGGTCGTCGCGGCGGGCGGGGTCGCGGTCGTCGCGCCGGTACCCGCCGCGGTCGTCCCGCCCGCCCGAACGGGCGGCGGGGCGGTCGTCACGTCGGAATGAGCCGCGGTCGTCGCGCCGCTGGGGGCGTCCGGAACGCGATTGGTCGCCGCGCTCACCGCGCGGGGCGGACCGACCGCGCTCACCGCGCCGGTCGGAGGAGTCCCGCTCACCGCGGGAGCTGGAGTAATCAGGTGTGTTCACCGGTGTCGTCAAAACCTTCGATGTCGTCAGGCAGGAACGGTGCCAGATCGGGGAGTTCGTCCAGGCTGCGCAGGCCGAGGCGCTCCAGGAAGTAGCTCGTGGTGCGGTAGAGCAGCGCGCCGGACTCCGGGTCGTGCCCGGCCTCTTCGATCAGTCCCCTCACCACGAGGGTACGCATAACCCCGTCGCAGTTCACACCGCGCACGGCCGAAACCCGCCCTCGGGAGACGGGCTGCCGGTAGGCGACGACGGCCATGGTCTCCAGCGCCGCCTGGGTCAGCCGGACCTCCTGGCCCTCCTTGAGGAAGTGCTCCACCACCTCCGCGCACTCGGGACGTGTGTAGAACCGCCATCCGTCGGCGACCTGGCGAAGGTCGAAACCCCGCCCCTGGGCGGTGTATTCCCGCGACAGCTCCGCCAGGACCCGTGCCACCTCGTCGACCGGCAGGTCGAACGCCCGCGCCAGGTCGTACTCGGCGACCGGCTGGTCCACGACCATCAGCACGGCCTCCAGGTCGCGCCGGAGGTCGGCCCCCGCCCGGCCGCCCGCCTCGGCCGCCGTGCCTTCGGCCGCCGCGATGTCCCCGGCCGCCGTGTCCCCGGTCACTGTGGCCCCGGTCACCGTGTCCTCGCCCACGCTCACGCCTGCTCCTCGCTCTCGGAGACCCCGGGGGCCGCGCCGCCGCCCTCCGCGGCCGCCTCCCCGGCGTCGTCGTAATCGTCGTCGACCGCGACGTCGCCCTCGGCCGCACCGGTCCAGGTCACCGTCAGCTCCCCCAGCGGGTCCGGCTGCTCGAAGCCGACGTTGGCGTCACGGTACAGCTCCAGCAGCGCCAGGAAGCGGGCGACGACCTCGAAGGTACCGGTGCAGTCGGCCGTCAGCTCGGTGAAGGTCAGGGTGCCGCCCGCCCGCAGCGCGGCCACGACCAGGGCGCCCTGCTCGCGCACCGACGTCTTGGTCTGGTGGATGTGGGTGACCGGGACGCTCGGCGGCTCCTTGGGCGTGAGCGCGCGCGCCGCCAGCGCCGCGAACTCCTGCGGGCCCAACCGGATGAACACGTCCGGGCGCGCGTCGGCGAACCGCGGTTCGAGCCGCACCGCGCGGGCGAACCGCCGCCCCTGCGCGGCGATCCGCCCGGCGAGCAGTTCGGCGACCTCCTTGTACGCGCGGTACTGGAGCAGGCGCGCGAACAGCAGGTCGCGCGCCTCCAGCAGCGCCAGGTCGCCCTCGTCCTCGATCTCCCCGCGCGGCAGCAGCCGCGCCGCCTTCAGGTCCAGCAGCGTGGCCGCCACCAGCAGGAAGTGGCTCGCCTGGTCGAGGTCCCACGTGTCACCGTGCGCGGTGATGTGCGCGATGAACTCGTCGGTGACCTTCGACAGCGACACCTCGGTGATGTCCAGCTTGTGCCGGGAGATCAGCCCGAGCAGCAGGTCGAAGGGGCCCTCGAAGTTCTCCAGGTGGACCTGGAAACCGCCCTCGGGCGCCTCGTCGTCGGTGCTCATGCGGCCGGGGCCGGGTTGGTCGTGATCATGGTCCTAGGGTGGCACCGGTCGCCCGGCGCCGCGGTCAGTCGTCGGTCAGGCGCCGCACCAGCATGCTGGACTCGCCGTGCTCCTCGAAGTCGGCGAGCAGCACCGCCACCGCCTCCCGGACGACGCGCCCCCGGTCCACCGTCAGCCCGTGCTCCGCCCGCAGCGTCAACCGGGTCTGCTCCAGGGCGAGCAGCTCCGGCGCCGAGATGTACACCGTGATCTTCTCGTCGTGGCGCTGCCGGCCGCTGGGCTGCGGGGCGCGCCGCGGCTGCGCCCGCTTGCGGCGCGGCGCGGGCGGCGGCGCGACGGGTGCGGCGTGCACCGCGGGCTGCGGTTCCGGGACGGGTGCGGGGGGTGCGGGCTCGGCGGTCCGGGGCTCGGACGGGCGGAAGAACAGCTCGTCGGCACCCGGCAGGGTCACGCGTCGCGACCGCTGATCGGCCACCTGGCCAGCACCTCCTTCGCCAGTTCCCGGTAGGCGTTGGCGCCCGCCGACGAGGAGTCGAAGCGGGTGATGGGCTCACCGGCGACCGTGGCGTCGGGGAACCGCACGGTGCGGTTGATGACCGTCCCGTACACCTTGTCGCCGAACCCGTCGATGATGGTCGCCAGGACCTCCCGCGCGTGCAGGGTGCGCGGGTCGTACATGGTGCCGAGGAAGCCGTCGATGACGAGGTCCTCGTTCAGCCGCTCCTGGACCTTCTGGATGGTGTCCATGAGCAGCGCCACCCCGCGCAGCGCGAAGAACTCGCACTCCAGCGGCACGATCACCCCGTGCGCCGCCGTCAGCGCGTTGACCGTGAGCAGACCCAGCGACGGCTGGCAGTCGATCAGCACGACGTCGTAGTCGTCGATCACCGGGCGCAGGGCGCGGCCCAGCATGTGCTCGCGGGCGACCTCGCCCACCAGCTGCACCTCGGCGGCCGACAGGTCGATGTTGCTCGGGATCAGGTCGAGGCCGTCGATGTCGGTCTTGAGCAGCACGTCCTCGACGGAGACGTCGCGCTGCATCAGCAGGTTGTAGACCGTCAGGTCCAGTTCGCGCGGGTCGAGCCGGCCCAGGCCGACCGAGAGCGCCCCCTGCGGGTCGAAGTCGACGAGCAGCACCCGCCGCCCGTACTCGGCGATGGCGGCACCGAGGTTGATCGTGGTGGTGGTCTTACCGACTCCACCCTTCTGATTACACAGTGCTACGATGCGTGCCGGGCCGTGGTCGTCCAACGGCTCGGGCACCGGGAAGTTCGGTTTCGGTCTCTTCGCTTGCAGTGCGGCCCCCGTGCTGCGCGTTTCCCCCCATGGGTTGCTCGCCGGGCTCTCGGGCATGTCCGCGTCGGCGGGACCGGCGTCAGCCGCGTCCGCACCGTCGTACTCCGACCAGCTCACAACCCTTGACCTCCCTACGGACCGGCACCGCGCGGCGTCGGACGCCCTCCGATGGACCGGCCGTCGGAAAAACTCAATTTGTCGACAGCGACGAACCGTCGTGCCGCGACTCTAGAACGTCCGCACGGGTGATTCAACGCGACACTCTACGGGGTGCCGGGCCTCCGCACACCGACAGCGACGGGACTCCGCCGAATCGGTACCCGGGAGCCCCGTACCGCCCGCGATCGCGCGGCCCCTCCCCCACCCGGCCTCCGCCGACCGGAAGCGGCGGCTCCGCCGGATCACCGGCGACGGCTACGCTCACTCGATCGCCTTCGCACCCACCACCCGCGCGCA
>NZ_BCRK01000215.1 GCF_001552555.1 Nocardiopsis trehalosi NBRC 14201 | reverse complement strand
AACGCACGCTGTGCGTGCAGGGCGCACCCGGCACCGGCAAGACCGCCGTCGGCCTCCACCGCGTCGCCTACCTGCTCTACGCCGAGCGCAAGCGGCTCGGCCGCAGCGGGGTCGCGATCATCGGGCCGAACCGGTCCTTCCTGACCTATATCCGCAACGTCCTCCCGGCCCTGGGCGAGGTCGACGTCGCGCAGACCACGCTGCGCGACCTGCTGGAGACCGTCCCGGTGCGCGCGGTCGACACCCCCGAGGCGGCGCGGGTCAAGGGCGACGCCCGCATGGCCGAGGTGATCCGCCGCGACCTGTGGTCGCTGCCCGCGCCGCCGACCGAGACCCTGGTGGTGCAGCGGGGGTCCCGCCGGTGGCGGCTCTACCCCGACGACCTCGCCGAGCTGCTGGACGAGCTGCGCGGCCGGGGCGTCGCCTACGGGTCGGGCCGGGAGCTGCTGGCGCACCGCATCGCCCACGCCGTGCTCACCCGGATGGAGGCCGCCGGTGAGGCGTGCGACGACCGCACGCACGACCAGGTGCGCCGCACCCGCGAGGTGCGGGCCGCCGTCACCGCCATGTGGCCCAAGGCCGACCCGCTGAAAACCGTGTTCGGCCTGCTCACCGACCCGGAGCGGCTGGCCCGCGCCGCCGACGGCCTGCTGACCGCCGAGGAGCGGGCCGCCGTGCTGCTGCCCGGCCGCCCGCGCGGCCCCCGTTCCGCGAAGTGGTCCGAGGCGGACCTGGCGCTGATCGACGAGGCCGCCGCGCTGATCGAGCGGCCCGCGAGCCTGGGCCACCTGGTGGTGGACGAGGCGCAGGACCTCAGCCCGATGCAGTGCCGGGCGCTGGGGCGGCGCTGCGCGAGCGGGTCGGCGACGGTGCTCGGTGACACCGCGCAGGCCACCGCCCCCGGCGCGGTGGCCGACTGGGCGGAGCTGCTGCGCCACCTCGGCGCCGCCGACGCCCGCCTCGCCGTGCTCGACCGGGGCTACCGGGTGCCCGCGCAGATCATCGACTACGCGGCCCGGCTGCTGCCCGCCATCGCCCCCGGGCTGGGCGCCCCCGGGGCGGTGCGCCGCTCCCCCGGCGCGCTGCGGGTCACGCCCTGCGCCGAGGACGGCGTGCCCGGCGCGGTGGCGGCGGCGTGCGCGGCGGCGCTGGCGGGCGAGGGGTCGGTCGGCCTCATCGCCGCCGACGCCGACATCGGGGCGCTGCACCGGGCCGTCACCGACGCCGGGCTGGAGGCGTCCGTCCTGGGCACCGACGAGGACGCGCTGACCGCCGCCCGGCTGGTCTGCGTGCCCGCCACCCTGGCCAAGGGCCTGGAATTCGACGCGGTCGTCGCCGCCGAACCCGCCGCCATCGCCGACGCGGAGGCGCGCGGTCTGAACCGCCTCTACGTGGTGCTGACCCGCGCGGTCAGCACCCTGCACGTCGTCCACGCCCGCCCCCTGCCCGCCCCACTCGGCTGACCCGGGCCGGCCCCGGCCGGCCGACCCCGGCCCCGCCCCGCTCGATCGACCGCTCGACCGCCCCGGCCCACCCCCCGACGGCCGGCCCGGGGCCGCCCGTCGGGGGGTGGGGCACCCGACCCGGGGACTGTGGTCGACCGCAGGTGGGATCTGCTGTGGGCACCCTGGCCGGGTGGGGGGCGTGCGGCCAGGGTGGTGGGCATGTCCGTTCGCCTCCGCGCCGCCCGCGCCGGGGCGGCCGCCGCGCTCGCGGCGGCCGTCCTGGCCCCCGTTCCCGCGCTCGCCGCGCCGCCGCCCGCCGCCGACACGCCCGTGCTGGACGCGGCCGCCGTCGACGCCTACCTCACCGACTACCTCGACTCCTCGGCCCTCAACGGGGCGGCCGTGGCCGTCACCCGGGGGACCGAGGTGGTGCACACCGCCGGGTACGGGACCACGTCCGGCGGCGACCCGATGGGGCCGGACACGCCCATGGGCGTCGCGTCCGTCAGCAAGTCGTTCACCGCGCTCGCCGTCATGCGGCTCGTGGAGGAGGGGCGGGTCGACCTCGACACCCCGGTGCGCGCCTACCTGCCGGAGTTCCCGGTGCCCGACCCGCGCGCCGACGGCATCACCGTGCGCCACCTGCTCACCCACACCTCCGGCATGTCCGACGCCGGGTTCGCGGAGAAGAGCGAACCGCAGCCCGCCGACCTGGCCGGCGCGGTCGCCCGCCTGGAGGGCGCCGAGCTGGTCTCCGACCCGGGCGCCGAGTACCACTACACCAACCCGAACTACCACGTCGCGGCCCGCCTGGTGGAGGTGGTGTCGGGCCGCCCGTTCGCCGCCTACCTCGACGCGGAGGTGTTCACCCCGCTGGGCATGGACGCCACCCGCACGGTGGAGACGTCGGCGGACGCGACCGCCGCCGGCGTGCCCGAGGGGCACGTGGCGCTGTTCGGGCAGGCGCTGGCCCTCCCCGAGCCGCACGGCTACTTCAACGGGGCGGGCGGGGTGGTGACCACCGCCGACGACATGGCGGCCTGGCTCATCGCGCAGAACAACGAGGGCGTCGGCCCCACCGGCGAGCGCGTCCTGTCGGCCGAGGGCGTCGCGGCCACGCACACCGGCGGCGGCCCCGACGGCGGGACCGGCCTGGGCTGGAACGCCGGGGAGACCGACGGCGGTGCCCCGCTGGTGGAGCACGGCGGCATCCAGTGGACGTTCACCGCCTACCAGATGCTGCTGCCCGACAGCGGGTACGGCATCGCGGTGATGGCCGACAGCGGGCTGGGCGGCGGCGACGCGTACGCGGTCGCCGCCGGCCTGGCGGCGCTGGCCGAGGGCGCGGAGCCGCCGGCGGGCCCGGCGCGGGCACTGCTCGCGGGCGACGTGGTGCTGCTGGTGCTCGGCCTGGGAGCGGCGGCCCTGGGCGTGCGCGGGGTCCGGCGGTCGGGGGTGTGGGCGCGGCGCCGCGCCGGCGCCCCGGTGGGGTGGGCGGCGCTGCGCTGCCTACCGCCGCTGGTGCCCGTGGCGGTGTTCGCGTCAGCGCACCGGCTGGCCGGGTTCCTCACCGGCGGCCGGGACATGCCGTGGTCGCTGCTGGGCTACCTGACGCCCATGGGGACGGCGTTCCTGGCCGTCGCGGCGGTCGCGGGCGGCGCGGTCGCGGTGGCGCGGACGGCGGCGCTGGTGCGGGCGCGGCGCGCGCCGGCGCCGCCGACCGCCCCCGAGCCCGCGCCCGCCGGGGTCTGAGGGCGGCGCGGCCGGGTCCCGGACGCGGAGACGGAAGGACGGCGGCGGTGCCGGTACGTCGCGCACCGGCCCCGCCGCCGTTCGGGCCCGTTCGGGCTACTCCCACTCGATGGTGCCCGGGGGCTTGCTGGTGACGTCGAGGGTGACCCGGTTGATCTCGCGCACCTCGTTGGTGATGCGGTTGGAGATCGTGGCGAGCACGTCGTAGGGCACGCGCGACCAGTCGGCGGTCATGGCGTCCTCGCTGCTGACCGGGCGGAGCACGACGGGGTGGCCGTAGGTGCGGCCGTCGCCCTGCACGCCGACCGAGCGCACGTCGGCGAGCAGCACGACCGGGCACTGCCAGATGTCGCGGTCGAGGCCCGCGCGGGTCAGCTCCTCGCGGGCGATGGCGTCGGCCTCGCGGAGCACGTCGAGCCGTTCGCGGGTGACCTCGCCGATGATGCGGATGCCCAGGCCGGGGCCGGGGAACGGCTGGCGCCACACCATCTCGGCGGGCAGGCCCAGCTCCTCGCCGACGCGGCGGACCTCGTCCTTGAACAGCTCGCGCAGCGGCTCGACCAGGGTGAACCGCAGGTCGTCGGGGAGGCCGCCCACGTTGTGGTGCGACTTGATGTTGGCGGTGCCGGTGCCACCGCCGGACTCGACCACGTCGGGGTAGAGGGTGCCCTGGACCAGGAACTCGACCTCCTCGCCCGCCGCCCCGCCGTCGGCCACGACCTCGCGGGCGGCCTGCTCGAAGACGCGGATGAACTCGCGGCCGATGATCTTGCGCTTCTCCTCGGGGTCGGTGACCCCGGCGAGCGCCGACAGGAACCGCTCTTGGGCGTCCACGACCTTGAGGTCGGCGCCGGTGGCGGCGACGTAGTCCTTCTCGACCTGCTCGGCCTCGCCCTTGCGGAGCAGGCCGTGGTCCACGAACACGCAGGTGAGCTGGGACCCGACGGCGCGCTGCACGAGGGCGCCGGCCACAGCGGAGTCGACGCCGCCGCTGAGGGCGCAGATGACGCGCTTGCTGCCGACCTCGGCGCGGATGCGCTCGACCTGCTCGTCGACGATGTTGACCATGGTCCAGGTGGGCCGGCAGCCCGCGCCCTCGTACAGGAAATGGCGCAGGATGGCCTGGCCGTGCTCGCTGTGCATGACCTCGGGGTGGAACTGCACCCCGTACAGGCCGCGGTCGCGGTCCTCCATGGCGGCGACCGGGGTGCTGGCCGTGCTGCCCACGGTGGTGAAGCCCTGCGGCGCCTCGGTGACGGAGTCGCCGTGCGACATCCACACCGACTGCACGGCGGGCAGGCCGTCGAACAGCAGGGCGTCGGTGCTCACCTCGACGCTGGTGCGGCCGAACTCGCTGCGCCCGGTGCGGGCGACGGTGCCACCGAGCGCCTGCACCATGGCCTGGTAGCCGTAGCAGATGCCGAAGGTGGGCACGCCGGTGGAGAACAGCTCGGCGGGCGCCTGCGGGGCGCCGTCGGCGTACACCGAGGAGGGCCCCCCGGACAGGATGATCGCCTTGGGGTTCTTGGCGAGCATCTCCGCGACCGGCATGGTCGAGGGCACGATCTCGCTGTAGACGTGGCATTCCCGCACCCGGCGTGCGATGAGCTGCGCGTACTGCGCGCCGAAATCGACGACGAGGACGGTGTCGAACGTGCTGTCGCCAGCACCGGCGTGGGACACGTAACGGCCTTCCCGCAGGTAGATATGGATGGGCCCAGTCTAATTCGTCGTATCCGGCCGCGCGCACGGCGCGGCGGACCCGTGGACCCGTCCGGCGGGAGGGCCGACCGCCCCGCCGGCCCGGGGGGAAGGGCGGCGGGGCGGCCGGGGTCAGCGGATGCGCAGGCCCTTCATGGCGCGCGCGCCGGCGGTGAGGAGCCGCGCCAGGGTCGCGGCGTCCATGCCGGGGGTGCCGGCCAGGCTGACGTAGTGCTGGCTGGCGACGGTCTGCGGTTCGGTGTAGCGCAGCAGGCCCTCGGCGCCGTGCCGGCGGCCCAGGCCGGACCGCTTCATGCCGCCCATGGGCGCGGCGTAACTGGCCCACGCGGCGCCGTAGCCCTCGTTGACGTTGACGGTGCCCGCCTGGATGCGCTCGGCGATGCGCCGGCCGCGCGCGACGTCGCGGGTCCACACGCTGGCGTTGAGCCCGTACTCGGTGGCGTTGGCGCGGGCGATGGCCTCGTCCTCGTCGCTGAACCGGTACACCGCCACGACCGGGCCGAAGGTCTCGTCGGCGCAGGCCGCCATGGACGGCTCCACCCCGGTGAGGACGGTGGGCTCGTAGAACAGCGGGCCGAGGTCGGGGCGGGCGTTCCCGCCGGCCAGCACCTCGGCGCCCTTGGCGCGGGCGTCGTCGACGTGGGCGGCGACCCGGTCGAGCTGGCGGGCGTAGGTGAGCGAGCCCATGTCGGCGGTGAAGTCGAGGCGGGCGTTCAGCTCCATCCGGCGCACGGCGGCGGCGAACCGGTCGGTGAACTCGTCGAAGACGCGGTCGTGGACGTAGAGGCGCTCCATGGAGATGCACAGCTGCCCTGCGTTGGAGAAGCAGGCGCGGACCGACCCGTCGACGGTCCACGGGATGTCGGCGTCCGCGCAGACGATGGAGGGGTTCTTGCCGCCGAGTTCGGCCGAGCAGCCGATCAGCCGGGCGGCGGCGCGCTGGGCGATGAGCGACCCGGTCGCGGAGGAGCCGGTGAAGGCGACGTAGTCGGCGTGGTCGATGAGGGCGTCGCCGATGTCGGCGGGTTCGCCGACGACGGGGATCCACAGGTTCTCCGGCAGCCCGGCCTCGACCAGCAGGTCGATGGCCCACAGCGCGCTGAGCGCGGTCTGGGTGTCGGGTTTGGCGACCACGGCGTTGCCCGCGAGCAGGGCGGGGATGGCGTCGCCCACGGGCAGCGACAGCGGGTAGTTCCACGGGGTGATGACCGCGACGGCGCCCTTGGGCTGGTGGTGCACGTAGGAGCGGGTGGCGACGGGCATCGCGCCGGGGGCGCGGCGGCGGCGGAGCAGGCCGGGGGCGCTGCGCGCGTGGTAGAGGGTGCCCGCGGCGGCGTCGAAGACCTCGTCGAAGGCGTGCCGGCGGGCCTTTCCGGTCTCCCACTGGAGGATGTCGAGGATCTCGTCCTGGCGGGCGAGCACCAGGTCGTGGAAGCGGATGAAGGGGCGGGCGCGGTCGCGCGGGGACAGCCGGGCCCACGCGCGCTGGGCGGCGCGGGCGCGCGTGAAGGCGTCGGCGACGTCGTCGGCGGTGCTGAGCGGCAGCTCGGCCAGTGGCGCGCCGGTGAACGGGGCGCGGGTGGTGGCGGTGGCGCCGGAGGTGGCGGCGAGCCGCCGGGTGAGCCGGTCGACCAGAGCGGGGTCGAGCGCGGGGGCCGCGGTGGTGCTGAGTGTGGCGTGTCCCATATCGGGAGCCTAGAACGGGCACCCCCCTCCTGGCTACCCGTGGGTAACCGCGTTTTCGTCCACCGCCCGAGGGGCGCGGCGGCCCGGCCGCGCCACCCATGGAGCGTCGCGCAGGTCACATCGCCGCCCCCCTGGACAGGCCGCGCCGGGAGGCGTTGAATTTCATCGTGTGATGAATTAATTCGCACACGGACCCCGTCCTTGGAGGCTGCAATGGCGCACACCGAGACGACCACCGTCGCCGTGTCCGGCGGCGGACCCGCCGGAATCATGCTGGGACTGCTGCTGGCCCGCGCGGGCGTGGACGTCACCGTGCTGGAGAAGCACGGCGACTTCCTGCGCGACTTCCGCGGCGACACCGTCCACCCGTCGACCCTGCAGCTCATGGCGCAGCTGGGCCTCATGGACGAGCTGGAGCGCATCCCGCACCGCAAGCTGACCACGGTGACCATCGGCAACCCCGAGCAGACCATCGTCGCCGCCGACCTCGCCGAGCTGCCCGGCGCCTACCGCCACATCGCGATGATCCCGCAGTGGGACTTCCTCGACCTGCTGGTCCGGCGCGCCCGCCGCTACCCCGGGTTCCACCTGCGTATGAACGCCCGCGCCACCTCACTGATCGAGGAGGGCGGCGGCGTGCGGGGGGTGCGCTACACCACCGCGGACGCCGACGGCGGCACCGAGGAGCACGAGCTGCGCGCCGTCCTCACCGTCTCCGCCGACGGCCGCCACTCGGAGCTGCGCCGGCTCTCCGGCCTGCTGCCCCGCGAACTCGGCGCGCCCATGGACGTGCTGTGGCTGCGGGTCCCCCGCGCCGCCGACGGCGCCACCTCCGGCCTCAACGGGCGGCTGGGCGCGGGCGCCATGGCCGTGGCCATCGACCGCGGCGACTACTGGCAGTGCGCCTACCTCATCCCCAAGGCCGGCGCCGGCGCCAGCGCCGACATCCGCGACCGGCCGGTCACCGAGCTCCAGGAGCGCCTGCGGGAGCTGCTGCCGTTCCTCGGCGACGCCGTGCGCGAGGTCGACGACTGGTCCAAGGTGGCGTTCCTCAAGGTCGGCGTCGACCGGCTGACCCGCTGGTACCGGCCCGGGTACCTTTGCATCGGGGACGCCGCGCACACCATGTCGCCGGTGGGCGGGATCGGCATCAACCTGGCCGTGCAGGACGCGGTGGCGGCGGCGAACCTGCTGGCCGGACCGCTGCTGCGCGCCCAGGACGACCCCGACCGGTTCGCGCGCACGCTCAACCCCGCCCTGCTCGCCCGGGTGCAGCGGCGCCGCCTGCCGGCCACCGTGGGCACCCAGCTCTTCCAGCAGCTCGTCCAGCGGCAGATCCTGGCCCGCGCGCTGTCGGCCGAGGAGCACCCGAGCCTCCCGCTGCCGCTGCGCCTGACGGCCGGGACCCGCGCGTGGTCGCGGGTGGTGGGGCGGGTGCTGTCGCGCGGTATCCGGCCCGAGACGATCACGACCCCCGAGGCGCCGGCGGCCGCCGCGCCCGGCGGGACCGCGCCGGCCCCCGCCTGACGGTCAGGCGTCCGGGCCGGCCGCGTAGCCGTAGGGGTTGGCCGACTGCCAGCGCCACGCGTCGGCGCAGCCGTCGTCCAGCGAACGGGTGGTCCGCCAGCCGAGGTCGCGGGCCGCCGCGGAGCAGTCGGCGTAGCAGGCGGCGATGTCGCCGGGGCGGCGGTCGGTGACCTCGTAGGGCACGGCGACGCCGGTGGCCCGCTCGAACGCCGCGATGGCCTCCAGCACCGACGTGCCGCGCCCGCCCGCCAGGTTGTAGGCGCGGTAGCCCGGGGCGTCGGCAAGGTGGTCGAGCGCCGCGACGTGGCCGCGCGCCAGGTCGACCACGTGCAGGTAGTCGCGCACCCCCGTGCCGTCGGGGGTGGGGTAGTCGGCGCCGAACACCCGGACCTTGTCGCGGCGGCCCGCCGCCACCTGGGCGATGTAGGGGAAGAGGTTGGCGGGGACCCCCTGGGGGTCCTCGCCGATGAGCCCGCTCGGGTGCGCCCCGATCGGGTTGAAGTAGCGCAGCGCCACCACGTGCCAGTCCGGGTCGGCGGCCGCGGTGTCGCGCAGGATCTGCTCGGCGAAGAGCTTGGTGGCGCCGTAGGGGTTGGCCACCGACAGCGGCATGTCCTCGGTGATGGGCACGGTGGCGGGGTCGCCGTAGACCGTGGCCGAGGAGCTGAACACCATGCGCCGCACCCCGTGGTCGGCCATGACCTCGCACAGGGTCAGCAGGGCGTCGATGTTGTTGCGGTAGTAGCGCAGCGGCTCGCGGGTGGACTCGCCGACGGCCTTCAGCCCGGCGCAGTGCACGACCGCGTCGACGGCGTGCTCGGCGAACACCTTCTCGACCGTCACCCGGTCGGCACAGTCGCCCGCGTGGAACGCCACGGGGCGCCCGGAGATGCGCTCGACCCGGCGCACCGCCTCGGCGTGGCTGTTGGCCAGCGAGTCGAGGAGGACGACCTCGTGGCCGTCGGCCAGGAGTTCGACCGCCGTGTGCGTGCCGATGTAGCCGGCGCCGCCGGTCAGCAGGACCCTCATCTATCGCCACCTGGTTGCGCGCGGACGCCCGCAGGCGCGGGCCCCTTCGTCGAGTGTGCACGTTCAGGATATGCACGCCCGGGCGCGGCCCCGCCGGGCCGGGCGGCCGCCGTCCCCCGAGGGGGGCGGCGG
>NZ_BCRK01000214.1 GCF_001552555.1 Nocardiopsis trehalosi NBRC 14201 | reverse complement strand
GGGCGGACCCGCCGGGAACGGCCGCCGCGCCCCGGCCCGTCGGGGGTCAGTCGCTGTAGTTCTCGCCGGGCACCCGGCCGGGGATCGGCTTGGCGATGAGCGCGGCCGGGGTGAAGAGGCCGAGGCGGCCGATCACCATGACGAGCGACCACAGCTCCCGGTCGTCGTAGTGCTCGGCCGCCCGCGCGTACACCTCGTCGGAGACGCGCTCCCCGGTGGGGTTGGGGGTGAGCACGGCCTCCACCAGCTCCAGAGCGGCCCGCTCGGCGCCGGTGAAGTACGGCGCGTCCCGCCACGTCGCAACGGCGCTGATGCGCTCCTCGGACTCCCCCGCACGGCGGAGGTCGGCGGCGTCCCGGACGGTGAAGTAGGTGCTCCCGAGGAGCTGCCCGGCGCGGAGCTGCACCAGACTGACGGTGGTCGCCGGAATCGGGCCGTCCGCGACGGCCGTGTGCAGGACCTCGGCCACCTTCGCCATCTCGGGGACGTGCCGGAGGGGGTTGGGCATGCGCGACCGCTGGTCCGCCTGCTCGGTCGCGGGGCGGGTCGGTGCCGGTGTGGTCATGGGAGGGGTTCCCTTCGCGTTGACGACGCGCGGTGCCGGTCCGTCCCCGGTCCGCGCGGTGTGCTGACGGCCACGAGACGTCGGCGTCCCGACCCCTGTGACGGCGCGGTGGTGTGACGTGGACCACCGATCGGAGGTGTCACAGGGCGGGCGCGGCCGGCGTCCTGTGCGCGTGCGGGGCGGAGAGCCGACGGGTGGGAGCCGAGATGAGCGAGCGCAGTGAACGACCGCTGGACGCGGGCGGAGCCCCGGCCGGGGCCGGCCCCGGCGGAGATGCCGACCCGGCGGGCCCCGTGGACCCCGCCACCGAGGCGTTCGTCACCCACCGCAATCTGCTGTTCACCGTCGCCTACGAGATTTTGGGTTCGGCCGCCGACGCCGAGGACGTCCTTCAGGACACCTGGCTGCGCTGGGCGGGCGTCGACCTCGGAGCCGTGCGGGAGCAGCGCGCCTACCTGGTGCGTATCGCCACGCGGCAGGCGCTGGACCGGCTGCGGGCGCTCGGTCGGCGCCGGGAGTCCTACATCGGGCCGTGGCTGCCCGAGCCGCTGCTGACCACGCCCGACGTCGCCGAGGACGTCGAGCTGGCCGAGAGCGTCTCAATGGCGATGCTGCTGGTGCTGGAGACCCTCGCGCCGACCGAGCGGGCGGTGTTCGTGCTGCGCGAGGTGTTCGAGCTGGAGTACGCCGAGATCGCCGAGGCGGTCGACAAGTCGCCCGCCGCCGTCCGCCAGATCGCCCACCGGGCCCGGGCGCACGTCGCCGCCCGGCGGCCGCGCGGCGCCGTCTCCCCGGCCGAGAACCGGGAGGCGTTCCACGCCTTCCAGCGGGCGGTCGCGACCGGCGACCTCCAGCGCCTGCTCGACGTCCTGGCGCCGGACGTCGTCGCCCTGAGCGACGGCGGCGGGGTTGTGCGGGCCCTGCCGGAGCCCGTCGTGGGGGCCGACCGGGTGGCGCGCATGCTGGCCGGCGGCTGGTACCGGGACGGGGTCGAGCTGACCGTCGAACCGGTGCAGGTCAACGCGGGCCCCGGGCTGCTCGTCCGGCTCGACGGTCGGGTCGACGGCGTGCTGGCGGTGCGGATCGAGGGCGGCCGCGTCACCGGCCTGTACCACGTGCGCAACCCCGAGAAGCTGTCGCGCGCGGAGCGGCGGACCACCGTGAGCCGCTGAGAGCGGGCCCCCGGACCGGGGTCCGCCCGCCGGTACACTTCCCCCGTGACCAGCCTCCGGTGGCTCTCCGCTCTATGGCACCGACTCGACGTCACCGTCCGCGACCTCCCCCTGGGCCTGCTGCTGCTGATCGGCTCGCTCATCCCGTCCCTGCACGGGCAGGGGACCGAGTTCGGCGGCGTGCCCGACCGCCCGCTCGACGCCCTGGGCCTGGTGGCGGTCGGCCTGCAGAGCCTGCCGCTGGCCGGGCGGCGGCGGTGGCCGATCCCGACCCTGGCCCTGGTGGTGTGCGGCTTCGCCCTCGATCAGCTGTGCGGCTACCACCTGTTCGCGGGCGCCGCGCTCCCCCTGGCGCTGGTGAGCACCGGCGCCCACCTCCACCGGTACCGGCGCACCGCCGTGCTGGTGTGCTCGGCGGCCTACGTGGTGCTGGCGATCGCGGTGTCCCACGTCGGGGCGGGCGAGACCACGGCCGGGTACGTGACGTTCTACCTGGCGCTGGCCGCCGCCTGGGGGGTCGGGTCGTGGCTGCGCGCCACCCGCATCGCCGAGGCCGAGCGCCGCCGCCTCCTCGCCGAGGCCACCCGCGCCGCCGAGCGCACCCGCATCGCGCGCGACCTGCACGACGTCGTCACCCATCACGTGACGGCGATGATCGTGCAGGCCGAGGCCGCCCGCTACCTGACCGCCGCGCCCGACCGCCTCGAACAGTCCCTGACCACCGTCTCCGACACCGGTCGGCGGGCCATCACCGACCTGCGCCACCTGCTCGACGTGCTCGACCCCGCGCACGATCCCCCCGCCCCGGACGAAGGGCTGGCGTCCGTGGTGGAGCGCACGCGCCGGGCCGGGCAGCCGGTGGAGTTCAGCGAGGAGGGCGCGCCGGGCGCCGCACGCGGCGACGTCGGCCTCGTCGCGCACCGCGTCGTGCAGGAGGCCCTGACCAACGCCCTCAAGTACGCCCACGGCAGCCCGACCACGGTCCGCGTGCGCCACCGCCCCGAGGAGGTCACCGTGCACGTCGGCACCGACCGCTCCGGGCCGCCGGGCGCCTCCCCCGGCGGCGGCGGTCGGGGCCTGGCCGGTCTGCGGCAGCGCGTCGAGGCCATGGGCGGCGACTTCACCGCGGGGGCGCGCGAGGGCGGCGGTTTCACCGTCCGGGCGCGCATCCCCGCGCGCGCCCCCGGCACCGACGGCTGACCGGGCCCGCGTCCGGCGCGGACGGTGGCCGACCGACCGCCGGGCCGCCGTATCCCCATGCCGACGTGTCTCCGTGCCGCCGTGCCGCCTTGTCTCCGTGCCGCCTTGTCTTCGTGTCGACGCGGCGCCGTCCGGCGCCCCCGCCACGGGGCGCGCGGCGGGGCGGTCAGGTGGTGGCGGCCTGCTCGGTGACGCGGCGGATGGCCTCGGCGGCGACGTCGGGCCGGTCGACGTGGATGTAGTGGCCGCTCTCCTCGGCGGTACCGAGGACGCTGCGGCTGGAGAGGTCGAGCCACTTCTCCTGCCCGTCGGCCCACGCGCGCTCCAGGTCGCCGCCGTACTCGGGGATCTCCTCCAGGTAGGGGACGCCGTGCTGGACGACCTCCACCGGGATGTCCCCGGCGGAGCGGACGTCCGGGTCGCTGACGATGGTGAGGTTCTCCGGGTTCTCCCCCTCGAACACCGCGAGGTTCTCCGCGCGCACCTGGGCGCCCGGACCGGTGGCCGACTCGGGGATGGCCCCGGTGATGTCGTCGCGCATCGTCGGCGAGGTGGCGTCCATCAGCACCAGCCCCGCGACCCGGTCCTGGTGGTCGGGGGCGTAGCGGGCGGCGATGAGCCCGCCCAGCGAGTGCCCGGCCAGGACGACCGGGTGGTCGACCGCGATGTGGTCGAGGACGGCGGTGAGGACGTCCCCGGCGTCGGCGAGGGTCTGCGGGCCGTCCGGCCGGTCGCTCCCGCCTTCGCCGAGCCGGTCGTAGGAGCAGACCCGGTCCGTCTCGCTCAGCGTCTCCTGGAGGTCGGCCATGGTGTCCAGCCCGTCGCCCAGCCCGGCCATCAGGACGACGATCGGCCGGTCGTGCGGCGGGATGCCCGAGCAGGAGACGCGCACGGCGGCGCCGTCGACGTCGAGCGTCGCCGCCCCGGTGAACGTCTCCCCCTCCGTCGGCTCCCCGTCGGCCACCACCTCCTCGGCGGCGGACTCCACGTCGGTCCGCACCTCCTGGAGGGCGGACCCCACATCGGAGGCCACCGAGCAGCCGGTGAGCCCGGTGCCGGCGACGGCGCAGCTCAGCGCGGTCAGCGCGGTCGCCCGTACGGTGCGGATCATGGTGGCCTCCAGGGGTTCGGGACGGGGGGCGAACGGCGGGCCGGTCGGCGGCGGGGCGTCGCCCCCGCTCTGCGGTCGGCCGCCGCGGCCGGGGACGACGCTACGGAACGGGGTGCCCCGGGGTCATCACCGTGCGGTGGACACCCGCGTGTGGCTCACACGGGGGACGGGCCCGCGGACCGCGGGCCCTCGGCGGTGCGCGGGCGCGCTCCGCCGCCCCGCCCCGCGTCCCTCAGCCGCGCCCGGCGGACGCGCCGTCGAGCGGCCCGACCGGGTCGTCCGCCGTCCGGCTCCGCCCGCGTGCGAAGGCGGCGGCGTACCCGTCGCCGCCCAGCGCCGCCCGCGCGCGGGCGGCGGCCCGGTCGACGTCGGCCCGTTCGCCGTCCGGGAGCGGGGACCCGACGGAGTCCCGGACGGCGGCGGCCGTGCCGAGCAGCGACGCGGCGTCCGCCGCCCGCCCGGCGGCGGCCCGCGCCCCCGCGAGCCCTTCGAGGGCGAGCGCCCGGGCGCGGGGGTCCCCGGTCCGCCGGGCCGCCGCGAGCCCGTCCAGGTGCAGCGCCTCGGCGCGTTCCGCGTCGCCGCGCTGCTCGGCGATGTAGCCGAGCTGGGCCAGGATCAGGGCCTCCCCGGCGGCCACGCCGAGGCGGCGGTTCCAGTCCAGCCAGGGGAGCAGGTGCTCCTCGGCGGCGGCCAGGTCGCCGCGCCGGCGGGCGCCGATGGCGAGCCCCGTCGCGGCGAACTGCTCGGCGGGCTGGTGCGACTGCTCGGCGGCGAGGCGCCGGGCGCGCTCGTGGAACTCCGTCGCCTGGGCGTCGTCGCCGGTGAGCAGGGCGATGCGGCCCAGTCGGGCCAGCCGGAACGCGACCTGCGTCCACAGCCGGAGGTCCTCGGCATCGCGCAGCCCGTTCCGGTGCAGGCGGGCCGCGTGCGCGTAGTCGCCGGCGATCTCGGCGAGCACCCCCAGCTGCTCCGACGCCTGCAACCGGCCCCAGCGGTCGCCGATCTCGGTGAAGAGGGCGGCGCTGCGTTCGGCGTCGCTCCGCAGGGCGGCGAGGTCGCCCGCGTAGATGGCCAGGGTGGCGCGGGTGCTGAGCGCCGCGGCCTCCCCCCAGCGGTCGCCGGCCGCCCGGAACTCGGCGGGCAGCGTGTCCAGGTCGGGGCTCGCGAGGTCGCCGAACCCGCACCGGGCGAACGCCAGCAGCCACCGGCCCCGCGCGTCGGCGCCCTCGACGTCGTCGCCGAGGTGGGTGTCGTCGCCGGTGAGCAGGGCGAGCGCGGCCCGCCGGGCGCGGGCGCCCGCCGCCCGCGCCTCGTGGCCTCCCGACGGGTCCCGGCGCGCGGCCTCCAGCGCGCTCCCCAGTGAGCGGACGGCCTCACCCAGCCGGCCGCGCAGGTACCAGTACCACGCCTGCGCGTTGACCAGGCGGAGCGCGATGTCGGCGGCGCCGTCCGCCGCGGCGTGGTCGAGCGCGGCCCGCAGGTCGGGCGTCCCGCTGTCGAGGACGCGGAGCCAGTGGCGCTGGTCGCGGCCGTGCAGCAGGGACGCCGCGTGTTCGGCCGCCGCGGCGAAGTGGAGCGCGTGCCGGTGCCGCAGCCCGCGGGTCTCGCCCGCCTCGTCCAGCCGCTCCGCGGCATAGGCGGCGACGGATTCGAGCAACCGGAACCGGGTGCCGTCGCCGTCGAACGCGGCGGCGACCAGCGAGCGGTCGACCAGCCGGGTGACCAGGTCCAGCACGTCGTCCGCCGCGACCTCCCCTTCCCCGGCCGACGCGCACACCGCCTCGGCCGCGTGCAGGTCGAACCCCCCGGCGAACACGGCCAGCCGGCGCAGCACGGTCCGCTCGGGCGGGGGCAGCAGCTCCCAGCTCCAGTCGATCATCGCCCGCAGGGTGCGCTGGCGCGCCGGGGCGTCCCGGCGCACCTGGTTGAGCAGCCGGAACCGGTCGTGCAGCCGGTCGGCCAGGGCGTGCACGCCGAGCGTGCGCACGCGGGCGGCGGCCAGCTCCAGGGCCAGGGGGATACCGTCGAGGCGTCGGCAGACGAGGCCGACGGCCTCGCTCGTCTCGGGGGTCAGGGCGAAGCCGGGGGCGGTGGCGGCGGCGCGCGCCGCGAACAGCTCCATCGCCTCGCGTTCGGCCAGCGGCTCCACGGGGTGCAGCGCCTCCCCGGAGACGGCCAGGGGTTCCCGGCTGGTGGCGAGCACGCGGAGGCCGGGGGCGGAGCGCAGCAGGCGGTCGGCGAGCGCGGCCACCTGCTCCACGAGGTGTTCGCAGTTGTCGAGGACGAGCAGCATCCGGCGCGGGGCGACCGCCGCGGCGAGCCGGTCCAGCGCCGATCCGGCGCCGTCCGACGGGCCCGCCGCGTCGTCGTCGCGTACCCCGAGCACGGCCGCCACGGCCTCGGCGGCGCCGCCGCCGGTACCGCCGCCGGTGCCGCCGAGTTCGACGAACCAGACGCCGTCGGCCGGGGCGCCGCCGGTCTCCTCCCCCGCCTCCGCCAGCGCCGCCACCGCCAGCGCCACCCTGGTCTTGCCGACACCGCCCGGACCGGTGAGGGTGACCAGGCGGTTGTCCCGGAGCAGGGCGCCGGCCCGCGCCACCTCCTCGTCCCGGCCGATCAGCGAGCTCACCGGCGTCGGCAGGTTGGTCCGCGGGCGCGCGCTCGTGGTGGCCGGGGCGGACGCCGGGGCGAGGCCGGGGTCCTGCCGCAGGATCGACGCGTGCAGCGCGGCGAGTCCGGCGTCCGGGTCGATGCCCAGCTCGTCGGCCAGCCGGCGCCGGAGGTCCTGGTAGGTGTCGAGCGCCTCGCTCTGCCGGCCGGTCCGGTAGAGGGCGAGCATGTACGCGGCGCGCAGCCGCCCGCGCAGCGGGTGGGCGGCGACCAGGTCGCCCAGCTCACCGGCGAGCACGCTGTGCTCGCCCAGCTCCAGCCGGAGTTCGGCGAGGTCCTCCTGGACGGTGAGGCGCTCCTCCTCCAGGCGGGCGACCGCCGCCCGCGCGAAGTCCTCGTCGCGGACGTCGGCGAACGCCGGCCCGCGCCACATGCCGAGCGCCTCCGACAGCAGCGACACCCGGGCGCGCGGGTCGGCGGCCGCCCGGGCGCGGGCCGCCGACGCCAGGAAGCGCGCGGAGTCGACCGCGTCGTCGGACACCCGCAGCGTGTAGCCCGCCGGGCCGTACGCCACGAGCGCGCGGCCGTCCGCCCCGCCCTTCGCCAGGGCGCGCCGCAGCTGGGAGACCTTGGTCTGCAGGGCGTTGCTGGGGTCGGCCGGCGGGGACGCGGCCCACAGGTCGTCGACCAGCCGGTCCACCGGGACCGGGCGCCCGTGGTGCACCAGCAGGTCGGCGAGGAGCGCCCGCACCTTCGCCTCCGGAACGGCGACCGGGGTGCCGTCGTCCGCACGGACCGCCACCGGGCCCAGCACCTCGAATCGCATGCCCGCCACGCTAGCGCGTGCGCTGACGGCCCCTCGTGCGCGGGCCGTCAGCGGTCCGTGCGCGGCCCCCGCCATCGTGGTCCCGTGATCGAGGACCGGTCACCCGCACCACCACCCGCACCGGAGGAAACCCCCATGAGCACCACGAGCACCACGAGCACCGCGGCCGCGACCGTGTCCCGCGAGATCCGGCTGGCCGCCCGCCCCGTCGGCGAGCCGTCGACGCGGCACTTCGACCTGGCCACCGTCGCGGTCCCCGAGCCGGGCGAGGGCCAGATCCTGGTCCGCAACACCTGGATGTCGGTGGACCCCTACATGCGCGGCCGCATGGACGACGTGCCCTCCTACATCCCGCCGTTCGAGGTCGGGGGCGCCCTCGACGGCGGCGCCATCGGCGAGGTGATCGCCTCCCGCGCCGCGTCGGTCCCGGTCGGGTCGACCGTCTCCCACTTCCTGGGCTGGCGCGAACACGCGGTGCTGGACGCGGCGGCGGCCACCGTCGTCGACACCGCGCTCGCCCCGGCGCCCGCCTACCTCGGCCCGCTGGGCACCACGGGACTGACCGCCTACGCGGCCCTCACCCGCACGGCACCGGTGCGCGAGGGCGACGTGGTCTTCGTCTCCGCCGCCGCGGGCGCGGTCGGGAGCGTCGCCGGGCAGGTGGCCCGGTGGCTGGGGGCGTCGCGGGTGATCGGCTCGGCGGGCGGGCCGCGCAAGACCGCGAAGCTGCTCGACGCCTTCGGCTTCGACGCCGCGGTCGACTACCGCCAGGGCGGGGTGGGTGAGCAGCTCGCCCAGGCCGCCCCCGACGGCGTCGACGTCTACCTCGACGCCGTGGGCGGGGACCACCTGCGGGCGGCCATCCAGGCGATGCGCCCCGGCGGACGGATCGCCATGGTGGGCGCGATCAGCGGGTACAACGCAACCGACCCGGTCCCGGGCCCCGACAACCTCTACCGGGCCGCCTTCCGCGAGGTCACCCTGCGCGGCATGCTCGTCACCAGCCACTTCGACCTCTTCCCCGAATGGATCGGCACGGCCGCGGGCCGGCTCGCCGACGGCACCCTGCACACCGAGCAGACCGTGGTCGAGGGCCTGGAGAACGCCCCCGAGGCCTTCCTGGCCATGATGCGCGGCGCCAACACGGGCAAGATGCTGGTCCGGTTGGACGGGCGGCGATGACCGCCCCCGGCGGTCCCCCTCAGCAGGGCGCGGCGGCGCCGCCCCCCGAGCCGGCGCACCCGCCCGGCGGGCGGGCGCTCCTCGTCCTCGCCCACCCGAGGGCCGACTCCCTGACCTCCCGGATCGCCCGCCGGACCCGGGACCGGCTGGAGGCGCGCTCCTTCACCGTCGACCTCCTCGACCTGCACGCCGAGGGCTTCGACCCCCGGATGACGCCCCTCGACGAACCCGACTGGGGGGACCGCGACAAGGCGTACTCGCCCGAGGTCCGGGCGCACATGGCCCGGATCGAGGCCGCCGACGTGGTCGTCGTGGTCTTCCCGCTCTGGTGGTTCGGCCTGCCCGCCGTGCTGAAGGGCTGGATCGACCGGGTGTGGAACTACGGGTTCGCCTACGGCAGGTCCGCGCCGCGCCTGCGCGGCAAGCGGATGCTGTGGGTCGGCCTGGTGAGCTACCAGCAGGCGGAGTTCGCCCGGCTGGGCTGGGACGACGTCGTCACCCGCACCCTCGCGACGGGGATCTCGGCGTTCTGCGGCATCGAGGACGCGGCGGTCCACCTGGTGTACGACTCCCTTGAGGCGGGGGAGGCCGCGCTCACCGCCGCCGACGAGGGACTGGACGCGTTCGCCCCGTGACGGCCGCACCGGCGGCCGCCGCTCCCGGGCCCCCGGCGGGCCGACCGCTC
>NZ_BCRK01000213.1 GCF_001552555.1 Nocardiopsis trehalosi NBRC 14201 | reverse complement strand
CGCGCCGCCGGCGGTGAACGCCATGCCGACGCCGAACACGACGGCGAGCGACACGTAGACGGCGATCCACGCGCCGGCCTCGCGCATGGAGGGTTCGTGCGGTCTGCGGGCGATGATGACGAAGTCCACCGCGATCACCGCGAGCAGCACGGCGATGGTGACTCCCCACACCAGGGGTGTGATTTCCACGGCTTCGGTACTCCAGTCGGACGCAGGGGCGGACTGCCCCCGGGCGCCCGAAGGCGCCCGGGGGCCGGGATGACGGTCGTCAGGTGGTCCGGCGCCGATCGCGCCGGGCCGCGGGGCGGCGGCTGTTCATCTCGTCGATCTGCCGCAGGTAGCGCCCGACCAGGTCGTCGGCCACGCTGTTGTGCGACCGGATGCGCACCAGCCAGTGCGGCGCGAGCCGCTCGTGCAGCCAGAGGAACCCGATGGCGAAGCCGACGCTGAGCATCGCCTGGTAGGCGAGGAAGGACAGCAGGGGTTCGCGCAGGATCGTGTCGTGGCCGAGGACGGTGGCGACCGCCACCTCGTCGACCAGCCGGGCCAGGGGGAACCCGATGATCCAGTACACGGCCGCCGGGCCCACCGCGCCCACCCCGAACCGGCCCAGGGCGAGCAGGACGCCGTAGCCGGCGCCGAGCAGGGCGAGCGGGACGCCGAGCCCGGTGGCGATGGCGGCCACCTGGAGGGCGGGCAGCCCGGCGAGGGCCGCGACGCCGGCCGCGAAGACACCGCCGACCAGGCCGATGGCCGCACCGGGCACGGCCACCTCGGCGTAGCGGACGGCGGCCGGGCGGCCGCCGACCGCGGCCGGAGCGTGCGCGCTCATCAGTTCACCACCACGCCGTAGGCGAACAGCGAGTAGAAGAGGGCGCCCAGGTAGAACACCGCGGCGAAGGCGATCACCGCGTTGGACACGATGCCCGGCCGGATGGGTTTGGGCAGGGTGATGTTGTTGACCAGCAGGAGCACCACGCAGTAGGCGCCCATCGCGAACGTCGACAGGAAGGCCAGGATGTCGAGGATCGCCGCGGGCCCGTCGGCGGGGCCGAACAGCAGGACGCCGATGCCGAAGGCGATCAGGCCCCACAGGAAGAACGCGTAGAGCTTGGAGATGCTGAACCGCTTGGCGCCGGGGACGAAGAAGTAGGTCATGTCGGCCTGGCCGCGCGAGAACGAGTCGAACAGGCCGAGCGTGGCGTTCAGGCCGATCAGGGCGATGAAGCAGAAGAAGACGGTGCCGAACACCGGGCTGCCCGCCGCGCTGAAGGACGCCGCCATGGCGTCGAGGGCGGCGTCGCGCTCACCGCCGCGGATGACCTCGGCCACGCCGGGGTCGTACCGGGCCGAGGCCTGGGCGAGCACGGTGAACGAGATGGTCACCAGCATGGTGATGCCCCAGAAGAGCACGAACGCGTCGAAGGTGACCCACCGGCGCCAGCCCTTCCACTTGTGCATCTCCGCCGGGTC
Organism: Nocardiopsis trehalosi NBRC 14201; assembly: GCF_001552555.1. Lineage (GTDB taxonomy): Bacteria > Actinomycetota > Actinomycetes > Streptosporangiales > Streptosporangiaceae > Nocardiopsis_B > Nocardiopsis_B trehalosi. The sequence continues at coordinate 8,042 of NZ_BCRK01000213.1, read as the reverse complement.
GTCGGTGTCGAACATGTAGCCGCGCGAGGGCATGCTCTCCTGCTCCTCGGCGTGGCGCAGGCCGCGGATGCGGGGGATGTGCGACCCCATGCCCGCGCCCTTGTCGCGCAGGTGCAGCGTGTACCACATCTGCTGCATGCCCGAGGGGCCCGCGAACGCGATCGAGCCGACGATCACCGGGAACCACGCCGGCGACAGCGCCTCCTCGGGCATGTAGCCGAAGGCGAACATGCCGGTGACGGTCGAGGAGAGGTCGCCGAAGCTGCCCACGAGCGCCGCGACCACCGAGGTGCCGACCACCAGCAGCCCGATGCAGATCGACAGCACGCTCTCCAGCAGGTTGTACACCACCTTGGCCAGGGTGAACACCACGCCGACCAGGAGCATGCCGGCGATCGCCGTCGCCTGCCAGGGGATGCCGGTGACCCGTTCGAAGGCCGACGCGCCCGCCGAGAGGTGGCCGGGCCAGACGTAGACCAGGATCGCGGTGACGAAGAAGAACCACATCAGCGGTTTGAACACCCGGGCGGCGCCGAAGAAGATGCTCTCGCCCGTGGCCATCGCGTAGCGCGACATCTCCAGCATCACGACGGCCTGGAGGGAGACGCCGATGAGGAACAGCCAGCGGATCTCGGGCCCGAAGATCAGGACCAGGCGGGGCCACATGTAGGACTCGCCCATGCCCACGCCGAGGGCGACGAGGAAGACGGTGGGGCCGAGGATGTGGATGGAGGGGGGCGCCTTCGGCAGGGAGCGGATCGGCATCGGCTCCAGCCGGCCCGCCTTCCAGAAGCGCTCCTTGGGGGGTGCCGCGCCGGCGGTGTCGCCCACCGGGCCGGTCTCGTCGGGGTGGGGAGGGCGCTGAGCGGGGATCGGCGCCGGTGCGGTGTGCGCCGCCGCGGGGTCGTCCCGGCTGAGCGGCCGGTTCGCGTTGACGTCAGAGGAGTCCATGCGTGGTGTTCTCCCTTGCGGGTCGCGGATGCGGGCGGCGAAGCGCCCTTCATACGCCCCCTGTCCTGCGGCACCTCCCGTGGTCGCGGGCTTCCTGTGTCGACGCGGCGGCCGCCGCTGGCGGTGCAGCGGCCGTGCGGGGGACCCGGCGGCGTCCGCGGCGGTGCGGCCGCCGCCGGGTGTGACGGGTGTTACACGTGCGGCATCAGAGTAGCCCGGCGGCGCGCGCCCAGCGATACTTCGCGCCGAGGACCTGGACCGGCTTCTCGGTCGTGTAGGGGTAGGCCACCACGCCGTGCTCGAACAGGTGGGCGCTGGCGGCCTCCACCTCGGTGTCGCCGGACAGCGAGGCGACCACGGGCTTGTCGATGCCGGCCGCGCGGGCCTGCGCGACCACGTCGGCGACCAGCTCGGCGAACACCATCGGCGGGGTGACGATGGTGTGCCAGTACCCGAGGATCAGCGCGTGGACGCGCGGGTCCTCCAGGCCGAGCCGGATGGTCTTCTCGTAGGTGGAGGGCGGTTCGCCGCCGGTGATGTCGACCGGGTTGCCGGCCGCGCCGAACGGCGGGATGAACGCGCGGAACGCCTCGTCCAGGTCCGGCGGGATCTCGTACAGCGACATCCCGTTGTCGACCACCGCGTCGGACAGCAGCACGCCCGACCCGCCCGCGCCGGTGATGATGACGACGTTCTCGCCCTTGGGGGCGGGCAGCACCGGCAGCGCCCGCCCGAACTCCAGCAGCTCGTTGAGCCCCGGCGCGCGGACGACGCCGGCCTGGCGCAGGATGTCGTCGTAGACCTTGTCGTCGCCCGCGAGCGCCCCGGTGTGCGAGCCGGCGGCGCGCGCCCCGGCGGAGGTGCGCCCGGCCTTGAGGACGATGACCGGCTTGTGCGGGACCACCTCGCGGGCGGCCTCCACGAACGCGCGGCCGTCCTTGAGGTCCTCCAGGTGCATCGCGATCGCGTTGGTGTTGTCGTCCTGGCCGAAGAACGTCAGCAGGTCGTCCTCGTCGATGTCGGCCTTGTTGCCGACGCCCACGATGGCCGACACGCCCGTGCGGGTGCTGCGGCTGTAGCCCAGGATGGCCATGCCGATGCCGCCGGACTGGGAGGTCAGCGCGGTGCCGCCGGCCACGTCGTAGGGGGTGCAGAACGTGGCCGACAGCTTTTCGGGGGTGTAGTAGTAGCCGTAGATGTTGGGGCCGAGGATGCGCACGTCGTGCCGGCGGGCCACCGCCAGCACCTCGTCCTGCAGCTCCTTCTCGCCGGTCTCGGCGAACCCCGAGGGGATGAGGATGGCCCCCGCCACGCCCTTGCGCCCGGCCTCGTCCAGGGTGGCGGCGACGAACTTGGCGGGGACCGCGAACACCGCCACGTCGACGTCGCCGGGCACGTCGCCGATGCTCTTGTAGGCGGTGCGCCCGTAGACCTCGTCGGCCTTGGGGTTGATCGGGTAGACCTCGCCGGCGTACCCGCCGTCCACGATGTTGCGGATGACCGAGTTGCCGATCTTGCCCTGCTCGTTGGAGGCGCCGATGATGGCGATCGAGCGGGGCTTGAAGATCCGGTTCATCGCGCCGAGGATCTCGTCGCGGGTGAAGCGCTTGGGCGGTTCGGCGGGCGCGAAGTCGAGGACGAACCGCAGGTCGGCGGCGATGGCGGAGTCCGCCGAGGCGAACACCGGGTTGAGGTCGGCCTCCGCGATCTCGGGGAAGTCGGTGACCAGGTCGGAGAGCCGGACCAGCAGGTCGGCGAGCCGGTCGCGGTCGACGGCCGCGCCGCCGCGGACGCCGTCGAGCACCTGGGCGGCCTTGATGTCGCCGATCTGGGCGAGCGCGTCGGCGGTGGAGACCGGCGCGAGCCGGAACGCCACGTCCTTGAGGACCTCGACCAGGACGCCGCCGAGCCCGAACACCACGATCTTGCCGAAGGTGGGGTCGGTGGTGGCACCGATCAGCACCTCCAGTCCGCCGCCGACCATCTGCTGGATCTGCACGCCCTCGATGCGCGCCTCGGGGTTGTAGGCGCGGGCGTTGTCGACGATGCGGGCGTAGGCGGCGGCCACCTCGTCGGGGGTGGACAGGCCCACCTCCACGCCGCCGGCCTCGGTCTTGTGCAGGATGTCGGGGGAGACGATCTTGGCGACGACCGGCAGGCCCAGTTCGACGGCGAGGGACACCGCCTCGTCGGCGTCGTGGGCCAGCGCCTCCCCGGGGACCGGGATGCCGTAGGCGTCGGCCAGGGCCTTGCCCTCGGGGGCGGTGAGGGAGTCGCGGCCCTCGGCGCGGGCCCGGTCCAGCACCGCGCGCACGGCGTCGCGGTCGTAGCCGGATTCGGTGGTGGCCATCGGTCAGATCACTCCGTTCGACTTGAGCTCGGCGAGGTCGTCCGGGGAGAGCCCCAGTTCGCCGGTGTAGATCTCGGCGTTGTGCTCGCCCAGCAGCGGGGAGCGGAGGATGTCGGCGGGGGAGGCGGAGAGGCGGATGGGCAGCCCGACCGTCTTGTAGGTGCCGCGCTCGGGGTGCTCGACGTCCACGACGATCCGGTTGTCGTTGAGCGTGGGGTCGTCGATGATCTCGCGGGTGGACAGGATGGGCCCGCACGGGATGTTGTGCGAGTTCAGCGCGGTCAGCACCTCCCATTTGGGGAGCTTGATCGACCACTCCTCGATGAGCGCGAACGCCTTGTCGAGCTTGTCCAGCCGGGCCTCGGGGGTGGACCACTCGGGGTCGTCGGCGAGGTCGGGGCGGCCGATGAGCCGGGTGAGGGGCTCCCAGCCGACCGGCTGGATGATGACGTAGACGTAGTCGTTGGGGCCGCCGGGGGCGGTGCGCACCGCCCAGCCCGGCTGGCCGCCGCCGGAGGCGTTGCCCGACCGGGGGACCTCGTCGCCGAAGTTCTCGTTCGGGTACTCCTGGAGCGGGCCGCGGGCCAGGCGCTGCTGGTCGCGGAGCTTGACCCGGCACAGGTTGAGGACCGCGTCCTGCATGGCGACCTCGACCCGCTGGCCCTCGCCGGTGTGGGTGCGCTGGTACAGCGCGGCGAGGATACCGGCTACTGTATGCATCCCTGTGCCCGAGTCGCCGATCTGGGCGCCCGTGGCCAGCGGGGGGCCGTCCTCGAACCCGGTGGTGCTCATGGAGCCGCCCATGGCCTGGGCGATCACCTCGTAGGCCTTGAAGTTCTCGTAGGCGCCGGGCCCGAACCCCTTGATGGACGCGTAGATCAGCCGCGGGTTGGTCTCGCGCAGCACGTCCCAGGTGAAGCCCATCCGGTCCAGCGCGCCGGGCGCGAAGTTCTCGACCAGGACGTCGCTGCTGCGCACCAGGTCGAGGAAGATCCTCTTGCCGGCCTCGCTCTTGGTGTTGAGGGTGATGCTGCGCTTGTTGCCGTTCAGCATCGTGAAGTACAGGCTGTCCACGTCCGGGATGTCGCGGAGCTGGCGGCGGGTGATGTCGCCGCTGGGGGCCTCCAGCTTCACGACGTCGGCGCCCAGCCAGCCGAGGATCTGGGTGGCCGACGGCCCGGACTGCACGTGCGTCATGTCGAGGACGCGGACACCGTCGAGTGCCTTGCTCATGGCGCTCCTCCCGGGGCTACTTGTACATGGTCTGGTTCATCGTCCCCGGGGCGTAGACCTCGGGGTCGACCCAGACGTTGATCAGCGACGGCTTGCCGGACTCGCGGGCGCGGCGCAGCGCCGGCGCGATCTCGGCCGGGTCGCGCACCTCCTCGCCGTAGCCGCCGAGCATCTTGGCGAACTCCGAGTAGCGGATGTCGCCGAGCGTGTTGCCGATCTCGCCGCGGTCGGCGCCGTACTTGGCGATCTGGCCGTAGCGGATCTGGTTCATCGACGAGTTGTTGCCGACGATCCCGACGAACGGCAGGTCGAAGCGGACCAGGGTCTCGAAGTCCCAGCCGGTGAGGCTGAACGCGCCGTCGCCGAACAGGGCGACGACCTCCTTGTCCGGGCGCGCGTACTTGGCGGCCATCACGAAGGGGACGCCGACCCCCAGCGTGCCGAGCGGGCCCGGGTCCATCCAGTGGCCGGGCGACTTGGGCTGCACCACCTGGCCGGAGAAGGTGACGATGTCGCCGCCGTCGCCGATGTAGATGGAGTCCTCGGTGAGGAAGTCGTTGATCTCGCTGACCAGCCGGTAGGGGTGGATGGGTGTGGAGTCGGAGCGGAGCAGGTGCGCCCGCTTGTCCAGCGCCTGGCGCTCGGTCTGGCGCAGCTCCTCCAGCCACGCCTTGCGGCCCTGCGCGCCGTTGTCGCCGTAGGCGGAGGTCGCCTGGAGCACCGAGGAGAGGATGACGTCGGCGTCGCCGACGATGCCCAGGTCGATGTCGCGGTTCTTGCCGACGGTCGCGTAGGACAGGTCGATCTGAACCACGGTCGCCTCGGTGGACAGCCGCTTGCCGTAGCCCATGCGGAAGTCGAAGGGGGTGCCGACGATGATGATGAGGTCGGAGTTGGCGAACGCGTGCCGGCGGGAGAGCTGGAAGTGGTGCGGGTCGCCGGGCGGCAGGGTGCCGCGCCCCGCCCCGTTCATGAACGCCGGGACGTTGAGCGTGCGCACCAGCTCGATCGCCGAGTCGGTGGCCCGGGTCGTCCAGACCTGGCCGCCCAGCAGGATGCTCGGCCGCTCCGACCGCACCAGCAGCTCGGCCAGGCGCTCCACCGCGGCCGGGTCGCCCGCCTGGCGGGTGGACGCGCGGTAGTGGCCGGGCTTGGGGACGCGGGCCTTCTCCACCGGGACCGACGCGTCGAGGATGTCGCGGGGGATCTCCAGGAACGACGGGCCGGGGGCGCCGTTGAGCGCCTCGCGGAACGCCATCGACACCATGTCGGCCACCCGCTCCGTGTGCGGCACGGTGGCGGCGAACTTGGAGATCGGCGTGATCATGTCGACGTGCGGCAGGTCCTGCAGGGACCCCATCTTGTGCTGGTTGAGCGCGCCCTGGCCGCCGATGAGCAGCATCGGGCTCTCGGCGCGGTAGGCGTTGGCGACGCCGGTGACCGCGTCGGTGGTTCCGGGGCCCGCGGTGACCACGGCGCAGCCGGGCTTGCCGGTGACGCGGGCGTAGCCGTCGGCGGCGTGCGCGGCGACCTGCTCGTGGCGGACGTCGATCACGTCGATGCCCTCATCGGCGCAACCGTCGTAGATGTCGATGATGTGTCCGCCGCACAGGGTGAAGATCACGTCGACGCCCTCGGCCTTGAGGGCCTTGGCCACGAGGTGGCCGCCGGAGATCGTCGTCGCGTCCGCGCTGTTGTCGTCAGTCATCGCAGCGAAGCCCCTTCATTGGATACTGCATACCGTATGGTTTCCATTGCTACATGAGCGCTGGGCATGTGTCTAGAGCGGAATCGTGCGGACCGGCAGGGGGCGGCGCATCCGGGCGGCGACGGCGGCCGCGCCGAGCGCCGCCGCGCCGGCCGCGCACAGTCCGATCACCGGCGCCGATGCGGGCGCCAGGACCGCCAGCACGGCCGCGCCGCCCACGCCGAGCAGCCCGCCGACGCCCTTGGCGCTGTAGACCAGGCCATGGATGTCGGGGGAGTGGCGCGCGCCGAAGTAGTCCATGGCCAGGGCGCGGGTGAGCGGATAGCACGACCCCCCGCCGACGCCCGCCGGGACCGCCAGCAGCAGCACGGCCGCCGTCCAGCCGGCCGTCCCGGCGGCGAGCAGGCCGAACTGCGCGGCCGCGCCGGCCAGCAGCACGGCCACCAGCACGCGCCGCCGACCGGTGCGCTCGGCCCGCCGCCCGGCGGCGATCCGGCCCAGGCCGCTGGCGGCGACGAGGACGGCGGCCACCGCCGCGACGGCAGCGGGGGGATGCCCGCCCTCCAGCAGGAACACCGGCAGGACCGCCAGGTCGAACAGTGCGGCGGCGCCGCCCAGGGCGACGACGGCGTGCAGCGCCGGCAGCGCCCCGCTGCGCCACGCCTGGGCGGGGGAGTGCTCGGCCCCGGCCAGCGGGTCGGCGCGGCCGCGCAGCGCCCACGCGCGCGGGTCGGTGCCGGGCGGCCACCACATCGGCGGCGGCTCCGGCAGCCGCAGGCCCGCCCCGGCGACGCAGACCAGGATCGCCGCCGCGAGCACCGCGCAGGCCGGCGCCAGCGCCCCCGGGGAGGGGAGCAGCAGCGCGCCCGCGGCCACGGGGACGGCGCCCAGGGCGAAGGCGCCGCCGGCCAGGCCGGCGCGGGCGACGGGGTGCTCGGGGTACCACGCGGCGACCAGGTGCACGCAGGAGTGGTAGACCAGGCCGGCCCCCAGTCCGCCGAGGACGCCGTAGCCGACGACCACCGCCGCCAGGCCGTCGGCGGCGGCGAGGGAGAGCGGTGCGGCCGCGCACAGCGGCGCGCCGATGAGCAGCGCGCGCGAGGGCGGCAGCGCGCCGCGCGCCCGCAGCCGGGCGATCGGCACCGCCGAGCCGCCCTGCACCAGCGCCCACACCACCAGCGGCAGCAGCGCCGCGGCCAGACCCCAGCCGCGCACGGCCATGAGGGCGGGGATGGCGGCACCGTAGGCGAACTGCGGGACGCCCGCGGCGGCGGCCGCCGCCGCGGCCCGGGCCAGGTGGACCCCCCGGTCGCGGCCGGTCAGGTCGCGCGCCGAGGCGCCGATCCGGTAGCTGCGGCCGGACCAGTCGCGGCACTCGGCGGCGGCCGCCCGGTGGTAGGGGGAGGGGAGATGACCTGGGGAGACGTCGGGGGACGGCGGAGACTTCACGGCTCACCTCCGGTCGGCTGCATACAGTATGCGACGCAGTGGTGGCCGGGGAAAGGGGGTGGGCGCGGAAAATCCGGCCGGCTTCGCCTCGGGTGGACGGTCCCTATGGAGGTATCTGTATACCGTATTCATTCTGACCTGGGGGCTCGTGGATGTCCACCGCGGAGATATTGCATACTGCATACGATCTCGCGTATGCATAGAGGACCGCCACCCACCACGAGGAGGCTCGGTGGACCTCTACGAGCACGAAGCCAAACAGCTCTTCGGTGAACACGGCGTCCCCCTCGCCGAGGGCCAGCTCGCCGGAACGCCCGACCAGGCCGCCGCGAGCGCCGCCCGGATCGGCGG
>NZ_BCRK01000212.1 GCF_001552555.1 Nocardiopsis trehalosi NBRC 14201 | reverse complement strand
CGCCCCGGCCCCGCCGATCCCGACACCGTCGGGGCCCGGGCGCGGTCCCCCGCGCGACGGCGCCGGGGTCGGCGGGGACCGGGGGCGACGGGGCGCCGTTCCCGCCGGTCCCGGCGGCCGGGCAGAATACCGGGGGCGGAGGCGCGGAACGGGGGGTGGTCGCGGTGGTCGGGGCGCGGCGTGCGGGGACGGGCCTGGCCCCGGGTGCGCGCTCCCTCGCGGCGCGCGGCGTCCGGGAGACCGCCGCCACACTGCTGGGCGTCCTGACCGGCGCCGCCGCGCTGGCCTGGCTCTGCCTGTGCACGCTGCGGGCGGTGGCCGCGCTGCCGCGGCCCGCCGCCCGGCGGCGGGCGCTGCGGTCGGCCGCCGCGGGCGCCGACCGGCTCGTGGAGTGGGAGCGCCGCCGCCTCGCCGCGTGGCTGCGCTGCGCGGTGGTGCCGCGTGCCGGGCTGCGCCACCGGCTGGCCTACCTGGCGTGCCGGGTGCCGATGGGCGCCGCCGGCGGGTACCTGGTCGCGGCCGGGCTGTTCCTCACCACGCTGCTCGTGGGCGGCGCGGTGTGGGAGCAGTTGCACGGCACCGCCGCAGCGGTGGAGCTGCGGCTGCCCGGGGGCCGGCTGATCACCGACACCCGTTCGCTGGGGACGGGTTTCGGGCTGGTCGTGCTGCTGCTCACCTGGCTGCTGGTGGCGGCGCACGCGGCCGCCGACCGGTGGCTGGCGCGCCGGCTCCTGGGGCCGAGCACCGAGGACCTGCTGCGCGACCGCATCGACGCGCTGACCGCGAGCCGGGCGGGCGTGGTGCGCGCCGTGGACGAGGAGCGGCGCCGGATCGAGCGCGACCTGCACGACGGCGTGCAGCAGCGGGTGGTCGCCCTCGGGGTGCTCCTCGGCCGCGCGCAGCGGGGCGGCGACCCCGAGCGCGCCGCCGCTCTGGTCCGCCGCGCGCACGAGGAGGCCCGGCGCGCCGCCGAGGAGCTGCGCGAGGTCGCCTGGCGGGTCTACCCCGCCGTCCTGGACGAGCTGGGGCTGGAGGCGGCGCTGGCCGCCGTCGCCGAGCGCTCCCCCCTGCCGGTCGCCATCGACTGCGACCTGCCCCGGGCGCCCGCGCCGGAGGTGGAGACCGCCGTCTACTTCGCGGCGCGCGAGGCCATCACCAACGCGGTCAAGCACGCCCGCGCCCGCGAGGTGCGGGTTGCGCTGGCCGAGCGGGGCGGCGCCCTGGAGCTGCGCGTGTCCGACGACGGCGCGGGCGGGGCCGACCCCGCCGGCGGCGGGCTGACCGGCCTGGCCCGCCGGGTCGACGCCCTGGACGGGACGCTCGCGGTCGACAGCCCGCCCGGCGGTCCCACCACCGTGACCGTCCGCATCCCCGCCGGAGCGGCCGCCGACCCGCACCCCCGCACCCCCCGCTGACCCGCACCCCTGCCGACCCGACCCTCTGTTCACCCGACCCCGACCGCACCGGTCCCGCACCCCACTGGAGCCCGCCCCATGCGCCTCATCCTCGCCGACGACTCGGTCCTGCTCCGCGAAGGGCTCGTCCGCCTGCTGGAGGAGGAGGGCCACGAGATCGCCGCGGCGGTCGGCGACGCCGACGCGCTGGAGGCCGCCGTCGCCGCCGACCCGCCCGACGTCGCCGTGGTCGACGTGCGCATGCCGCCCACCCACACCGACGAGGGCCTGCGCGCCGCGCTGCGCATCCGCGCGAGCCGGCCGGAGGTCGGCGTGCTCGTGCTGTCGCAGTACGTCGAGAAGCGCTACGCCACCGAGCTGCTCACCGGCGCCCCCGAGGGCGTGGGGTACCTGCTGAAGGACCGGGTGGCGCAGGTCGGCGAGTTCCTGGACGCGCTGGACCGGGTGGGGGCGCGCGGCGCCGCGTTCGACCCGGAGGTGGTCCGCCAGCTCCTGGCGCGCACGACCCACGTCGACCCGCTGTCCCGGCTCACCGAGCGCGAGCGCCACGTCCTGGAGAACATGGCGCAGGGGTTCGCCAACGGCGCCATCGCCGAGCGGCTGCACGTGTCGCAGAGCGCGGTCGAGAAGCACATCAACGCGATCTTCGACAAGCTGGAGCTGTCGCACACGCCCGGCTACAGCCGCCGGGTGCTCGCCGTGCTGCGCTATCTCGGGGGGTGAGCCGGGCCACCGGCCGGCCGCGCGGGCGTGGGAGGCGCCGCCGCGGGTAGTCGGGATCTCGCACCTCGGCGAGAAAGGGCCACATGACCGAGAACATCTTCGTCCTGGGGCTGGACGAGCACAACAGGGCCACCCTGGAGAGCCTGCCCCACCTCTCGCAGTACCGCTTCCACGGACTGCTGACCATCGACGAACTCCAGTACGGCGACATCGACATGCCCGCGCTGCTGGACGCCGCCCGGCGCGAACTCGACGCGTTCGACGGGTCGGTGGACGCGATCATCGGCTACTGGGACTTCCCGGTGAGCACGCTGGTGCCGATCCTGTGCGCCGAACGGGGCCTGCCCGCGGCGCCGCTGGAGGCCGTCGTGAAGTGCGAGCACAAGTACTGGAGCCGGCTGGAGCAGAGCAAGGTCATCGACGCGGTCCCCCGGTTCGCCGAGATCGACTTCGACGCGGAGCGCCCGCCCGAGGACATGCGCTACCCGATGTGGCTCAAGCCGGTGAAGTCGTTCTCCTCGGAGCTGGCGTTCCGGGTGACCGACGACGAGGAGTTCCGCGAGGCGCTCGCCGAGATCCGCGACGGCGCCGGCCGGCTGGGCGAGCCGTTCGAGTTCGTGCTGGACCGGGTGGAGGTGCCCGAGGAGGTCGCGCGCGGCGGCGCGTCGGCGTGCCTGGCCGAGGAGGAGGGCACCGGCCGGCAGGTGACGGTGGAGGGGTACGTGTACCGGGGCGAGCCGCGCGTCTACGGCATCGTCGACTCCGAGTGCTACCCGGACACGTCGAGCTTCCTGCGGTACGTGTACCCGTCGTCGCTGCCGGAGCGGGTGCAGAAGCGGCTGGCCGACCTGTCGGTGAAGGTGATCCGGCAGATCGGGCTCGACTCGGTGACCTTCAACATCGAGTACTTCTGGGACCCCGCGACCGACGAGGTGACGCTGCTGGAGGTCAACCCGCGCCACTCCCAGTCGCACGCCAAGCTGTTCGAGTACGTCGACGGGGTGCCCAACCACGAGCCGGAGATCCGGCTGGCCCTGGGCCGCGAACCCGAGCTGCGCAGCGGCGGCGGCGAGCACGCCATGGCCGCGAAGTGGTTCCTGCGCCGGTTCTCCGACGGGATCGTCCGCGCCGCCCCGGACGCCGCCGACGTCGCCGCGATGGAGCGCGACGTCCCCGGCACGACCGCGCGGCCGGTGGTGGCGCCCGGCGACCGGCTGTCGGACCTGCCCGGCCAGGACAGCTACAGCTACGAGCTGGTCCAGGTGTTCACGGGCGCCGACGACGAGGAGGACCTGCGCCGCACCTACGAGCTGTGCCTGTCCCGGCTGCACTTCGAGTTCGACGACGTCGAGGACGGGGACGGGGACGGGGACGGCGCGTCCGACGGGAAGGAGTGACCGCATGCGCATCGTCGAGGCCGAGGACCTGCCGCACCGGGTGCGGGAGGACGAGACCGTGTGGATCGAGCTGAAGGACGGCACCCGCCTGGCGGGGCGGATCTGGCGGCCGGAGTCGTCGGACGCCGAGCCGGTGCCGGCCGTGCTGGAGTTCATCCCCTACCGGCGGCGCGACCTGACGGCCAAGCGCGACTCCGTGCACCACCCCTACATGGCCGGGCACGGCTACGCGTGCGTGCGGGTGGACCTGCGCGGCAGCGGCGACTCCGAGGGGGTCCTGCAGGACGAGTACCTGGAGCAGGAGCTGAGCGACGCCGAGGAGGTGCTGGCCTGGCTGGCCGCGCAGCCGTGGTGCAGCGGGCGGACCGGCATGATGGGCATCTCCTGGGGCGGGTTCAACGCCCTGCAGGTGGCGGCGCGGCGGCCGCCGGGGCTGGGCGCGATCATCACGGCGTGCTCCACCGACGACCGCTACGCCGACGACGTGCACTACATGGGCGGCTGCCTGCTCAGCGACAACCTGTCGTGGGCCTCCACCATGTTCGCCTACAACTCCTGCCCGCCGGACCCGGAGGTGGTGGGCGACGCGTGGCGGCGGATGTGGCGGGAGCGGCTCGACCACAGCGGGCTGTGGCTGGACACCTGGCTGCGCCACCAGCGGCGCGACGCGTACTGGCGGCACGGCTCGGTGTGCGAGGACATCGGCGCGATCGAGGTGCCGGTCATGGCGGTCAGCGGGTGGGCCGACGGCTACTCCAACGCCGTGTTCCGGCTGATGGAGGGGCTGGACGTGCCGCGCCTGGGGCTGATCGGCCCGTGGTCGCACAAGTACCCGCACCTGGGCCAGCCGGGCCCGGCGATCGGGTTCCTCCAGCAGTGCGTGCGCTGGTGGGACCGCTGGCTCAAGGACGCCGACAACGACGTCATGGACGAGCCGATGCTGCGGAGCTGGATGCAGGAGAGCGCGCCGCCGTCGACCGCCTACTCCGAGCGGCCGGGCCGGTGGGTGGGCGAGCCGTCGTGGCCGTCGCCGCACATCACCGAGGTGGTGCGGCCGCTGGCGCCCAACCGGCTGGCCCCGCCGGGGACCGAGGTCGCCCCGGAGGAGGCGACCGTGCTGTCCCCGCTGTCGGTGGGCCAGTTCGCCGGCAAGTGGTGCTCCTACAACGCGCCGCCCGACCTGCCCTACGACCAGCGCGAGGAGGACGGCGGGTCGCTGGTGTTCGACACCGAGGTGCTGACGGAGCGCACCGAGATCCTCGGCGCGCCGGTGCTCGACCTGGAGTTCACCTGCGACCGCCCGGTGGCGATGGTGGCGGTGCGGCTGTCCGACGTCGACCCGCACGGCAAGGCCACCCGGGTCACCTACGGCCTGCTCAACCTGACCCACGCCGAGAGCCACGCGGAGCCGCGCTCCCTGGTGCCGGGCGAGCGCTACCGGGTGTCGGTGCCGATGAACGGCGTGGCGCAGGCGTTCCCGGCCGGGCACCGCATCCGGTTGTCGGTGTCGACGTCGTACTGGCCGCTGGCCTGGCCGGCGCCCGAGCCGGCGGCGCTGACGGTGCTCCTGGGCGGGTCCACGGCGCTGCGGCTGCCGGTGCGCCCGCTGGACGAGGCCGACGACGTGTCGCTGCGCCCGTTCGACGCCCCCGAGGGCACCCGCCCGATCGACACGGCGCAGCTGCGCACCGGCGAGCAGCAGTGGGAGGTGGCGCGCGACCTGGTGGACTACCGGTCGGCGCTGAACGTGGTGAAGGACCTCGGCACGGTGCGGTTCGAGGACATCGGCCTGGACGTCACCCGCCGCTCCACCGAGCGGTACTCCTGGCAGGGCGACGACTTCGCGTCGGTCGAGGGCCGCACCGAGTGGCGGATGCGGTTCACCCGGGGCGACTGGGACGTGGAGGCGGTGACCGTGACCGTGCTGACCTCGACCCCGGAGGAGTTCCACCTGCACGCCACCCTGGACGCCTTCGAGGGCGGGGTGCGGGTGGCCGCGCGCACCTGGAACACCGCGATCCCGCGCGACCACGTCTGAGGCCGCCGTCCGGGGGTGCGGCCCCGGACGGCGGTTCAGCCGCCGGCGGCGCCGGTGTCGAACCGCTCGTGGTAGGTGTGGCGGGTGCGCTCGGTGTGCTCGCGCATGAGGCCGGCGGCGGTGTCGGCGTCGCCCGCGGCGATGGCGTCGATGATGCGGGCGTGCTCGTCCCAGGAGGCGGCGCCGCGGGCGCGGGCGATGGGCGCGTAGTACCAGCGGACCCGGCGGTCGACCTGGGCGGCGAGTTCGGCGAGCACGTGGTTGCCCGACGCCTGCATGACGCCCCGGTGGAAGTCGGCGTTGGCCACGACGACGGCGTCGACGTTGGGGTCGTCCACGGCCTCGACGCCGGCCTGCCACAGGGCGCGCAGCAGGGAGACCTGGGCGGGGTCGGCGTGCCGGGCGGCGAGGCGGGCGGACTCGGTCTCCAGTAGGGCGCGCACCGCCAGGAGCTGGTCGGCCTCGCTCTCGGTGGGGGTGTGCACGAACGCGCCGTAGCCGGGGCGCAGGTCGACCCAGGTCTCGTTGCTCAGCCGCTGCAGGGCCTCGCGCACGGGCTGGCGGGAGACGCCGAGCTGCTCGGCGAGTTCGCTCTCGACGAGGTGGCGGCCGGGTGGCAGGCCGCGGGTGATGATGAGGTCGAGGATCGCCTCGTAGACGGCCTCGCGCAGGGGGACCGGGCGTTGCACGCGCCCGGCCGCCGCGGTCTTCAACGGCTGGGTGGTCATGAGGCTGCTCCGGGTTGGGGGCGGACGAATGTACACAGTCTACAAAATCCATTCCGGTTCAACGGGGAAACGGCCGCACCCGCCGCCCCACCACCCCCGGGCCCGCGCCGCGCCCGCCCCGCGCCGCGCCCGGGCGGCGGGAGAAGCGGGAAAGAAGCCGAGAACTTGCGGTTCGCGCCCGGTCGCACGTTCCTTCTGCGGCGAAAGTGCGGGGGGGACCATCGCCCTTATTTAGCATACTGTATACACTATCGGTTCGCCGAGAGAAGGGATCGCTCATGCGCGTAGCCGTTCTGGGCGCCGGCGCGATCGGCGCCTACGCGGGTGCGGCACTGCACCGAGGCGGCGCCGACGTCCACCTGATCGCCCGAGGCACCCATCTGCAGGCCCTGCGCGCCCACGGGGTGCGCGTCACCAGCCCGCGCGGCGACTTCACCGCGCGGCCCAACGCCACCGCCGACCCGGCCGAGGTCGGCCCCGTCGACTTCGTCTTCCTGGGGCTCAAGGCCCAGCACTACGCCGACTGCGGGCCGCTGCTGCGCCCGCTGCTCGGACCGCACACCGCCGTCGTCGCCGCGCAGAACGGCATCCCCTGGTGGTACTTCCACGGTCTCGACGGGCCGCTGGCGGGCCGCCGGGTGCACACCGTCGACCCCGGCGGTGCCGTCAGCCGGGCCATCCCCGTCGAGCGGGCGATCGGCTGCGTCGTCTACGCCGCCACCGAGATCGCCGCGCCGGGGGCCATCCGGCACCTGGAGGGCACCCGGTTCTCCATCGGCGAGCCGGACGGGACCATCTCCCAGCGCTGCCGCGACTTCCAGGCCGCGATGGTGGCCGGCGGTCTCAAGTGCCCGATCGAGCCCGACCTGCGCGAGGACATCTGGGTGAAGCTGATGGGCAACATCACCTTCAACCCCCTCAGCGCCCTGACCCGCTCCACGATGGCGCAGATATGCGGCGACCGCTCCACCCGCGCCCTGGCCCGCGCCATGATGACCGAGACCCTGGACGTCGCCGCCCGGCTGGGCGTCCGCCCCTCCATCTCCATCGACCGGCGGCTGGCCGGCGCCGAGCGCGCCGGCGACCACCGCACCTCCACCCTGCACGACGTCGAGCGCGGCCGGCCCATGGAACTGGACGTCCTGCTCACCGCCGTGGTCGAACTCGCCGACCTCACCGGCGCCCCGGTGCCCACCCTGCGCACCGTCGACGCCGTCGCCCGGCTGCTCAACCAGCGCCTGATCGACGGCACGGCCGCCCCCGCACCGTCCGCCCCCTCCGCACCGGTGGCCGCGGCCGCACCCGCCGCCGCCGCGCCCGCCGCCTCGTGACGTACCGGCCGCGCCCCCGCGCGGGCGCGGCCGGCCTTGCCGCACACGCTGGGTCGGCATACTGTAGACAATGTAGGCGCCACCGGACGCCGCCCATGGCACGCCCGGCCGCCGACCGTCCGCCGGCCGACCCGACCCCCACGTGACCGCGGCCACGACCATTCAAGCGAGGCCCACCATGCGATCGGACCGCACCTCCACCCCCTACGAACGGCTGACCCGCCCCCTCGTCCGCGAGGGCGGCGAGCTGCGCCCGGCCTCCTGGGAGGAGGCCTTGGACCGCGCCGCCGCCGGGTTCACCGCCGCCGTCCGCGACCACGGCCCCAACGCCTTCGGCATGCTCTCCTGCGCGCGGGCCACCAACGAGATGAACTTCGTCGCCCAGAAGTTCACCCGCGTCGTCATCGGCACCAACAACGTCGACTCCTGCAACCGCACCTGCCACGCCCCCAGCGTCGCCGGGCTGTCGGCGGCCTTCGGGTCCGGCGGCGGCACCTCCTCCTACTCCGACGTCGAGGACACCGACCTCATCATCGTCTGGGGCGGCAACCCGCGCTTCGCCCACCCCATCTTCTTCCAGCACGTCCTCAAGGGCGTGCACCGCGGCGCCCGGCTGTACGTGGTCGACCCGCGCCGCACCTCGTCGGCGCAGTGGGCCGACCGCTGGCTGGGACTCAACGTCGGCACCGACATCCCCCTCGCGCACGCCATCGGGCGCGAGATCATCCACGCCGGGCTGGCCAACGAGACCTTCATCCGGCGCGGCACCACCGGGTTCGAGGAGTACCGCGAGCTCGTGGAGCCGTGGACCCTGGCCGCAGCCGAGGCCGAGACCGGGGTGCCCGCCGAGGCCATCCGCGAACTCGCGCACGCCTACGCCCAGGCCGAGCGGGCCCAGCTCAGCTGGACGCTGGGCATCACCGAGCACCACAACGCCACCGACAACGTCCGGGCGCTGATCAACCTGGCGCTGCTCACCGGCCACGTCGGGCGGCACGGGTCGGGGCTGCAGCCCCTGCGCGGGCAGAACAACGTGCAGGGCGGCGGCGACATGGGCGCCATCCCCGACCGGCTGGCCGGCTTCCAGGACATCCTGGACCCGCAGGTCCGCGCCCGGTTCGAGGGCGTGTGGGACACCAGCATCCAGCCGCGCCGGGGCAAGACGCTCACCCAGATGTTCGAGGCGATGGACGAGGGCGAGCTGAAGGCGCTCTACGTCATCGGCGAGAACCCGGTGCAGTCGGAGCCCGAGACGAACAAGACCGTGCGCCGCCTGCGGTCCCTGGACCACCTCGTGGTGCAGGACATCTTCCTCACCCGCACCGCCGAGTACGCCGACGTGGTGCTGCCCGCCAGCGCGTCGTGGTGCGAGTCCGACGGCACGTTCACCAACAGCGAGCGCCGGGTCCAGCTGGTCCGCAAGGCGCTCGACCCGCCGCCCGGCGCGCGCGACGACATCCACATCCTCTGCGACATCGCCGAGCGCATGGGCCACCCGTGGTCCTACCCCACGGCCGAGGAGGTCTGGGACGAGCTGCGCTCCCTGTCCCCCATCCACCGCGGCATGTCCTACCGGCGGCTGGAGGAGCTGCACGGCATCCAGTGGCCCTGCTACTCCGAGGACACCCTGGAGCCCGGGTACCTGCACGCCCGCCTGTGGTCGGAGGACCCCGCCGAGCGGGGCGAACCGGCGCCGTTCGGCCTGGTGGGCCACTCGCCGCCGGTCGACCTGCTGGACGACGACTACCCGTTCCGGCTCACCACCGGGCGCCGGCTGGACGACTACAACACCGGCGTGCAGACCAGCGGATTCTCGTCGCCGCTGCGGCGCGGCGAGCTGCTCGACATCTCGCCCGAGGACGCCCGGCGGCTCGGCATCGCCGACGGCGAGGTGGTCCGGGTGGCCTCCCGCCGCGGGTCGGTGCTGGTCCCGGCCTCGATCACGCCGTCCATGCGGGAGGGGCTGGTGTTCATGACCTTCCACTTCCCCGACCAGGTCGACACCCAGCTGCTGACCATCGACGCCACCGACCCCATCGCGGGGACGGCCGAGTACAAGGCCGCCGCCGTGAGCATCACCAAGGTCGCCCGGCCCGCCGACGCCGACGACCCCGTTCCCGCCGCCTCCTGAGCGGCCCCCGGCGGCCGCCTCCCGCGCCCCGCGCTCGGCGCGGGAGGCGGCC
>NZ_BCRK01000211.1 GCF_001552555.1 Nocardiopsis trehalosi NBRC 14201 | reverse complement strand
GGCCGCCCATGGCGGCCGCCCGCGGCGGAGGTCTCCGACCGAGGCAAGGGAAAGGGCCCGCCACCCGAAGGCGACGGGCCCTCCCCTTGACGTTCCGCACCCCGCGCGCCTACCCCCCAGCGGGCGCGTGGCCGGCACGTCGGTCTCGAAGACCTCGTCTCGACACGGAGGTCGAGACCACCGCTCCGTCGTTTCCAACGGGGCGGATACTCCCAATGTAGGGCAATGTTCGCGAACTACGCGAATCGCTTTGACGTGGCGTTCTTCACCGTCAGCGCGGCCCGGTCACCGTCCGTGTCGATGTGCTCCATCATCGCATCCGACCGGCCCTCCGCGCGGCGAAACCCGGAAAACGGCGAGGGCCGCTTCCCCGCCGTTTCAGCGGGGGAGCGGCCCTGGCGCGGGCGCCGGGTCAGGCCAGGCGCTTCTGCAGGTTCTCGTCCAGCGCGGCGAGGAACTGCTCGGTGGTGAGCCACTCCTGGTCGCCGCCGACGAGCAGGGCGAGGTCCTTGGTCATCTGGCCGCCCTCGACGGTCTTGATGACCACGTCCTCCAGCGTGGTGGCGAACCCGGTCACCGCGGGGGTGTTGTCGAGCTTGCCGCGGTGCTCCAGGCCCCGGGTCCAGGCGAAGATGGACGCGATCGGGTTGGTGGAGGTCGGCTTGCCCTGCTGGTGCTGGCGGAAGTGCCGGGTGACCGTGCCGTGCGCGGCCTCGGCCTCGACGGTGCGGCCGTCGGCGGTGCGCAGCACCGAGGTCATCAGGCCCAGCGAGCCGAAGCCCTGCGCGACGGTGTCGGACTGCACGTCGCCGTCGTAGTTCTTGCAGGCCCAGACGTAGCCGCCCTCCCACTTGAGCGCGGCGGCGACCATGTCGTCGATCAGCCGGTGCTCGTAGGTCAGGCCCGCCTGGTCGAACTTCTCCTTGAACTCCGTCTCGAAGATCTCGGCGAACACGTCCTTGAACATGCCGTCGTAGGCCTTGAGGATGGTGTTCTTGGTGGACATGTACACCGGGTAGCCGCGGTCGAGCCCGTAGTTCAGGCTGGCGCGGGCGAAGTCCTCGATGGACTTGCGGTAGTTGTACATGCCCAGGGCGACGCCGCCGCCCTCGGGGAAGTTGGCGACCTCCAGCTCGATGGGCTCGCCGCCGTCCTCGGGCGTGTAGGTGATGGTCACCGTGCCGGGACCGGGCACCTTGAAGTCGCTCGCCTTGTACTGGTCGCCGTGGGCGTGGCGGCCGATGATGATCGGCTTGGTCCAGCCCGGCACCAGCCGCGGCACGTTCTCGCAGATGATCGGCTCGCGGAACACCACGCCGCCCAGGATGTTGCGGATGGTGCCGTTGGGCGAGCGCCACATCTTCTTGAGGCCGAACTCCTCGACCCGCGCCTCGTCCGGGGTGATGGTGGCGCACTTCACGCCGACGCCGAACTCCTTGATGGCGTTGGCGGCGTCGACCGTGATCTGGTCGTCGGTGCGGTCGCGCTCTTCGATGCCGAGGTCGTAGTACTTCAGGTCGACGTCGAGGTACGGCAGGATCAGCCGCTCCTTGATGAACGACCAGATGATGCGGGTCATCTCGTCGCCGTCGAGCTCGACTACGGGATTGGCAACCTTGATCTTGGCCATGGCTGTGTGGCTGTCCTCTCGTTTCGGCTGTGGCTGGGGGCCCGGCGGTGCGCCGCGGGCCGCGCTCCGGGGCGCCCCAGCGGGCGCCGGCCGCGGCACCGGCGTGCGTCCGCGCCGTGCCCCGTGAGCTCGCCGCACAGCCGCGGACTCCCCGGCCCCGGGGCCCCGGATCGGGCTCCGGCCGGGCCGTCGGCGGCTCCGCCGATCGAACGTGTGCGGTATCTCGATATCAAGCTTATTAGACGGCTAAGCCGACAACTGCGGCGCTACCCACGCAAGCACGATGAGCAGCACCGCCAGGGTGGTCACCGTGACGATGTCGACCCACCGGCTGCGCACCGCCAGCATGCCGATCCGCTCGGGCGGCAGCAGGAACCGGAACGCGGCCGCGAGCAGCAGCGCCCCCGCGATGATGGCCGGCCCGCGCTTGAAGTAGGCCGCGGCGACGACCACGATCCCGGCGGACATGGTCGCGAGGACGAGGAAGTACGGCACCTGGGCCAGCCACCCGGGCGGTTCCTCGGCCGGGCCGGGCCGCCGGGGCCCGCCGGGCCCGGGGCCCTCGTCGGGCGCCTGTGCCTCGGGGGCCACCGCTTCCTCCACCGCTTCTCGGCTCACCGTTGACCTCACGCTCGCGCACACCTTTCGCGGCCGGCCGCCGGCGCGGCCCCGGACCGGGAGCGGCCGCGGCGGCCGCCGGGCGGCCGGAACCGGGGCGGGCGGGGCGCCGGGGCCCCGCGGTGCCGGGCCCGCGCGCGGGGGCACCGGCCGCGGCCGCCCTCATTGTAGTGAGACGCGACACCGCCCGCCGCACGCCGCTCCGGAAACGGTCCCCACCCGATCCGCCCACCGGACCGTCCCTATTCCCGGAAATCCCGTAAACCTGCCGGGATGACTGTCTAACTCGGCAGTAAGCGCGTAGAAACCGCACCGCCCGGGTAACCAGTGAGGAGACGAGTGCCACGGTGAGCGAGGACCACCCCCATGAATCCCACTCAACCAGCAACGCCGAACCGAACCCTCTCCGACACACGACGTCCCGCCACGCCCCACCGTGCACTCCCTCACAGGCCGCGCCCCACACTGGGAGGAACAACCGTGGACGGGCCCTATATGCGGGTCGAGGAAAGCGGGGACGTACAGCAACTCACAGCAGAGGTCACCACCGTCGGCCGCGGCGAGGGAGCCGACATCCGGCTCAGCGATCCCAGCGTCTCCCAGCTCCACGCGGAGCTGGTGCGCCGGGGTCCCTACGTCTACGTCGTCGATCTGGGCCTGTCACGCAACGGCACCAGGGTCAACGGCCGCCCCATCGCACGCCGGGTCCTCGAAGAGGGCGACGTCCTCAGCTTCGGGAGCGCGCGGTGCAAGATCGGCGGCCTGCCCCGGGAGGAACTCAACCCCGACGTGGAACTGCGCCGGGGGGCCGCTCCCGAACTCACCCGGAGAGAGCTCGACGTCCTCACGTCGCTCTGCCGCCCCGCTCTCTCCGATGAAGCTTTCGTCTCCCCCGCCACGGCCCGGGAGATCGCCGAAGACCTTGTCGTGACCGAGGCCGCCGTGAAGCAGCACCTGCTGCGCCTCTACCAGAAGTTCCGTATCCCCGAGGGGCCCAACCGCCGGACGCGACTCGCCAACGAGGTGGTCGCGCTCGGGCTGGTGCGCCCCATGCCGGTGCTGGACCGGGAACGCAAGGCCAGCTAGCCCACAAGGGGCCTCCCCCGGACAGAGGCCCCTTGCCAGCACCACCGCGCGGGTCAGCCCGCCAGACGCTCCGCGGCCTCCACCACGTTGACCAGCAGCATCGCCCGGGTCATCGGGCCCACCCCGCCCGGGTTGGGCGCCACGTGGCCGGCCACCTCGCGCACGTCGGGCGCCACGTCGCCCACCAGCCCGTTCTCGGTGCGGGTCACCCCCACGTCCAGCACGGCCGCGCCGGGCCGCACCATGTCGCGGGTGATCAGCCCCGGCACGCCCGCGCCCGCCACCACGATGTCGGCGCGGCGGGTGTGCTCGGCCAGGTCGCGCGTGCCCGTGTGGCACAGGGTGACCGTCGCGTTCTCGCTGCGGCGGGTCAGCAGCAGGCCCAGCGGGCGGCCCACCGTCACGCCGCGGCCCACCACCACGACCTCGGCGCCCTTGAGCGGCACGCCGAACCGGTTCAGCAGCTCCACGATGCCGCGCGGGGTGCACGGCAGCGGGGCCTCCTCCATCAGCACCAGCCTGCCCAGGTTGACCGGCTGGAGGCCGTCGGCGTCCTTGGCCGGGTCGATCAGCCCGAGCACCCGGTTCTCGTCCAGGCCCTTGGGCAGCGGGAGCTGAACGATGTAGCCGGTGCACGCCGGGTCGGCGTTCAGCTCGGCGACGGCGGCCTCGACCTCCTCCTGGGTGGCGGTCGCCGGCAGGTCGCGCCGGATGCTCGCGATGCCCACCTCGGCGCAGTCGCGGTGCTTGCCGCGGACGTAGGACTGGCTGCCCGGGTCGTCGCCGACCAGGACCGTGCCCAGCCCCGGGACGACGCCCTTGGCGCGCAGCGCGGCCACGCGGTCCGTCAGCTCCGCCCGGATCGCCGCGGCGGTCGCCTTGCCGTCCAGAATCTGTGCGGTCATCGGGTCTCCTAGCTCAAGCGGGGCGGATCAGTGGAAGAAGTGCCGGGTGCCGGTGAGGTACACCGCGACCCCGGCGCGCTCGGCCGCGGCGAGCACCTCGCCGTCGCGCACCGAACCGCCCGGCTGCACCACGGCCCGCACCCCGGCCTCGGCCAGCACCTCCAGGCCGTCGGGGAACGGGAAGAACGCGTCGCTGGCCGCGACCGCGCCGCGCACCCGGTCGCCCGCCCGCGACACCGCCAGGCGCGCGGAGTCGACCCGGTTGACCTGCCCCATGCCGACCCCGACCGTCGCCCGGTCGGCCGCCAGCAGGATCGCGTTGGACTTCACCGACCGCACCGCCCGCCACGCGAACGCCAGGTCGGCCAGCACCGCGTCGTCCACCGGCTCCCCGGTGCCCAGCGTCCAGCCGGCCGGGGTGTCGCCGGGGGCGTCGACCAGGTCGGCGCTCTGCAGCAGCGTCCCGCCGCTGACGGGCCGCGCCTCGGGGCGGGCCGACCGGTCCGGCGGGGCCACCTTCAGCAGCCGGATGTTCTTCTTGCGGGTCAGCACCTCGACCGCGCCGTCCTCGAACCCGGGCGCCACCAGCACCTCGGTGAACACGTCGGCGACCTGGGCGGCCATGGCCGCGCTCACCGGCCGGTTGACGGCGATCACTCCGCCGAAGGCCGACACCGGGTCGCACGCGTGCGCCTTGGCGTGCGCCTCGGCGACGTCGGCGCCGACCGCGATCCCGCACGGGTTGGCGTGCTTGATGATCGCCACGCACGGCTCGGCGAAGTCGTAGGCGGCGCGCAGCGCGGCGTCGGCGTCGACGTAGTTGTTGTACGACATCTCCTTGCCGTGCAGCTGCTCGGCCCCGGCCAGCCCCGCGGCCTCGTCGGAGGTGTACAGGGCGGCGTGCTGGTGCGGGTTCTCGCCGTAGCGCAGGGTGGCGGCCCGCTCGTAGACGGCGGCGTGGAACGCCGGCCAGCCGGTCTGCTCGGCGACGTCGTCGGGGGCGTAGTCGGCGGCGAACCAGGCGGCCACCGCCGCGTCGTAGCCGGCGGTGTGGGCGAACGCCTGCGCGGCCAGGCGGCGGCGCTGGTCGACGGTGAACCCGCCGCCGCGGGCGGCCTGGATGACGTCGTCGTAGCGGGCGGGGTCGACCACCACGGCGACGTCGCCGTGGTTCTTCGCCGCGGCGCGCACCATGGCCGGGCCGCCGATGTCGATCTTCTCGATGCACTCCGCGGGGGAGGCGCCCGAGGCGACGGTGTCGCGGAACGGGTAGAGGTTGACCACCACCAGGTCGAACGGGGCGATGCCCAGGTCCTCCAGGGTGGCCCGGTGCTCGGCCTTGGAGCGGTCGGCCAGGATGCCCGCGTGCACCTTGGGGTGCAGGGTCTTGACCCGGCCCTCCAGGCACTCGGGGAAGCCGGTGACGTCCTCGACGGGGGTGACGGGCACGTCGACCGCCGTCAGCCGGGCGGCGGTCGAGCCCGTGGAGACGATCTCCACCCCGGCCTCCGCGAGGCCGTAGCCGAGCTCCTCCAACCCGGTCTTGTCGTACACGCTGATCAGCGCACGCCGAATAGGCTGCTGACTCACCGGTTCTCCTCTGCAACGTCGCGGGATGTCGGAAGCGGTCCGGGCCCGGTCGGGCCCAGCCGCACGTGTCGGCCGTCCAGGGTCCAGCCGTCGCGGGCCAGCCGGCCGACGACGTCGACCAGCATGCCGCGCTCGACGGCCTTGATGCGCTCGTGCAGCGTGTGCACGTCGTCGCCGGGCTCCACCCGGACGGTGACCTGGTCGATGACGGGGCCGGTGTCGACCCCCTCGTCGACGAAGTGGACGGTGGCGCCGGTGACCTTCACCCCGTAGGCGAGCGCGTCGCGGACGGCGTGCGCGCCGGGGAAGGCCGGCAGCAGCGCCGGGTGGATGTTGATGACGGGGAACCGGCCCACGGTCTCGGGGCCGAGGATGCGCATGAACCCGGCGGAGACCACGAGGTCGGGGCGGTGCTCGGCGATCCGCTCGGCCAGGGCGGCGTTCCACCGCGCCCGGTCGGGATGGTCGGCGAACCGCGTGGTGAACGTCGGGACGCCGGCCGCGCGGGCGCGGTCGATCCCCCCCGCCCCGTCGCGGTCGGCCCCGACGGCGACGACGCGCGCACCGTACGCCGGGTCGGCGGCCGCGTCGAGCAGGGCGGCCATGTTGCTCCCCGTACCGGAGATGAGAACGACTACTCGCGCCGACAGTGTGCTTCCTCCTCGTGGAAAGGCGCTGCGGAACGGCCGCGTCGCCGTCCCCCGGGGGCGCGGACGGGCGCGCGGCATCCGGGGGGCGGGTGTCCGTGAACGGTCCGGAGGCGGCCCGTGGACGGTGCGGTGCGGGCGCTGCGCGCCCCGTCCGCGTGGCAAGCCTATCGCGCCAGGTAGCGTCTACTCGGAGAGGACCCGTACTGTGCGGTCCCGTGGGCGCGGGCGCCGGCCCGCGCCGCCCCCCATCCGCTTCAGCCGACAGGCACCGTCTTGAGGGAGCCCCTTGTGACCAACGAGCCGCCGGAGACCAACGCCGACGGGCGGCAGCCGCACGTGGAACGGGGCGGCCTGTGGGCGCTCTTCTTCTCCGCGGCCGGACTGCTGCTCCCGCCCTACGGGGTGGTGCTCTCCGCGCTGGCGATCTTCCAGGGCCGCAAGGCGCGCCGCGCGGCCCGCGCGAACCGGGGGCAGGCCCCCGGCGCGCTGCTCAGCATGGTCCTGGGCTGGGTGGGCGTCGTGCTGTCGGTGTCGTCGATCGCCTTCTACGCCATGGTCTGGACGGAGTACACCGACTACCGCGACTGCTCGACCCGGGCGCTGACGGTGGCCACCCAGGACGCCTGCGACGAGGCGTTCGGCGAGGCGCTGACCGCCCGCGGGCTGCCGCCGGAGGTCGGCCCGGCGCTGACCGGCTCGGGCGCCTGACGCCCGTCCCCGCCCCGCGCCGGGCGGCGCTCAGCCGTCCCGCGGGTCGGGGTCGGCCGGTGCGGGGTCGGCCTCGTAGGTGATGCCGTACAGCTCCTCGGCGTCGTCGTCGGCGTCGTCGCGGCGCGCCCGGCGCGGGCGCAGGCCGGACAGCAGCCGCGGCCGGCGGCGCCCGGCGGGCGCCTCCGGCTCCGGACCGTTCGCGGGCGCGGGCCGTTCGGCGGCGGGCGCGGACCGGCGGGGCGCCGGGACCGGCCGCGGGCGCCCGGTCGCGGCCGGGCGGTCCGGGGCCGGCCGGGCGGCGGCGCCGGACGCGGGACGAATCCCGGTGGCGGCGTCGGTTCCGACCTCGGCCCGGTAGTAGCGCCAGTTCGCCACCCAGGCGGCGATGGCGGCGGCCACCCCGACCTCCAGGGCCGTGATGAGCCCGACCTGCCAGGCCGACGGCCCGACCTCGGCCAGCCGGTGCGCCCCCACGGGGCCGCCGGCCAGCACGCACAGCGCCGCGCACACCAGCCCGGTGCTCACCCCGCACACGAACCCCCACAGCGGGGCGGCCTCGCTGACCACGTCGGGGGCGCTGCGCTGGGTGAGCACCCCGCCGACCGCGCCCGCGGCGAGCGGGGCGGCCAGCGCCAGCAGCGACAGCACGGGCGCCGGCCCGTTCTCGGGGACGGCCGCCAGCATCGGGAACAGCGGGAGCGCCCCGACGGAGACGCCCGTCGGCGCGACCATGGTGTCGGCGCCCAGCGCGAACCCGGGGCCCACGGCGTAGGAGAGCCCGAACACCAGCGCGTTCGGCACGTACACGAGCTGGGTGACGACGAGCAGCACGCCGCCCACCGAGCCCGGCGCCAGCTCCTGGGTGATGGCGACCGCCTCGTCGAGCCGGGCGCCCAGCCCGGTCCCGAACAGCAGCGCCCCGGTGGCCAGCAGGACCCCGGTGGCGCTGGCCGTGCCCACGAGCAGCGACCGGGAGCGGGCGGGCATCAGGTCGAGCAGCCGCCGCTTGGGGATGCCCTTGTCCCGCAGCATCTGGACGAGGGCGCCCAGGCCGCCGAAGGCGAACGCCAGCACGAACCCGGCGACGAGCGCCTGGAACATGCTCGGCCGCACGTACTCGGTCTGGGCGATGAGGGCGAGCGTCCCCGAGATCGCCGCGTAGGGGCCGGCGACGGCCAGCGCGGCCCGGAACACGTGCCGCAGCCGGGGCAGGTCGCAGCTGCGCGCGATCCACCGCCCCGCCCGGTAGAGCAGCAGGCCGGGCAGCACCACCAGGCCGAGGGGGAGCATGGTGACCCGCCCGCCCGGGATGCCGAACCCCACGTTGTGGCCGACGAGCCAGCCCTGCACCGCGGCCCGGAACAGGTCGGCGATGTCCTCGCCGAACGTGCCGTGCGGCGCGGCCACCCAGCCGACCAGGGTGATGGTCATCAGCACCGCGAGCCCGATGCCGGCCGCCCAGGCGGCGGCGAACCCGCCGGCGGTGTAGAGGGGGCGCGGCGGGTCGCCGTCGGGCGCCGCGGGGCGCCGGCCGCGTCCGCCGCCGGCGCGGGCGGCCGGGGCGCGGCCGCCGTCGCGCGGCGGGCGGGCGGTCGCGGCGGCCCCGCCGCGCTTACGGGAAGGATGTGCGGGAGCGCTCACCCCGCCATGCTGCCAGCCGGGCGCCCGGCGGGGCCCGCTTTGCCCGGGCGTGTCGCCCACCGGTCCGCCCGCCGATGTGCTATCCGGCGCGGCGCCCGGCGGGCGGGCCGGTCAGTAGGCGATGCCGATGGTGCGGCCGTAGGTGGGGCGCGCCTCGATGCTGCGGATCATCTCGGCGGCCAGGTCGGCGCGGGAGATCCGGTACCCGCCGGGCACGGAGGCGTCGAGGGCGGTGCGGTAGCGGCCCGTCGCGGGGGCGTCGGTGAGCTGGGGCGGGCGGAACACGGTCCAGTCCAGGCCGCTGGCGCGGACCTCGCGCTCCATGGCGGCGAGGTCGGCGTAGGTGCGGCGGAAGACGGCGCGCAGCACCGGTTTGGCGGCGGCGCGGTAGAGCAGGCGCTCGCCGCGGCCGTCGCGCTGGACGGGCGCGGCGCTGACGACGATCAGCCGCGCGGGGCCGCCGTGGCGCATGGCGCGGACCATGTTGGCGACGGCGGGCCGGCACAGCGGCGGGGAGGTGCGGGAGGAGGCGCCGAGGGCGGACAGGACCGCGTCGGACCCGGCGATGGCGTCGGCGACCGCCCCGGTGTCCATGACGTCGGCCTGGACGGTGCTGAGCCGGTCGTGGCGCAGCGGCAGGCGGGCGGGGTCGCGGACGACCGCGGTGATGCGGTGGTCGGCGGCCAGCGCCCTCTCGACCAGCATGCGGCCGGTGCCGCCGGACGCACCGAAGATGACGAGTCTCGCGCCCATGTCGCCTCACCCCGTGTCGGCCCCGGGGCGCGGGCGGCGGGGGCCGCCGCGCCGGGGCGGTTCTCGGGTTCATCGTAGGGCGCCCCGCGCGGTCCGGGGCCGCGGGGCCGCACGGCCGCGGGACGCGGACGGCCCGGTCCCCGCCGGGTGGGGCGGGGCCGGGCCGTCCGGGTCGTGCGCGCGCGCCGCCCCGAGGGGCGTGCGGCGGGCGCGGACTAGGAGAAGTGGGCGCGCGCCAGCTTGGC
>NZ_BCRK01000210.1 GCF_001552555.1 Nocardiopsis trehalosi NBRC 14201 | reverse complement strand
GGGGGCGGCCGCCCCCGCCGCCGGGCCCGGCGGGACCGGTCGGCCGCGCCGTGCGGGCTCAGCCCGCCGACCGCGCCACGTAGACCAGGTCGGGGCCGCCCCGCCGGGCCGCCACCTCGATCGCCTCGACCGCGCCGAACCGGCGCTCCAGCAGCCCGGCGAACGCGGGCGCGGGCATCGCGCTCCAGAACGCCACGGCGCCGCCGGGGCGCAGCACCCGGCCGATCCGGTCGAGCGCCGCCGGCGCGTACAGCCGCCGGTTGCCCTCGGCCACCGTCCAGTCGGGCCCGTTGTCGACGTCGAGGCAGACCGCGTCGAACCGCGGCCCGTCCGGGCGGTCGGCGGCGGCCAGCCGGGCCAGGACGTCGGCGCACGTCAGCGTGCAGCGGGGGTCGTCGGCCAGCCCGCCCCCGACCGCGGCCAGCGGGCCCCGGTGCCAGGCGATGACCTCCGGCTCCAGTTCGACCACCTCGACGGCCCCCACGCGCGGGTCGTCCAGCGCCGCGCGCGCCGAGAACCCCACCCCCAGGCCGCCGATCAGCACCCGCAGCCCCCGGCGGCCGGTCGGCACCGCCGCCAGGGCCGCCCGCACCAGCTCGCGCTCCGACGCGCCGTCGCGGGTGTCCATGAGGAACACGCCGTGGTCGATGATCTCCCAGTGCTCCCCGGCCCGGCGGAGCACGAGTTCGCCGCCCGCCACCGCCGGGGCGCGGGCGACCACGACCGGGTCGGCGGCATCGGGCGGCGGGGCGGGCGGCATGGGCGCCTCCGTGGGGTCAGACGCGGCAGGCGTAGATGTCGGTCACCAGGATGGCACGCGCGCCGATCTCCCACAGGTCGTCCATGATGCGCTGCGCCGCCTTGCGCGGCACCATGGCGCGCACCGCCACCCACCCCTCGCGGTGCAGCGGGGAGACGGTCGGCCCCTCCATGCCCGGGGTGAGCGCGACCGCGGCGTCGAGCTGCTCGGCGTGCACGTCGTAGTCCATCATCACGTAGTCGCGGGCGACGAGCACCCCGCGCAGCCGGCGCAGGAGCTGGTCGACCTTGGGGTCGTCGGCGGCGCCGCGCGGCCGGATCACCACGGCCTCGGAGGTCAGGATGGGGTCGCCGAACAGCTCCAGCCCCGCGTTGCGCAGGGTGGTGCCGGTCGAGACCACGTCGGCGACCGCGTCGGCGACCCCGAGCTGGATGGAGCTCTCGACCGCGCCGTCCAGGTGGATGACGCGGGCCTCGATGCCGCGCTCGGCGAGGTAGCGCTCCAGCAGGCCCTCGAACGAGGTGGCGATGCGCAGGCCCTGGAGGTCCTCGACCTTCAGCTGCGCGCCGCCGCGCGCCGCGAACCGGAAGGTGGAGCCGCCGAAACCGAGGGGCAGCACCTCCTCGACCGGCGCGCCGGAGTCGAGCAGCATGTCGCGGCCGGTGATGCCGGCCTGGAGGATGCCCTCGCCCACGTACACGGCGATGTCCTTGGGGCGGAGGAAGAAGAACTCGGTGGCGTTCTCGGGGTCGACCAGGACGAGGTCGCGGGCGTCCTTGCGCTGGCGGTACCCGGCCTCGCGGAGCAGGGCGCTGGCGGGTTCGGCGAGCTGGCCCTTGTTGGGCACGGCGATGCGGAGCTGGTCGGACATGGAGGCTGATCCCCTCGGGGTCGGTCGGTTCGGCGGGTCGCTGGCACGGCCGATCACGGGTTCGGACGGCCCGGATCGACCTACAGATGCCGGTAGACGTCCTCAAGGGTCAGTCCGCGCGCCAGCATCAGCACCTGGACGTGGTACATGAGCTGGGAGATCTCCTCGGCCGCGGCGTCGTCGGACTCGTACTCGGCCGCCATCCACACCTCGGCGGCCTCCTCGACGACCTTCTTGCCGATGGCATGGACGCCGGCGTCGAGGGCCGCGACCGTCCCCGACCCCTCGGGGCGGGTGCGGGCCTTCTCGGACAGCTCGGCGAACAGCTCATCGAAGGTCTTCATCATCACTTTCCTCGGCCGACGTGCCCCTCTAGGGTAGGCGCCCGGCACCCCGGCCGTGACCCGTCACGCCGGAACGGCGTGTGGCGCCCCGGTGAAGGCCGCCGCTCACACCACCCGCCCGGCCACCGCCCGGAACAGCCCCCGGGGCGCCAGCCGCACCAGGGCGTCCGCCGCGCGGTACCGCAGACCGGGCACGACCAGCGCGCGGCCCGCCGCCCACGCCCGCAGCGACTCGCGCACCACGACCTCCTTGGGGACGAACGCGAACCCGGGCGCGCCGCTCTCCTGGAGCCCGCGGGTCAGGTCGGTGCGGACGTAGCCCGGCAGCACCGCGGTCACCCGCACGCCGCTCCCGGCCGCCTCGACCGCCACGGACTGGCTCCACTGGGTCAGGAACGCCTTGCCGGCGGAGTAGACGGACCCGCCGGGGGCCGCCGCCAGGTCGCCCGCCACCGACGACACGTTGAGGACGCCGAGCGGGCCGGCGTGCCCGGCCGCGCGGCGGGCGGCCTGGACGGGCAGCACGGCGCGGGTCAGGTGCAGGACGGCGCGCACGTTGAGGTCGAGCACCGCGTCGATGTCCGCCGGGTCCTGGCCGGCGAACGGCCCGCCGTCCCCCCGGCCCGCGTTGTTCACCAGCAGGTCGACCGGCGTGTCGGGGCCGGTGCCGTCGGCGCGCAGCCGCTCCTCGACGCGCGCCCGGTCGGCCGGGTCGGCGAGGTCGGCGGCCAGCGCCGCCGCCGCAACGCCGTGGCGGTCGGCCAGCTCGGCGGCCAGCCCCTCGATGAGCGGCGCCCGCCGGGCGACGAGGACCAGGTGGAAACCGCGTTCGGCCAGCGCGCGGGCGTACTCCGCGCCGATACCGGTGGAGGCGCCGGTGACCAGCGCGGTGCGGGAGCGGGGAGTGGCGTCCATGACGCCGCATGTTACCGGCCGGTCCGGGCAGGGCTAAGGAGCGGTGGCCCGCGCGTCCCGCCGCTCCGCGCCGGCCGCCACCGCCCCCTACCGCCCCGAGGCCCGCCGACGAGGAACGAGGTAGCCGGATGCGCCCCTCCCCCGAGACCCGCCGCTTCATCGACGGCGTCAACGAGCGCATGCCCCCGTTCACCCCCGACGACAGCACCCTGGCCGGGCTGCGCGCGGCCGAGGCGGCCGGGGTGTCCGTCATCACCGGCCCCGACGTCGCCGAGGTCCGCGACCTCGCCTGCCCCGGCCCCGCGGGCGACATCGCGCTGCGCCTCTACCACCCGGCGCCCAGCGGGCCGCCGCTGCCGGGCATCGTCTTCCTGCACGGCGGCGGCTGGGTGGCCGGCAACCTCGACACCCACGACCACATCGCCCGGCTGCTCGCCGACGGCACCGGCGCCGCGGTCGTCGCGGTCGACTACCGGATCGCCCCCGAGGCCCCGTTCCCGGCGGCACCCGACGACGCCTCCGCCGCGCTGCGCTGGACCGCCGCCAACGCGGCCGGGCTCGGCGTCGACCCGGCGCTGCTGGCGGTCGCCGGCGACAGCGCGGGCGGCACCCTGGCGGCCGTGGCCGCCCGCGAGGCCCGCGACGCCGGCGGCCCCGACCTGGTGTACCAGGCGCTGATCTACCCGGCGACCGACCTGACCGGATACCCGCCCGGTCCGGGGTGCCCCTACCCCTCGCGGACCGAGAACGGGGACGGCTACTTCCTCACCCTCGACGCCATCGCCTGGTACACCGAGCGCTACGTCCCCGACCCCGCCGCCCGCCGCGACCCCCGGGCGTCGCCCCTGCACGCGCCCGACCTGGCCGGGCTGCCCCCCGCACTGGTCCTGACCGCCGACTTCGACCCGCTGCGCGACGAGGGCGAGGCCTACGCCCGGGCGCTCGCCGAGGCCGGCGTCCCGGCCACCACGGCGCGAATCAACGGCGGGTTCCACGGCATGTTCGGCATGGGCGCGTTCGTCAGCGTCGGGCGCCAGGCCGAACAGGTGGTGGTCACCGCGCTGCGCAGCGCGTTCGCGGCCGCCGCACCCCGCGACTAACCGGCACCTTACGACGAAAGCGACTACGGTTCACCTCATGGCAGCGACACAGAGCCCCTCCGAGCGCCCCTCCGAGAGCCCTTCCGAATCCGGCCTGGACACCCGGCTGCGCGACACCGCGCTGTTCGTCCGCCAGGCGTTCCGCACCTTCCGCGCCACCGGCGCCGTCGCCCCCAGCGGCCCCGCCCTCGCGCACTCGCTGACCAGATTCATCGATGAGCGCGAGGACCCCGACGCCCCCCTCAGCATCCTGGAGGCGGGCGCGGGCACCGGCCCGGTCTCGCGCGCCATCGCGGCGCACATGCGCCCCGGCGACACCGTCGACCTGGTCGAGTCCAACGCCGAGTTCGCCGACTACCTGCGCGGCCTGCTCGACACCGACCCCGACCTCGCCGCCGTCGGCGACCGGGCGAAGGTGCACCAGTGCCTGGTCCACGAGATGGGCCCCGACCGTCGCTACGACGTCATCATCTCCGGACTGCCCTTCGCCAACTTCACCGCCGAGGAGGTCCGCGGGATTCTGGAGTACTACTTCAGCGTGCTGCGCCCCGGCGGGCACCTGTCGTTCTTCGGCTACCTCTACACCAAGCAGGTCAAGGCGGTCATCGCCCCGCGCGAGGACTACCTGCGCCAGGCCCGGTCGAGCTGGGTCGTCGAGGAGTGGGTCAACCGCTACGGCATCGACACCGTGCGCGTGCTGCCCAACCTCCCGCCGGCCTGGATCCACCACCTGCGCAAGCCGCTCGACGACTGACCCGCGCCCGCCCGTCCCCGGCCCCGCCCGCCCCACGGCGCAGCGGGGCCGCCGCCGTCCGCGCCGCGTCAGCGGGGGGGGCGCCGTCGACCCCGAGGCACGCGGCGGGCGAGGATGCCGCCATGGCCATCGACACCGCGACCGACGCCGACGGCGTGCTCACCGCCGTCCCCCGCCTCTTCGCCCCCGAGACCGTCTACCTCAACACCGCCTCCTACGGCCTGCCGCCGGCCGACGCCCACGCCGCGGTCGTCGCCGCCGAGCGGGGCCGCTTCGCCGGGACCATCGACCCGCCCGACTTCGACGCCCCGGTGGCCGCCGCCCGCGCCGGGTTCGCCCGCCTCGTGGGGACGGCCCCCGACCGCGTCGCCATCGGCGCCCACACGTCGCAGTTCGTCGGCCTGGTCGCCGCGTCCCTGCCCCCCGGCACCGAGGTCGTGGTGCCCGAGGAGGAGTTCACGTCGCTGCTGTTCCCGCTGCTCGCCGCCGAGGAGCGGGGGGTGCGGGTGCGGACGGTGCCGCTGGCCCGGCTCACCGACGCGGTCGGGCCCGGCACCGGGCTGGTGGCGTTCTCCGCGGTCCAGTCGGCCGACGGCCGGGTCGCCCCGATGGCGGACCTGCTCGACGCCGCCGCCGCGCACGGCGCGCGGACCCTCGTCGACGCCACGCAGGCGGCGGGCTGGCTGCCGCTGCCCGGCGACCGCGTCGACTACCTGGTGTGCTCGGGCTACAAGTGGCTGCTGGCGCCGCGCGGCACGGCCTTCCTGGCCGGGCGGCCGGAGGCGCTGGCCGACCTCGCCCCCCTGGGGGCGGGCTGGTACGCCGGCGCGGACGTGTGGCGGTCGATCTACGGGCCGCCGCTGCGGCTGGCCGCCGACGCCCGCCGGTTCGACCTGTCCCCCGCCTGGCCCGCCTGGGTGGGCCAGGCGCACGCGCTGGAGCTGCTGAACGCGATCGGCACCGCTGCGGCGCACCGCCACGACCTCGCCCTGGCGAACCGGTTCCGCGCCGGGCTGGCCCTGCCGCCGGGCGATTCCGCGATCGTGTCGGTGCCGCTCCCGGAGGGGACGGCCGCGCGGCTGCGGGAGCGGGGCGTGCGGGTGGCCGAGCGCGCCGGCCGGGTACGGTTCGCGTTCCACCTGTCGACCACCCCCGACGACGTCGACCGCGCGCTGGAGGCGCTGGAGGCGGCGGCACGGTAGCGTCAACTTCTGTTGACTTCCCGGGGTCGTCAACGTAGATTGACGGCAGTGGCCGTGACGTCCCCGGGAGGACACCGTGTTCGAACGCTTCGCCGCCGACGCCCGCCGCGCCGCCACCGGCGCACAGCAGGAGGCGCGCCGCCTCCACCACCCCCGCATCGGCCCCGAGCACCTGCTCCTCGCCCTGCTCGCCGAGGACGGCGACGGCGGCCGCACCCTCCGCGCCCACGGCGCCGCACCCGAGGCGCTGCGCGCGGCGGTGGCCCGGACCGCATCCCCGCCGGCCGGGCCGCCGCGACCGCGCCTGCTCCGCCGCGCGCTCCCCCGCCACCTGCCGTTCACCCGCGACGCTCGCCGCGCCCTGGAGCTCTCGCTCCGGGCGGCGGCGGCGCGCGGCCACCGCACCATCACCTCCGGCCACGTCCTCAGCGGCGTCCTCGCCGCCGCCCCCGACGGCACGGCCGCCCGCGCCCTCACCGCCGCCGGGGTCGACCTCACCGCCCTGCGCGCGGCCGCCGACGCCCTGCTCGACTGACCGACCGGGGCCGCCCGACCGGGGCCGGTCTCAGGCCGCGGGGCGGTCGGCGACGAAGATCGCGGTGCCCGGGACGACGCCGCCGCGGACCGGGCCCCAGCCGCCCCAGACGCGGTCCAGGCCGTCGGGCCACTCGGGCTCCACCAGGTCGCGCAGCACCAGGCCCGCCCCCGCGACGGCGCGCACCCAGTCGCCGACGGTGTGGTGCGACTCGACGTAGACCGCCCGGCCGGCCTCGTCCTCCTCGACATAGGCGCGGCGGTCGAAGTAGGAGGTCTCGGCCGTCAGGTTCTCCGGGTCGTCGGGGAAGCACCACCGGACCGGGTGGGTCACCGAGAACGCCAGCCGCCCGCCGGGCCGCAGCACCCGCGCCCACTCGGCGAGCGCCGCCGCGGCGTCGGGCAGGAACGGCAGCGCCCCGAACGCGGAGCACACCACGTCGAACGCCGCGTCCGCGAACGGCAGCCGCCGGGCGTCGGCCAGCGCGGTGGGCACCCGGACACCGGTCTCCTCGTCGATGCGGCGGGCGTGCTGGAGCTGGCGGCGCGACAGGTCGACCCCGACCACCCCGGCGACGCCCTGCCCGGCCAGCCAGCGGGCGCACTGGGCGGCGCCGCAGCCGACCTCCAGCACCCGCGCGCCGCGCAGCCGCTCGGGCCCGCCGAGCAGGCGGGCGTCGGCCTCGTCGAGCCCCTCGGGGCACCACACGAACCCGGCGTCGCGCAGGAACGCGCCGTGCTCGGCCTGGTAGTCGTCCGCCGCGCCGTCCCACCAGGCGCGGTTGGCGCGGACGCTCTCGGCGCCCCCGGCCGCGCGCCGGGCGGGTAGGACGTGGTCGGCCGGGTCGGCGGGGTCGTCGCTCATGGCCACATCCTGGCAGCCGCGCGCCCCCGGCGGGAGGCGGCGCGGACACCGGCGGCGGCCGGAAGGGGTCAGCCCCGGGCGGCGGCGGTGTCCGCGGCCGGGTCGGCGGCGGGCGCCGCCGGGTCCGGGTCGGGGCCGGGGCCGCCGGTCGGGCCGCCGCCGGAGCGGGCGTCGGCGAGTTCGCGCCGCATGAGCACCACCCACCCGACGACCGCGATGACGGTGAACACCCACCACTGGACCGCGTAGGACAGGTTCATGCCCATGTTGGTCTCGGGGGCGGCGACGGGCTCGGGCGCCGGGTCGGAGGCGGGCTCCTGGTCGGTCAGCTCCACGAACCCGCCGTACACGTCGTAGGGCAGCCCGGACGCGATCTCGGCGACGTCGATGACCATGATCTGCCCCTCGGGCAGGCCCTCGCGGACGCGGATGCCCGTGTTCTCGGGGGTCTCGCTGTACTGGAGGCGGCCGGTCACGGTGACCTCGCCCCGGGGGGCGGGCGGCACCTCGGGCGCCGAGGTGGCGGTGGGCGGCTGGCCGATCCAGCCGCGGTTGACGAGGACGGCGGTGCCGTCGGCGGTGACCAGCGGGGTGAGCACGTACAGCCCCACGCCCTGGGAGCCGTCGCGGTTGCGCACCAGCAGCTCGTGCTCGGGGTCGTAGGTGCCGGTGGCGGTGACGGAGCGCCAGCGGTCGGCCCGGTCGACGTCGCGCCCGACCTCGGTCAGCTCGCCGACGGGCACCGGCTCGGCGGCGATGTTGGCCTCCTGGAGGTCGGCGGCCGCCGCCTTGTCCTCCCACCGGCCGAGCTGCCAGAAGCCGAGCCAGACGAACGAGGGCACGACGACCAGGACCAGCGCGTGGAACGCCAGCATGCGCGGGGTGGTCAGGACGTTGAGCACGTCTTCGAGGCTATCCGAGGGTCGCGCAGGGGGGTCACCGGGTGGCGCCCGCCCCGGCCGGCGGTCCGGCCGGGGCGGCGCGGGTCAGCCGCGCCCGGTGTCCGCCGGGTCGTCGGCGCCGCCCTCGGGGGCCGCGGCGGCCGCGGCGGCGGAGCGCCGCCGCCGCGCGGCGTACATGGCGGCCGCGCCGCCGCCGACGGCGGCGACCCCCGCGGCGATGAGGCCGGTCAGGGCGGTACCGGTCAGCGGCAGGCCGCCGGGGCCGCGCTCGGCGGCGGCCTCGGGCGTGTCGCCGGCGCGGTCGCCCTCGGCGGGGCGCTCGGGGTCGGGGTCGGCGGGCTTCTCGGGCGCGGGGGTGCCGCCGTCCGGCTCGTCGCGGTCACCGGGGTCGCCGCCGTCGGCCGGGGGCTCCTCGGGCGCGGGCTCCTCGGAGATCTCCGCCAGGCAGTCGGGTTCGGCGATGCCGAGGACGGCGAGGGCGTTCTCGCAGATGGGCACGGCGGCGTCGACCGGGACGGTGACCTGGTTGCCGCTGCCGGCGCCGCCCGTGCCGTCGGTGGCCGGGGCCTCGGCCCCGTTGTCGGGGGACTCCTGGATGACGTTGACCACGGTGCTGCACTCGGCCGCCGAGGTGCCGAGGACGGCGATGGCGTTGCCGCACACCTCGATGGCGACGTCGACCGGGATGTTGATCTGGTTGCCGCTGGCGATGCCGCCCGACCCGTCGGTGGTGGGGGCCGCCTCGGACTCCTCGGCGAGCGCCTCGGCGATCTCGGTGCACTCGGCCGCCGAGACCCCGCCGACGGCGGCGGAGTTGCCGCACACGTCGATGGCGACGTCGACCGGGATGTTGATCTGGTTGCCGCTGGCGATGCCGCCCGACCCGTCGGTGGTGGGGGATCCGCCCTCGCCCGCCGCGTACAGCACCTCGGCCACCCGGCTGCACTGGGCGGCGGAGATCCCGAGGACGGCGAGGGAGTTGCCGCAGATCTGGGCCTCGACGTCGACGGGCACGTTGACCTGGTTGCCGCTGCCGATGCCGCCCGACCCGTCGGTCTGGGGGTCGGCGGCCGCCGGTGCGGAGGCGCCGGCGACCAGTCCGGCCGCCAGGAGCGTGGCGGACACGGTGGTGGAGAACGTGATGCGCATGTTCGGGCGGGACCTTTCACGGTCGGGGCACTGTGCGTGGGAGCACCGTCGCACGGCGTCACCGCCGCGGGCGCGGGTGAGCGCGGTGCGGACGGGCGCCGGGAGGGTGGTTCGCCGCGCGCCTGGGGCGCGGGCGCGGGCGGGCGTGCCCGCCCCGGACGCCGGGGAGGGACGGCCGCGTTCCGCCGATGTCCCGTTACGCTAGCAGCTCGCCGACCGCCGTTTATGGCATTCGCCGAGAAATTCCGAAACCTCGGTTTACCCGGTCCCGAACCGGACGCGGACCACGTCATCCCAGTTCACGACACTTCCCCCGATCAAGGGCCGCCACTGCGCGGGGTCCTTTTCTCCGTATCCACTACGGAGATACGGAGAAATAGGAAATCGCTCATCAACTCTCACACCTCGGCCATTCCCCCCGGACACGCGGGCGCCCCCGGGCGCGGATGGGGTCATCCGCGCCCGGG
>NZ_BCRK01000209.1 GCF_001552555.1 Nocardiopsis trehalosi NBRC 14201 | reverse complement strand
TCGACGCGCGCTCCAGCGCGCGTCGAGCCGCCCCGGACCCGGGTCAGCCGGTGCCCCGCCCCGTTGCGCCGGTGAGCCGCAGCAGCGGCCCGGTGGCGGCGGTGGTGACCAGCGCGACGAGGACCAGCACGGTGAACATCGCGGTGTCGATGATGCCGGTGCGCAGGCCGATGTCGGCGATGATCAGCTCGGTGAGGCCCCGGCAGTTCATCAGCACCCCGGTGGTGAGGGCCTCGCGGCGCGGCAGCCCGGCCAGCCGGGCCCCGGCGGTGACGCCGACGAGCTTGCCCACCGCGGCGGCGGCGAGGACGGCGAGGAGCACCAGCCACAGCGTCCAGCCCCCGCCGAACCCGCTGAACACCACGCTCATGCCCACCGAGGCGAAGTACAGCGGCAGCAGGACCGCGCCGCTGAAGGCCCGCACGGGCCCGGCCACCCGGCCGCCCAGAGCGGGGCGGCGGGGCATGACCGCGCCGGCGACGAACGCGCCGAAGACGGCGTGCACGCCGATCGCCTCGGTGGCGGCCGCGGACGCGATGGTGACGACGAGCGCGATCGGCAGCAGCAGCGCCTCCCCGCCCGCGGCGCGCTCGGCCGCCGCGATGGCGGCGGCCAGCAGCGGGCGGACGACCACCACCATGCCCGCGACGAACGCCACCGCCGCCGCGATGGTGAACACCGCCTCGCGCGGGTCGCCGCTGCCCGCCAGGGCGAGCACCACCGCGAGCACCCCCCACGACACCACGTCCACGACGACGGCCGCCATCATGGCCAGCCGCCCCGGCCGGGTGCCGCCGACACCGGTGTCGGACAGGACCCGGGCGAGCACGGGGACGGCCGTGATGGACAGGGCCAGGGCGAGGAACAGGGTGAACGCGAGCGGGCTCGACGCCTCGGCGTCCTGCAGCGGGTACAGGGGGACGGCCAGCGCCGCCCCCAGCGCGAACGGCACCGCGAACCCGCCCAGCCCGATGCCGAGGAGCGGCCCGCGGTCGTTGCGCAGCCCCGCGACGTCGGTCTCCCAGCCCAGCAGGAACATGAAGCACACCAGCCCCAGCTGGGCCGTGAGCCCCAGCGCCTGGAGCAGGCTGTCGGGGAACAGCCAGGCCCACAGGCCGGGCGCGACGGCGCCCAGGACCCCCGGCGCCAGCAGCAGTCCGGCGGCGATCTCGCCGACCACGGGCGGCTGCCCGAACCGGTGCGCGAGCCGGCCGAGGCCGTGCGCGGCCACCAGGATGACGGCGACCGACACGAGGAACCGCACCCCGAGCCCCGCGGCGCCGCCGCCGTCTGGGGGCGCGAGCCCCGTTCCGGCCGCGACCGCGAGGCCGAGCGCCGCTGCGCCCACCGCCCCGAGCGCGAGGGTGCGCCGGCGGGTGCGCCGCCGGGAGGTCGTCGGGTCGAGTTCCGTGTCGATCGCCATGCCTGCCACCGCCCGGTCGAGGGGTCCGCTGGGTGAAGCGGCGCGAGTGTAACCCTCGGCGGCGGCGCGGGCGGGCGGCGCCATGGCGGTGGGAGGCGTCCGCCGAGGTGGGGCGGTACGCCGGCGGGCCGGCCCCGGTGCCGTGTCACGGCACCGGGGCCGGACGGTCCCGCCGGGCGGGACCGCGCACCGGGCGGTGTCAGCCGTCGCCCGGGGACCCCGTGCGGGAGCCGCCCCCGTGCCCGAAGGCGCCACCGAAGGCGAGGCCCAGGGCCACGCCGATGCCGATTCCGACGGCCACGTTGCCCATGGCCACCCCGATGGCCGCTCCGACCGCGATGCCGACGGCCAGGCCGGAGCCCTGCCGGGCGCGCTTGTCCATGTCGTCTCCCCTCGTCCCCGCCATCCTCCCGCCGGGCCCGCCGCCACCCCCAGACGGTGATGTCACCGCCCGGGCATGACGGATGTCATCACCGGTCAGGCGGCGGCGCGGCGCAGGACGGTGCCGGGGCGGGCGCCCGTGGGGGCGCCGTCGGCGAGCACCGGAACGCCCGCGACGAGGACGGTGGAGAACCCCGTGGACAGCCGCCAGGGGTCGGCGAAGGTGGACCGGTCGGCCACGGTGTCCGGGTCGAACACGGCGATGTCGGCGACGGCGCCGACCGCGATCCGCCCGCGGTCGGTGAGGCCGAGCCGCGACGCGGGCAGCCCCGTCATCCTGCGGACGGCGTCGGGCAGGTCGAGCACGCCCAGCTCGCGGACGTAGCGCGCGAGCACGCGCGGGAAGGTGCCGAAGCTGCGCGGGTGCGGGCGGCCCTCGCCCTCGGCCCGCAGCGTCCACCCGTCGCTGGCCACGGAGACGTGGGGGTGGCGCAGCACGGCGGCGACGTCCGCCTCGCTCATGGCGTGGTTGACGATGGTGACGGCGGCGTCGTGCGCCGCGAGCACCGCCAGCGCCGCCTCGGCCGGGTCGGTGCCGTCGCGGCGGCCGAGGTCGGCGATACTGGCCCCGATGTCGCCGCTGTAGGGGCCGTCGGGCAGGGCCGCGAGCACGACCCCCTCCGGGTCGATGTCGCGGCCGAACCGGGACCGCAGCCCGTCGGCCACCCGCGCCCGCGTGTCCGGGTCGGCCAGCCGCCGCAGCAGCGCGGGCGCGCCCCCGTCCATGGCCCACGCGGGCAGCCGCGAGGTCAGCGTCGTGCTCGACGCGGTGTAGGGGTAGACGTCGGCGGCGGCGTCCACGCCCCGGGCGCGCGCCGCGTCGATCGCGGCCAGCGCGCCGGCGACCGCGCCGTGGTTCGCCGGCCCCATCGCCTTGAGGTGCGAGATCTCCAGCCGGGCGCCCGCCGCCTCGGCCGCGCCCAGCGCCTCGTCGACCGCGGCGGCCAGGGCGTGCGACTCGTTGCGCATGTGCGTGGAGTAGAGCAGCCCCTCCTCGGCGGCGGTGGCGACCAGAGCCCGCACCTCCGCCTCCGTGGCGAACGTGCCGGGGGCGTAGATCAGGCCGGTGGAGAACCCGTAGGCGCCCTGGCGGGCGGCCGCGCGCAGCAGCGCCCGCATGGCGTCCAGCTCACCGGGTTCGGGCGGCCGCTCGGCGTCGCCCATGGCGGCCAGGCGCAGCGCGGCGTGCCCCACCTGGAGGGCGAGGTTGACCGCGGGCCGGGCGGCGTCCACGGTGGCGGCGAACCCGGCGGCGTCGGTGAAGTCCCACCCGCTCTCGGTGGCCAGGAACGCCGACCAGCGGCGCAGCAGCCCGTCCGCGTCGACCGGGAACGGCGACCACCCGCAGTTGCCGGTGACGAGCGTGGTCACCCCCTGGTGGAGCTGGGTGACGGCCTCCGGGCCGCCCTCGACGCTGAAGTCGGCGTGGGAGTGCAGGTCGATGAAGCCGGGGACGACCGCCTGGCCGGCGGCGTCGATCTCGACGGCGCCCCGGGGCGGGTCGCCCGCCCCGGCGGGGGCGACGCGGGTGACGCGTCCGCCGTCGACGGCGACGTCGGCGGCCGCGCCGGGGGCGCCGGTGCCGTCGATGACGGTGCCGCCGCGGATGACGGTCTCGTGCTGGGTCACGGGGGTGTCCTGTCGGTCGGGGGTGCGGTCCGGCGCCGCCGCGCGGGTGCGCGGCGGCGCCGGGCGCGGCTCAGCGGGTGAGGAAGAGCAGCATCGCGGTGTACATCACGCACGCCGGGACGAGCAGCGCCCACCCGGTGATCATCATGTTCCGCAGGTCGGAGGAGCGGGCCAGCCCCATGGCGCCGACCATGTTGGCGTTGGGGAACGGGCCGTAGGTGTCCGCCTTGGAGGCGAACAGCAGCACGATCACCCACGCCCCGGCGCCCACCCCGATCTGCCCGGCGAGGTCGCCGAACACCTGGTCGAGCAGGACCACCTGGGCCGCCGTCGCCCCGGGCACCCCGACCCAGCCGAGGAGGGCGATGAGGACGGCGAACACGAACGCCGAGCTGCCGGCCAGGCCGTCGCCGAACATGTCGAGGATGACCTCGAACGGCTGCAACCGCTCGATGAGGATGAACAGCCCGGCGAGCAGCCAGAACAGCAGCAGGATGCTGATGAGCCGGGCGGCGCCCCGGTAGACCGTCGCGGCGATCTCCTTGGCGCCCAGGCCGCCCGCGAGCCCCGCGGCCGCCGCGAGCAGCGGCAGCGCCAGCAGCGGGAACGCGGTCCCTGCGTTGGTGGCCGTGGCGTAGGCGACGCTGGCCACCAGCAGCACCAGGAACGCGGCGGTGGCCCGGCCCGCGCGGGCGGGACGGGTGTCCTCCTCGCCCGCCGCGCCGACCTCGGCCGCGGTGTAGAGGTCGCCGGAGGCGACGGTGCGGCGCTGCATCCACGGCACCACGACCAGCCCCATGAGCAGCGACAGCACCGCGAGCGGCGCCGCGCCGTAGCCCAGGTAGGCCAGGTAGCCGACCTCGGCGGCGTCCATGATCGCGACGTTGGACCCGGCGAACGGGGCGATCGTGAGCCCGGCGCACCCGCCGATGAAGATCATCGACGCGGTCGCCGACCGGGTGAAGCCCATGCGCGCGGCGATCGGGATGAGGATCGGCGTGGCGATCGCGAGCGCGCCGGCCAGCGTGCCCAGCCCCGCCACCAGCAGCAGCGACGCCAGCATGACCCCGATGGTGACGGCCATGCGGCTGCGCTCGCCGACGACGCGCATGACGCCGCGGACGATCGTCGACGCCACGCCGGTCACCTTCAGCACCTCGCCCACGCCGGAGCCCAGGACGATGATCAGGCCGATCATGGTGACCTGGTCGGCCAGCGACTCGCCGAGGAGGGTGCCGACGTCCAGCGGCGACATCTGGGCGATGGCGACGCCCGACACCAGCGCCAGCAGCGTGGCGACGACGATGTCCATCCCCAGCAGCGCGAGCGCCGCGTACAGGGCGATCGGCAGCAGCCCCCAGATGGTGGGGGCGCCGCCGAGGAAGCCCGCGGCGACCGACGCGGCGAGCCCCAGGACGGCGATGGCGTTGAGCAGGCGGCGCCGGGCGGGGGAGACGTCGACGTCGTAGGCGTTGGCGTCGTCGCGGTCGGGCGCGGCGGCGGCCGCGCCGGGGGAGCCGGGCGCGCCGTCGGCGCGGGGCGGCGGGGTGCCGCCGGCGGAGGGGTCGGTGCTCATGGGCGTTCCTCGATCAGGGGGATGGTGCGTGGACCCGTGCCGCGGCGGCGTCGGCGCGGCACGGGGGGCGCCCGGGGGTCAGGCGCGGACGACCGCCTCGGCCCGCCGGTTCTCGGCGATGAAGGCGGTGTCGACGGCGAAGCCCAGACCGGGGGTGTCCGGAACGGCGACGATCCCCTTGTCGGCGACCACCTCCGGGGCGATGACGTCGCGGGCGTAGTACTTGGCGGAGGCCGACACGTCGGACGGCAGGGTGAACCCGGGCAGGCTGGACAGCGCCACGTTGGCGGCCCGGCCGATCCCGAACTCGTGCATACCGCCGCACCACACGGCCATGCCGTACTCGGCGGCGGCGTCGTGCGCGGCGACGGCGGGGGTGAGCCCGCCCATCCGCGAGACCTTGATGTTGAGCACCCGGCCGGCGCCGAGGGCGGCGGCGGTGCGCAGGTCGTGGACGGTCTCGACCGACTC
This sequence comes from Nocardiopsis trehalosi NBRC 14201, assembly GCF_001552555.1. Lineage (GTDB taxonomy): Bacteria > Actinomycetota > Actinomycetes > Streptosporangiales > Streptosporangiaceae > Nocardiopsis_B > Nocardiopsis_B trehalosi. The sequence goes on along the minus strand of NZ_BCRK01000209.1, from coordinate 4,527 downwards.
GTCCAGGCAGACCGGGGTGTCGACGGCGCGCTGGAGGGCGGCGTGCGCGAGCAGGTCGCGCGGGGCGAACGGCTGCTCGATCATCAGCAGCCCGAACGCGTCCAGGCCGCGCAGCAGGGCGATCTCCTCGTCGCCGCCGCCGTAGGCCCCGTTGGCGTCGACGTGCACGGCGAGGTCGGGGAAGGCGGAGCGGACGGCGCGCACGGGTTCGATGTCCCAGCCCGGCGCGATCTTCAGCTTGACCCGCGGGTACCCGGCGTCGACCTGCCGCCGCACCTGGTCGAGGAGGGCGTCGATCGTCGGCTCGATGCCCAGCGACACCCCGGCCACCACCTCGGTGCGGGTGCCGCCGAGCGCGGCGGCGAGCGGCACGCCCTGGGCGCCGGCCCACAGCGTCCAGGCGGCGGCGTCGACCCCGGCGGCGGCGAAGTGGTTGCCGCGCACCTTGCCCCATCGCTCGCGCAGCCGGGCCGGGTGGTCCCACTCGGCGCCGACGACGGCGGGCAGCAGGTGCTCCTCGGCGATGTGCCAGCAGGTGGCGGTGGTCTCGGCGCCGTAGTAGGGGGCCGAGGGCGAGGCGATCTCGCCCCACCCCTCGGCGCCCGACGCGTCGACCAGCCGGACGAGGATGTGGTCGAGGTGCTTCTTCCGGTGCGAACTGGTCTGGAACGCGTGCACCAGCGGCAGCCGGACCAGGTGCAGCGAGGCCTCGATGATGCGGATGGGTCAGCCCTCCAGGTGGGTGCCGAGCGCGCGGGCGAGCCGGTCGCGTTCGGCGATGCGCCGCCGGGCGCCCTTGGCGCTGGCGGTGGTCAGCGTGGTCAGCAGGTGGATGACGGCGGCGACGGCCGTCGGGGAGTCGGCGTAGGAGGCGCTGTCGGTGCTCACGACGACGGTCTCGGCGGCCGTGGCCGCGAGCGGCGCCCCGGGGTCGTCGGTGATGGCGACGACGGTGCCGCCCGCCGCGGCGAAGTGCTCGGCGGCGAGCACGGTCTCGCGGCGGTAGCGGCGCAGCGACACGGCGACCAGCACGTCGCTGGTGCGCACCTCGCTGAGGATGTCGATGGCGCGGACGACGGCGCCGTCGATCAGGGTGACCTGGGACAGGCCGGCGGACAGGTCGGTGGCCAGCAGCGAGGCGTAGGCGAACGACTTGCCGGCGCCGGCCACGAACCGGCGCCGGGCGGCGACGACGGCGGCCGCCGCGCGCGCCACCGAGCCGTCGGCGGCGACCCGCTCCAGCGCCTCGGTGAGGTTGCGGGTCTCCTGCTCGATGAGCCGCCGCTGCAGCGCCTCGGCGGAGGAGGGCCGCTGGAGGCGGGCGCCGAAGCGGTCGCCGGGGCTGCTCAGCCGGCGGTTCTCGGCGTGGGCGGCCTCGCTGCCGCCGACGGGGGTGGGCGGGGTGGGGGGTGCGGTCACCGGTCACGCTCGAATCGGTAGAGGGCGGTCTCGGGGGTGTGGGTCCGGCAGGACACGGCGGCCCACCCGTCCGCCGTCAGCTCGCGCAGGGCGGCCGCGAGCCGGGCGCGGACGTCGGCGGCGCGGCCGGGGTCGCGGTCGGTGAGGGCGGCGATGTCGGCGGGGACGGGCAGCCAGGTGCGGGCGCCGTCGGGCAGGGGGTGCGCCCACGCGGCCCCTGCCGCGCGGGCGGGGGGCGCGGGGGCGGGCGCCGCGCCGCCGGGCGGCCGGGTGAGGTCCCAGTCGACCACCATGCGGTCGGTGCCCTCGCCGTAGAAGCCGCCCGCGAACCAGCGCCCGGCGGCGCCGAGCACGTCGAGGTTGAAGTGGGCGTTGCGGACGACCGCGGGGTCGTAGGTCCACCGCATGCGGGTGGTGCCCCAGCGCAGGGCGACGTCGCGCTGTGCGGCCTTGAGCGCCCGGCCCAGGCCGCGCCCCTGGTGGTCCGGGTGCACCACGGCGGCCTGGGAGTAGTGGTAGGTGCTCGTGCCGTCGGTGGCGAGGAACCCGTAGGCGAAGGCGATGACGTGCCCGTCGCCGTCGTGCGCCCCCACGACCGAGCCGCCGTTGGCGCGCAGCGCCGTGAGCAGGCGGGGGCTGGCGCCCTGCCGGACGTCGGTGTAGCCGAAGACGTCGCGGTAGAGGGCGGTGGCCTCGGCCAGTTCCTCGGGGGTGCGCAGCGTGTCGACCACGGGGGCCGTGGGTGGGGGCATGGCGGAGTGGGCTCCTGCGTCGGGGGCGGTGGCGGCCGTGCGGCCATCCGGAACATAAGCGTGTAGGACAAGGTGGTATCAATCACCATGATCAACTGTCAATGCCCTGATGTGCTGCGAAAGAGCTCGTAACACCCGCGAAACCCCACGGGTGGACGAAAACCGGCCGCACGGATACGTTTCATAAATCCGACATCCGATCGGCCGCCGATCGTCCCCGGCGGCCGGACGGCCGCGCCGCCGCGCCCCCGCCCCCGACCCGAAGGACCCAGATGACCAGCGCCGGACCCCTCACCGCCTCCGCCGCCGACGCCCTGCTCACCGCGGCCCGCGCGCGCACCGGGGAGCTGCTCGACCGGGTGCGCGCCTACGTGGAGCACGAGACCCCGTCCGGCGACACCGACGCGCTGAACGCCTTCGCCGACCGGCTGGTCGCCCGCTACACCGACCTGGGCGCCACCGCCGCCCGGGTCCCCGCCCCCACCGGCGACCACGTCACCGCCGACCTCCCCGGCCACCCCGACCGGGCCGGCGAGGCCCCGCTGCTGCTCATCGGCCACCACGACACCGTCTGGCCGCGCGGCCGCCTGGCCGACGGCATGCCGTGGCGCGTCGACTCCGGCCCCGGCGGGCCCGCCACCGCCCACGGCCCCGGCGCCTACGACATGAAGAGCGGGCTGGTCGTCCTGGAGGCCGCCCTCGAACTCGCGGCCGGGGCCGGCCTCGCCCTCCCGCCGGTGCGCGTCGTCGTCACCGCCGACGAGGAGGTCGGCTCGCCCACCTCCACCGCCCTCGTCCGCGAGCGCGCGGCGGGCGCCCGCGCCGCCCTCGGCTTCGAGTCGCCGCACCCCGGCGGCGCCCTCAAGCGCGGCCGCCGGGGCAGCACCCGGCTGCGCCTGCACGTCGAAGGGCGGGCCGCGCACGCCGCGCTCGACCCCGAGAAGGGCGTGTCGGCCGTCGACGAACTGGTCGACCAGCTCGTCGCGGTGCGCGCGGCCGTCGCCCGCCACGGCGCGGCGGTGCTGTGCAACGTCGGCACCGTCCGGGGCGGCGGGCGGACCAACGTCGTGCCCGACGGCGCGTCGGCCGACATCGGGCTGCGCTTCGCCGACGCCGACGTGGAGCGCGCCGTGCTCGACGCCCTGACCGACCCCGCGCCGGTGCGCCCCGGCGCCCGGGTGCGCACCGAGATCCTGTCCCGCCGCCCCACCTGGGCGCCCGACGGCGACGACGACACGCTGACGGCGGCCGTCCGCGCGGCGGGCCGCCTCCTCGGCGCGGAGGTCGGCACCGCCCCCGCCGCAGGGGCGGCCGACACCAACACGGTGGGCGCCCTCGGGCTGCCCGTCCTCGACGGGTTCGGGCCGACCGGGGCGGGCGCGCACGCCGCGCACGAGCGCATCGACGTCGCCGCCCTCCCCGAGCGCGCCGCCCTGGTCGCCGCCGTCCTCGCCACCGCCTGACCCGCACCCGCGCCCGGCCCTCCGCGCCGCTACGCGCGCCCCGTGCCGAGGACGGGTCCATCCGCCCCCGGGCCCGACCCGGCGCCGGACGACCGCCGCCGCGCGCGCCAGTACGCCGCGACGGCGACGGCCAGGGTGAGTGTGGCGACGGCCCGCAGGGCGATGCCGGCGTCGCCGACCGGCGGCACGAGCGCGTCGGTCGCGTTCCACGCGGCATGGACGAGGACGGCCGCCCACACCCCTCCCGCGAGGTGCTCGCAGGCGAACAGGATGACGTAGCTGAGCGGGAGGAAGGTGGCGAAGAAGACGGCACCCGAGAACGTCACCAGACCGGTCGCGTGCTGTTCCGTGCCCTCGAGGAAGAAGAGCGGCACGTGCCACAGCGCCCACGCCGCGCCGAGGAGTACGGCGGTCCGCGTCCGGCCGAACGCCGTCCTCAGGCGGGGCTGCACGTAGCCGCGCCAGCCGAACTCCTCGGCCAGCGGGCCCGCCACGAGCGTGTACGCGAGGACCCCGAGGGGCCCGCCGACGCTCGCCGCCACCGAGGCCGCGTGGTGCGGCAGGGCCTCCAGTTCGGTCCAGTGCAGCGCGGCGGAGACGATCAGCATGGGGGCCGCGCCCAGGAGGATCGAGAGGAGCGGCCACGCGGCGGACGCCCGCACGCGCGGGCGTGCCGACTCGCGGCGGTGCCGCAGCCACATCATCAGCGCCGCCAGGGACGGGCCCGCGGCGGCCAGCGTGAAGACGGGGACGGCGAGGCCCTCGTCGACGTCGACGCCCGCCACCGCCAGCGCGGCCATCGGCACCCAGGAGATGAGCAGGCACAGGAGGGCGAACACGGTGAGCCGCCGCCGGAGGGGCGGGAGCGGCGGGGGGTCGGTGCGCGGTGCGTC
>NZ_BCRK01000208.1 GCF_001552555.1 Nocardiopsis trehalosi NBRC 14201 | reverse complement strand
CCGCCCGTGGAGGCCGGCCTCCGCCCGCCCCGACCCCCCCGGGCGCGCGGACGCGGTGGGGTGGGGCCGGGGGAGGCCGGAAAACGCGTTGCCGGGGCGTGGACGGGAGGAGGACCATGTCGGCATGAGCCACCCCGCCGAGGAGACCGCCCCGACCGGGCCGGGCCCCCACCCCGCCGAGGAGGCGGTCCGCGGCCCGGTCCGCCTGCGCCGCTGGCGCCGCGCCGACGCCGGCCTCGTCCACGAGGCCGTCACCTCCTCGCTGGACCACCTGCGGCCGTGGCAGCCGTGGAGCGCCGAGTACGACCGCGCCGCCGCCCTGGAGTTCGTCACCGGGTCCGAACGCGCCTGGGCCGAGGGCACCGCCTACAACTACGCCGTCCTGGTCGACGGCGCGGTGGCCGGGTCCGCCGGGCTCATGCGCCGCATCGGCCCCGGTGGGCTGGAGATCGGCTACTGGCTGCGGGCCGACCGCACCGGCCGCGGCTACGCCACCCGCGCCGCCGAGGCCCTGGTCCGGGTGGCCTTCGCCCTCCCCGGCGTCGACCGGGTCGAGATCCACCACGACGCCGCCAACACCGCCAGCGGCGCGGTCGCCCGCCGCCTGGGCATGGAGTGCCTCGGCGACCGCCCGGCGCGGCCCTTCCCGGCCGCCCCCGCCGCCACCGGCGTCGACACGGTCTGGCGCCTCACCCGCCCCACCCCCTGACCTCGTCGATCGTGGCGTCATCGGGTGGGGGAGCGCCCCCCATGCCCCGATGACGCCACGATCAACGGAGAGCGGGCAGGCGCGCCGGCCTGCGGGCGCGGGCGCCGGGCCGGGGCGGCCATCAGGCGAGCGGGCACCCCACCCCCGTCCCGCCCGGCGGCCGACAGGGCGCCGGCCCAGGCGGGCCGGGCGTCGAGACCAACGCGGGGAGGGTGGGACCCGGGTCCCGTCAGCCCTCGCGGAGGACGGGGATGAGGCGGGTGTGGCGGGTGATGGCCGGCGACTCGCGGACCGCGCGGGCCAGGGCGGGGCCCGCCGCGTGCACGATCGTCAGGTGGCGGCGCGCCGTGCCCACCGCCGTGTACACCTGCGGGCGCGACCCCCGGGTCTCCGGCGGGAAAACCGCCACCACCGCCGGCCAGGCGCCGCCGTGCGCGGCGGCGACCGTGACGGCCCACCCCGGCCGCAGCACCGCCGGGTCGGCCACCTCGGCGGCCGAGCCGTCGGCGAGGTCCACCACCGGCCCCGACTCCCCGGCGCGCAGCACGCCGACGTCGCCCGCCGCGTACCCCGGGCCGTCCGCCGCGAACAGCACCCGGTCGCCCGGGTCGAACCCGCCCAGCGCCCCGGAACCCGGGTTCAGCCGTGCCTTGCACGCCGCGTTGAGCGCGTCGACGCCCGCCTCGCCGCCCCGGGTGGCCGCCACCACCTGCACCTGGTCGGCGGGCACGCCCACCGCGCGCGGGATGGAGTCGGCCACGACCTGCACCACCCGGTGCGCCGCCTCGGCGGCGGAGGCCGCCGGGACCACCACGACCTCGCGGTCCGGGGCCTCGACCCGGCCCAGCTCGCCCCCCGCCACCAGGCCGGCCAGCCGGGCGACGGGCCCCGGCTCGGGGCCGTCGGGCAGGGCCGCCACCGCGACCGTCCCCGACTCCGCCAGGTCGGCGGCGACCCGGCCGGGGCCGGCCGACGGCGCCTGCGCCGGGTCGGCCAGCAGCACCAGGTGGGTGCCGTCGGCGCACGCCTCGACCAGCGCCGCCGCCCGCTCCACGTCGACGGCCATGGCCCCGGCCACCACCACCAGCCCGGCGTCGATCGGGTTCTCCGCGCCCCGGCCGTAGACGCCGGGCGCCCGGCACTCCAGCAGCCTCGGCAGCGGCACCGCGCGCGCCGCCACCCCCGCCAGCCCTTCCAGCGCGGCGTTGATCGCGGCCGCGGCCTGCGCCGTGGGCGCGGCGACGGCGATGCCCGTCTCGCTGTCGGCGGCGACGGCGTCCAAGCAGGCCAGCACGTGGGCGACCGCCTGCTCCGCGCCGGCGCCGTGGGTCAGCACGCACACCCCGCGCAGCGCGGCGGCCGCCACCGCCGCCGCGGTCTCCGGGGCGATCTCGGCGCCCAGCCGGTCCGCGACCGCGTCGACGGTCTCGGCCGCGGTGGCGGGGTCCATGATCGGCTCGGCCGTGGCGGTCAGCCGGACGACGCCCTCGCCGAGGTCCTGCTCTGCCAGCCCGATGTGGGCAGGCGCGTAGTACCGGTCGGGGTCGGGCATCTCCGCGGGCTCGCCGTCGTCGCCGAGGACGTCGTCGGGCTCCTCGAACGCCTCGAAGACCATGACCTCGCCGTCGTCCAGGGCGGCGGTCAGCGCGGGGCCGGGGGAGCGCACCCCCATGGAGCGCACCGCCTCGGCCAGGCGCCGCTCCTCGACGGCGGTGTGGCCCTCGCGGACCGCCCGCCGCAGCAGGTGCGCCACGACCGCGCGGCCGCGCCGCGGGTCGTCGGGCGCGGCCGCCTCGCCCAGTGCCCGCCGGGCGCAGAAGTCGGCCTGCTCGGGGGTGATCCCCGGCAGGGCGAGCAGCCGCCACGGGTCGGCGGCGAGTTCGGCGTCGGCGCCCGGCCCCAGCGCCGCGACCAGCGGCTCGGCCAGCGCGGCGGGGGCGCCCATGCCCTCCAGCACGGCGCGGGCGCGGGCGGCCGGGGAGGTGTCGTGGGCCCCGGCGTCCGGCTGCGGGTTGGGCGCCTCGGCCATGCGGATGCTCCTCGTCCTGCTGCGGAAACCGTCCCTGGGAGCTTAGCGATCCCGCCGGGCACCGCGGCGCCCGCCGGGCGCCGGACCGGCGGCGCCGGGCACGCCGGGGTGGTCCCGCCCGCACGGTCGGCGCCGCCGCCACCGAGGGCGCCGCCGCCGACGGCCTCGATGGTCATGGGCACCGGGCCCGCAGCGGGGGCATCGACCCAGGTCGGCGCGGTGATCTGCCGTGGCGACTGGCGAAAAACGTTCCGACCACGGGGTTTGTTCTGCAGCGGCGACGGCAATAAACTTGAGCGTGAGCGCATCAGAATTGTTGAGCGAGACATGGAGGTGACCACGATGCTGATGCGTACCGACCCCTTCCGCGAGTTCGACCGCCTCACCCAGCGGATGCTCGACGGCACCGCCCGCCCGGCGGCCATGCCCATGGACGCCTACCGCGACGACGGCGAATTCGTCGTCCGGTTCGACCTGCCCGGGGTGCGCGCCGAGAGCATCGACCTGGAGGTCGAGCGCAACGTCCTCACCGTCACGGCGGAGCGCCCCGCGCTCGACGCGTCGGGGGAGCGCGAGGTGGTCGTCAGCGAGCGCCCGGCGGGCCGGTTCTCCCGCCAGCTCTTCCTCGGCGACACCCTCGACACCGAGCGGATCGCCGCCGACTACGCCGATGGCGTCCTGACCCTGCGCATCCCCGTCGCCGAGCAGGCCAAGCCGCGCAAGATCAGCATCGCCGAGGGCGCCCCGCAGCCGCGCCGCATCGACGCCTGACCGCGGCGGCCCGCCGATCGGCGCCCGCGCCCGGGGGGCGCGGGCGCCTCAGCGCGCCGGGGCCGACGACGCGTCGTCCAGGGCCTCGCGGATCTCGTGCGGCAGCTCCACGCCCTCCGTGGCCAGAACGTCCTCCAGCTGGGCGGTGGTGCGCGGCCCCACCGTGGCCGCCGCCACCCCCTCGCGGTCGCGCGCCCAGCTCAGCGCCACCGCCAGCGGCGACACCCCCAGGCCCTCGGCGGCCGTGCACACCGACTCCACGACCCGCCGGCTGCGCTCGCCCAGGTAGGGCTCCACGTAGGACGCCATGTGCGGCAGCGCCGCCCGGGAGTCCGCCGGCACCCCGTTGCGGTACTTGGCGCTGAGCACGCCGCGCCCCAGGGGCGACCACGCGATGAGCGACGCCCCCAGGTCGCCCGCCGCCGGCAGCAGGTCCGCCTCGGCCTCCCGGTTCAGCAGCGAGTACTCGGCGCCCGCCGCCACCACCGGCGCCCGCCCGCCGCCGGCCCGCTGCCAGGCGGCGTACTTGGCGAAGGTCCACGCCGACAGGCCACCGACCCCGACGTAGCGCACCCGGCCCGACGCCACCGCGGCGTCGACGGCCGCCAGCGTCTCCTCGGGCGGGGTGTCGGGGTCGTGCACGTGCAGCTGCCACAGGTCGACGTGGTCGGTGCGCAGCCGCCGCAGAGACGCGTCCAGGGCCGACAGCAGGTGCCGCCGCGACAGGTCGCACGGCCGGTAGCGCTCGGGCGTGTGCCCGGCCTTGGTGGCGATGATCACATCATCGCGGCGCACGACGTTGTTCACGAGCCGGCCGAGGATGCGCTCGCTCTGCCCGCCGGTGTAGATGTCGGCGGTGTCGACCAGCGTCCCCCCGGCGTCCACGAAAGCGGTGAGCTGGTCGGCGGCGTCGTCTTCTTGGGTGTCCTTGCCCCAGGTCATCGTGCCGAGCGCGGTGCGGGACACCCACAGCCCCGACCCACCCACCTGTCGCTGTTCCATGGCGCGGAGAGTACCGCGTCAAGGTGTCGGAATCGGTGGCACGCACCGGCGGTGCCGCGGGAAGCCGCGAAGACGCGAACACCGAGGTGCCGCGCCCGCCCGGCCGCGCCGCCCGCCCCCGCGCCGGGCCGCCGGGCCCGCCCGCGGCTGCCGCGCCTCGCGGATCACAGTAAGCTGCCGGGGTCCGCCCCCTGCACGTCGCGCGGGTCGCCCCGCGCGCCCGGCCTCCGGTGCGGTTCCGCGCCCGCGTCCCGGAGCCGCCCCCGTGCGGCCGGACCCGGCCGCGCCCGCCGCGCACCGCGCCGCCGGTGGACGCCCCCGCACCGCGACGGAACCGAGCACCCAGGAGCAGAGCCCGCCGTGTCCATCCTTGAGGCCATCATCCTTGGACTGATCCAGGGGTTGACCGAATTCCTGCCGATCTCGTCGAGCGGCCACCTCCGGGTGTTCTCCGCATTCTTCGGATGGCCCGACCCCGGAGCGGCGTTCACCGCGGTGAGCCAGCTCGGCACCGAGCTCGCCGTGCTGATCTACTTCCGGCAGAAGGTCTGGAACATCATCTCCGCGTGGACGCGGTCGCTGTTCACAAAGGAGCTGCGCCGGCACATCGACGCGCGCATGGGCTGGTACCTCATCATCGGCACCATCCCCATCGCCGTGATCGGCCTGCTGCTGGAGGAGCAGATCGACGGCGTGTTCCGCGACCTGCGGCTCATCGCCCTCACCCTGATCGTCTTCGGCGTCATCCTCGGCCTCGTCGACCGGCACACCCGCAAGCACCGCGAGCTCAACGACCTCAACGTGCAGCGCGGCGTCATCTTCGGCCTCTTCCAGGCGCTCGCCCTCATCCCGGGCGTGTCGCGCTCCGGCGCCACGGTCACCGGCGGCATGCTCCTCGGGTTCCAGCGCAAGGACGCCGCCGAGTACGCGTTCCTGCTCGCCATGCCCGCCGTGTTCGCGTCCGGCTTCTACCAGCTCACCGACATCGGCGGCGAGCAGTACGCCGGGTGGACCGCCACCATCGTCGGCACCGTCGTGGCGTTCGTCGTGGGCTACGCCGTCATCGCCTGGTTCATGCGGTTCATCTCCACCAACAGCTTCATGCCGTTCGTCTACTACCGCATCGCCCTGGGCATCCTCATCCTCACCCTGGTCAGCTTCGGCGTCCTGGAGCCCCGCGACGGCGCCGACCTGGAGACCGACGCCGCCGCCGTGGAGGCCGAGGAGGACCCGGCCGAGGAGACCGCCCCCTCGCCCGAGGCCGGCCCCTCGCCCGAACCGTCGCCCGAGCCCAGCGTCGACCCGGTGACCGGCTGGCCGGTCAACCCCGAGACCGGCCTGCCCCGCAACCCCGACACCGGGGTGCACCGCGACCCCGACACCGGCATGGACGTCGACATCGACCCGCAGACCAACCTGCCCATCGACCCCATCACCGGGCAGACCTACGACCCGCGCGCCGACGACGCCTCCCCGGAGGCGCCGCAGGGCGGACAGGCCCCGCAGGGCGAGCAGGCCCCGGTCGGCTGACCCGCGCCGCGGCCCGCCGGGGCGCCGCCCGGCGGGCCGCGAGCCGCTATCGTGGCCGACCATGGCCACCGCACCGCACCCGCAGCCCGCCGAACCCGTCGCCACCCTGCTGCTCGTCCGGCACGGACTGACCGAGATCACCGGCAGCGCGCTCGCGGGGCGCCGCCCCGGCCTGCACCTGGACGACCGCGGCCGCGCGCAGGCCGTCGCCGTCGCAGCCCGCCTGGCCGAGGCCCGCCCGGTCGCCGTGGTCTCCAGCCCGCTCGAACGCTGCCGCGAGACGGCCGACGCCATCGCCGCGGCCGCCGGGCTCACGGCCACCGTGGACGACCGGTTCACCGAGTGCGACTACGGCGACTGGACCGGGCGCGCGCTGTCCGACCTCGCCGGCGAACCCCTGTGGCGGGTCGTCCAGGCCCACCCCAGCGCCGCCGTGTTCCCCCGCGGCGAGTCCCTGGCCGCCATGTCGCAGCGCGCCGTGGCCGCCGTCCGCGACTGGAACGCCCGCCTCACCCGCGACTCCCCGGCACCGGTCTACGTCGTGTGCAGCCACGGCGACGTCATCAAGGCCGTGGTCGCCGACGCGCTCGGCCTGCACCTCGACCAGTTCCAGCGCGTCCAGGCCGACCCGTGCTCCCTCACCGCGATCCGCTACACCCGGCTCCGCCCGTTCGTGGTGCGCCTCAACGACGTCGGCGGCTCCACCGCCGACCTCGCGGCGCCCGCCGACACCTCCGGCGACGCCGCCGTGGGCGGCGGCGCGGGCGGCGGATCGCGAGGCTGACCGCGATCCTCTAGGGTCGTGGTCATGCCAGTGTTCCAATACGACCCCCCCGAACGCTTCGTGGCCGGCACCGTCGGCCAGCCCGGGGAGCGCACGTTCTTCCTCCAGGCCAGCGGCGGCGGCCGCATCACCAGCGTCGTGCTGGAGAAGGCCCAGGTCTCGGCCCTCGCCGAGCGCATCGAGGAACTCCTGGAGGAGGTGCGCCGCCGCTTCGGCGAGCAGCCCGGCGACACCCCGCCGGCGCCCGAGGACCTCGACGACGGCCCGCTCCAGCAGCCCATCGAGGAGGACTTCCGGGTCGGCACGCTGGCACTGGCGTGGGACGCCGACTCCGCCCGCGTCATCATCGAGGCCCAGCAGGTCGACGAGGGCGAGGACGACGCGGTCGAGGAGGACGAGATCGAGGTCTTCGCCGAGGACGCGCCCGCCACGCGCGACGTCCTGCGCGTCCACCTCACCCCGACCGCCGCGCGCGCCTTCGCCGGGCGGGCCATGAAGGTGGTCGCCGCCGGCCGCCCCAACTGCCCGCTGTGCGGCCAGCCGCTCGACCCGGGCGGCCACATCTGCCCGCGGCAGAACGGGTACAAGCCCGGCGGCATGTGACGGCTCGACGAGGGACGGGGGCGCCATGACCGCGTCGTCCGAGGGGCTCTCCGCCACGGACGCCCTGGAACTGCTCGGCACCGGCGACATCACCGTCGTCGGGCGGCTCGCCGACGCCTCCAACGCGACCCTGTACTGCACGGTGGCCGCGGGCGGCGCCGAGGCGGCCTGCGTCTACAAGCCCGTGGCGGGCGAGCGCCCGCTGTGGGACTTCCCCGACGGCACCCTCGCCGGGCGCGAGGTCGCGGCCTTCGCGGTGTCGCACGCGCTGGGCTGGGACGTCGTCCCGCCCACGGTGCACCGCGACGGCCCGTTCGGCGAGGGCATGGTGCAGCTGTGGATCGACGGCGACCCCGCCGTCGACCTCATCGACCTGTCGCGCGACCGCCACCACGCCGGGCTGCGCCGCATGGCCGTGTTCGACGCGGTGATCAACAACTCCGACCGCAAGATCGGCCACCTGCTCCCCACGCGCGACGGCCACCTCTACGGGTGCGACCACGGCGTGTCCTTCGCCGAGGACTACAAGCTGCGCACCGTCCTGTGGCAGTGGCAGGGCGAGCCGCTCACCGACGAGGCGCTGGCCGCGCTCGACGGCCTGCACGCCGCGCTGGAGCGGCCCGGCGACCCGCTCACCGGCGAACTCGACCGCCACCTCACCGGCCCCGAGGTCTACGCGGTGCGCCGCCGCGTGGAGCTGCTGCGCACCCACCGCGTGCACCCCTACCCCTCGCCCGACTGGCCCGCCGTCCCCTGGCCGCCCGTGTAGGCGACGCCCACCGCTGAGCCGCCCGGGCGCGCCGCTACGCGGCGGGCTCCGGCTCCGGCTCCGGGTCCTGCGCCGACCGCGGCCGGCGGCGCGCGCGCTCCCGCTCGCGCCGCTCCTCGGCCCGCCGGATCAGCCGGTCGTCGACGACGCGCACCACGGTGATCAGCGACGCGGCCGCCCCGGCCACCACCAGGGCCGTCGTCAGCGCTGCGGGGTCGCTGACGTCGAGCGCGAAGAACGCCCGCCCGACCGGGGTGAGCAGGGCCGTCAGCAGCAGCCCGACCATGGCCCCCACCAGGGCGACCTTCCACCACACGTACGGCTTGGCCACGAGCAGCAGCACCCACAGCGTCGTCGCGCACAGGGTGACCACCACGGCCGTGCGGTCGGTCAGCTCCGGCGCCGCCGCGCCGTCGAGGACCAGCAGGTAGGTGGTGATCGCCGCCAGCCCGCTGATCAGCCCCGCGGGCACGGCCAGGCGCAGCGTGCGGCCGACGAACCCGGGCCGGGCGCGCTCGTTGTTGGGCGCCAGCGCCAGGAAGAACGACGGGATGCCGAACGTCACCGCGTTGATCAGCGTCGCGTGCCGGGGGAAGAAGGGGTAGGCGACGGCGAGCACGCCCACGACGGTCGCCATCGTCATCGAGTACACGGTCTTGGTGAGGAACAGGTTCGCGACCCGCTCGATGTTGCCGATGACCCGGCGGCCCTCGGCCACGACCGCGGGCAGGGTGGCGAACCGGTCGTCCAGCAGCACGATCTGCGCCACCGACCGCGACGCCGGGCTGCCCGACCCCATGGCCACCCCGATGTCGGCCTCCTTGAGCGCGAGGACGTCGTTGACCCCGTCGCCGGTCATGGCCACGGTGCGGCCGCGCCCGCGCAGCCCGCGCACCATGTCGCGCTTGCGCTCGGGCCCCACCCGGCCGAACACGGCGGTGGACTCGACCGCGTCGGCGAGCTCCGCCGGGTCGGCGGGCAGCGCGCGGGCGTCGGCCGGGGCGTCGGCTCCGGGCAGCCGCAGCTCGCGCGCCACCGCGCCGACCGCCGCCGGGTCGTCGCCCGACACCACCTTGACCTCGACGTCCTGGTCGGCGAAGTAGCGCAGGGTCGCCGCCGCGTCCGCGCGCACCCGCTGGTCGAGCACGACCAGGGCGACCGGCGCCACCGGGCCGGGCGCGCCGGGACCGTCGACCCGGCCGGCGGCGCGGGCCAGCAGCAGCACCCGGTGCCCGCGGCCGCCGACGCGCTCGGCCTCGGCCGCCTCGGGGCCGCCGGGCGCCAGCACGTCGGCGGCGCCGATGACCCAGTGGGCCTCGCCCTCGGGGGTGGCGAAGCTCGCCCCGCTCCACTTGCGCGCGGAGGAGAACGCGGCGCGGGCGACGGGCTCCCACGCCGGCGCCGCGCCCGCGGCGTCGCCGATGGCCGCCATGCTGGCGTTGGGGCTGGTGTCGGCGGCGGCCAGCGCGGCGAGCACGGCGCGCGGGTCGGGGCCCCCGGCGGGGCCGCCGCCGAGGTCGCGGACCTCGGCCAGCCGCACGCCGTTCTCGGTCAGGGTGCCGGTCTTGTCGGTGCAGACGATGTCGACCCGGGCCAGCCCCTCGATCGCGGGCAGCTCCTGCACCAGGCACTGGCGGCGGCCCAGCCGCACCACGCCCACCGCGAACGCGATGCTGATGAGCAGCACGAGCCCTTCGGGCACCATCGACACCAGCGCGGCGACCATGCCGCGCAGCGCGTCGGCGAACGGGCCGCTGATCTGCCCGCCGGCCGCCCCCTCGTCGATGGTGACGTGCCCGCCCAGCACGAGCTGGCTGAAGACCAGCAGCCCGCCCACCGGGAACAGCGCCCAGGTGATGAACCGCAGGATGCGGTCGACGCCGGAGCGCAGCTCCGAGTGGACCAGGGAGAACCGGCTCGCCTCCTCGGCGAGCCGGGCGGCGTAGGCGTGCC
>NZ_BCRK01000207.1 GCF_001552555.1 Nocardiopsis trehalosi NBRC 14201 | reverse complement strand
GGGGTGGCCGGGGCGGGGTGTGGCTTGCGGGGGCGGGCAACGTGCGGGTGGGTGGGGGATGGTGGGGGAAAGTGCCGTCAGCGAGGTTGATCGCGCAACGAACGGGCGGATACGCACAATGATTCGCTCTTGGTCCCGGGAACCGCCCGGCCGTACTGTCGAGGCGTGACGCGTCCCTCCCTGCTCGGCTCTCCGGCCGCCGTGCGCACCGCCACGCCCCGGCACTTCCTGATGTGCCCGCCCACCCACTTCGCCGTCAGCTACGCCATCAACGCCTGGATGGACCCGGCCGTCCCCGTCGACCGCCGCCGCGCCCTCGACCAGTGGGAGCGCCTGCGCGACGTCTACACCGGGCTGGGCCACCGGGTGAGCCTGCTGGACCCCCGCCCCGGCCTGCCCGACATGGTGTTCGCCGCCAACGGGGCGGTCGTCGTCGGCGGCACCGCCTACGCCGCCCGCTTCCGCAACCCCGAGCGCACCGGTGAGGAGGCCGCGCACCTCGACTGGCTGCGCGCCAACGGCATCCCCGCCACCCCCTCCACCGCCGTCCACGAGGGCGAGGGCGACTTCGCGGTCACCGCCGACCTGATCCTGGCCGGCACCGGGTTCCGCACCGAGCAGGCCGCGCACATGGAGGCGCAGGAGCTGTTCGGGGTGCCGGTGGTGGGCCTGCGCCTGGTCGACCCCCGCTTCTACCACCTCGACACCGCGCTGACCGTGCTCGACGACGGCCGCGTCTCCGGCCGCCCCGACATCGCCTACCTGCCCGAGGCGTTCTCCCCGGCCGCGCAGCGGGTGCTGGCCGTGCTGTTCCCCGACGCGATCCGGGTGGCCGAGGCCGACGCGCTGGTGTTCGGGCTGAACGCCGTCAGCGACGCGTACAACGTGGTGCTGCCCGCGCAGGCCACCGGGTTCGCCGCGCTCCTCGCCGAACGGGGCTACCGCCCGGTGGGCGTGGACACGACCGAGTTCGCCCGGTCGGGCGGCGGCCCGAAGTGCTGCACCCAGGAGATCCGGCCGGCCTGAACCGGTCAGCGGACGGGCGTCCCCGGGGCGCCCGCCGCCCGGCGGTACAGCCGCCCGCGCGCCGCCCGGCGCCGCATGTCGCGCAGGACCGCGTCGCGCGGCAGCGTACGGACGGCGCGCGGTAGCCGCGGGTAGACGGTGCGCACCACCGTGAACATCCGGTCGAACCGCCGCTGCCGCCCGGGGTCCCAGGACAGCCCCAGGCCGTCGCGGACCTTCGGCGGGAGCAGCCCCGCGGCGATGAAGCGCTGCACCCGCATGGGCGGCCCGAGCAGCCGCTGCCGCGGGGCGAAGACCTGGCCGGTCAGGCGGCGCGCGGTGTCGTCCACCTCGATCGTCGCCAGGGTGTGCGCCCAGTAGGCGTCGAACGCGTCCAGGTCGGCCGGCCACCGGTCGGCGGGGCAGCCGAGGGCGGTGGCGAACACCGCCGCCTCGCGCAGCGCCGCCTCCTTCTCCGCCCGGGTGAGCGGACCGACGGACAGCTCGTACAGGGCGACGGCCCCGTGGAAGAGGGTGGCGGCCACCCACACCTGGAGGTCGGGGTCGAGGCCGTCGTAGCCGGGGCCGCGCACCCGCCGGTGCCGGCCGCGGACGAGCAGCCCCACCCGGCGGGCCTCGGCGGCGGTGCCGAACACGACCGTGTACACGAAGGTCAGGGTGCCGCGGAGCCGGTCGACGGGCCGGTGGACGAAGTCGCTGTGCTCGGCCACGCCGCGCCCCACGGCCGGGTGCGCGACCTGGAGGGCGATGGCGTAGCCGGCGGCGCCGAGGACGGCGGCCTCGCTGTTGATCCGCCGGAGTGGGGAGTCGGCGGGCAGTCCACGGTCCATGAGCGCATGCTAGGCCGCCGGGCGCGCCCCCGGGTGCGCCGGGTCCGGCGCGTCGCGGCGGCGGGGCCGGGCGGCGGCCGGTCCGGCGCCGCCGCCCGCCTACCAGGTCACCGGGAGTTCCCGGGGCCCGCGGACGACGCTGTCGCGCCACACCAGGTCGTCGGGGTGCTTGGCCAGGGCGAGCCGCGGCAGTCGCCGGACCAGGGTGCGCAGCGCCACCTGGAGTTCCACCCGGGCCAGGGCGGCGCCGACGCAGCGGTGCACGCCGAACCCGAAGGCCAGGTGCGGGTTCTCCTCGCGCAGCAGGTCCAGGGTCTCGGGGAAGGCGAACGCGCCGGGGTCGCGGTTGGCGGCCGACAGCTCGACGATGACCGCCTCGCCCGCCCGCACGCGGACACCGCCGATCTCGACGTCCTTGAGGGCGAAGCGGGGGAAGGACCCCATGGTGATGAGCGGGGTGAGCCGCAGCAGTTCCTCGACGGCCGAGGGCACCCGCTCGGGGTCGGCGACCAGTTCGCAGTAGCCGTCGCCGGCCAGCAGCAACACGAGGAAGTCGGGGATGAGGTTGGCCGTGGTCTCGTGCCCGGCGATGAGCAGGGTGCGGACCAGCGAGACGAGTTCGGGGTCGCTGAGCCGGTCGCCGGAGTCGCGGAGCCGGACGAGGGCGCCGATGAGGTCGTCGGTGGGGGTGTGGGCACGCCGGGCGACCAGCCCGGCGAGGTAGTCGTCGAGGGCGGTGCGGGCCCGCGCGGCGGCTTCGGGGTCGCCCGGGTCGGTGCTGAGGAGGGTTTCGGTGTGGCCGCGGAACAGTTCGCGGTCGGCGGCGGGGACGCCGAGGAGGTCGCAGACGACGCCGACCGGTAACGGCAGCGCGAAGTGCTCGACCAGGTCGGCGGGCGGGCCGTCCGCGAGGAGGCGGTCGACCAGCCGGTCGGCGAGGGCCTGGGCGCGCGGGCGCAGGTCCTCGACGCGGCGCGGGGTGAACACGCGGGAGACGAGGCGGCGGAGCCGGGAGTGGTCGGGGGGGTCGAGGGAGAGGAGGCTGTCGGCGGCGGGGTCGCGGGGGGTCACCCCGGGGATCTCGTGAGGGGCCACCCCGGCCCGGTGGGCGTCGCGGCCGAACTCCGGGGCGGTGAGCACCCGGCGCACGTCGTCGTAGCGGGTGACCAGCCAGGCGGGCCGGCCGAAGGGCAGGCGGACCCGGACCGGCGCCCCGTGGTCGCGGATGCGGCGCAGGTCGGCGGCCACGCCCAAAGGGTGGTCGGCGGGGAAGGGGAAGGAGGGGAGCGCGGGGTTCGCCGTCATGTCGCGGTCCTGTCGTCGGCGTGGCGTCCGGCGGAGGGCCGGACGCCTGCGGTCGGGGGCAGGGCGGGCCCGGGGGCCCGACGGGAACGGCGCCGTTGTTCTGTCCGCCACCCTAGGTTCGGCGGGGATTCGCGGTCACCTCTCCTTGCGGATAGAACCGGATCTCCGGAGGAAATGAGAACGGTAATCACCGTGGTCGGAAATGAAATTGCATTGTCGTCAATGCAGGGAATTATGCGTGTACGCGCCGCTCACCAGCCCGGATTCCGCGGTGCGTGCAACGGCGGCCGGTGCGCACACCCGCCGCCGTGCACCCGCTCATGCATTCCCGATGTCGTCCATCGCCGCCGACAGTTCCAGCAGGGCCGCCCGCACCCGGACGAACCCCTCGTCGCCCAGCCGCTCCCGCAGCCGCAGCGCCAGGTCCCGGTGCGCGGGTTCGATGCGGGCCACCGCGGCCCGGCCCGCGTCGGTCGGCGCCAGCAGCTTGGCCCGCCGGTGCGCCGGGTTGGGCAGGTAGGCGGCGAGCCCTTCCGCGACGAGCAGGTCGGCGACCCGCTGCGCGCTCTGCCGGGTGATGCCCATGACCCGCGCGGCGCCCGACACCGGCAGCGGTTCGCGCAGCACCGCCCCGAGCACCTGCCACCGCGCCGTGGTCAGCCCCGCCGGGCGGGCCATGCGCTCCGACTCCTCCAGGAACCGGCCGTGCAGCCGGAAGACCGCGAGCGCGGTGTCGGAGAGCAGCCCGCCCGGGTCGGGCCCGCCGCTCACGCGGCGCCCTCGCCGACGGCGGCGAACGCGCTCGGGTCGGAGTGCGCGAACAGCCGGTACCACGCGTGCAGCATCTCGGGGGTGTACACCTCCAGCCGGCCCAGCACCTCGCGGGCGAACGCCACCGGTGCGGTGGGGGAGGCGGTGATCAGGTCGCCGTCGGTCACGGCGTCGGCCTCGCGGTAGCGGGCGGCGCCCGCGTAGCCCGTGGCGGCCAGGTAGTCGGCCGCCGGGCCGGTGTGGTCGCGGTCGTCGAGCAGGCCCTCGCGGGCCAGCCCGGCGGTGGCGCCGCAGATGGCGGCGACGGGTACCCCGGCGCCGAGGAACGCGCGGGCGGTCCGGGCGAAGGGGGCGAGCCGCTCGGGGTCGGAGTCCCAGGCGCTCGCGCCCGGCAGGAGCAGCAGGGCGCTGTCGGCGGGGGAGAGGTCGGCCAGCGCGAGGTCGGGCAGGATGCGCAGGCCGCCCATGCTGGTGACGGGGTCGAGGGTGGCGCCGACCGTGACGACGTCGAAGCCGGCGGGGTCGCGGTGGTAGGTGGAGTCGCGCAGCTGCGCGACGGCGTGGCCGTACTCCCAGTCGGCGAGGGTGTCGTAGACGGCGAGGTGGACGGTGCGCTGAGTCATGACAGCATCCTGTCATGATGCCAGTGTGCTGTCAAGTTGACAGAATGCTGTCAATCCAAGGTCAGTGGATCGCCAGGTGCATCCGCACCACCGTCCGGCCGTTCGCCACCCCGATGTGCACCCGATCGCAGAGCTGGCGCACCAGCCACAGCCCCCGCCCGCACTCGTCGCGCGGCGGCGGGCACCCCGCGAACGGCCCGATCGCGGCGCCGCCGTCGCCGGAGTCGTCGGTGACCTCGCAGATCAGCTCGTCGTCCTCGGTCCAGAACCACACGCTGCCGCGCCCCGACCCGTGCAGCACGGCGTTGGCCGTGGCCTCGTTGACCGCGAACACCAGGTCGAGCGCCCGCGCCCGCGACACGCCCCGGCGCCGGGCGTAGGCCAGCGCCTCGTCGCGCACGCTCACCAGGTCCGACGCCGTGAACGGCCCGCCCATGGGGTCGACCGGGACCGGGGCGGAGCCGGGCTCCAGCGGCCCGGTGGAGTACACGGTCGGGTGGACGTAGTGCTCGCTCGGGCGCACCCGGCCGCCGCGCACGAGCTCCGGGTGGGTGCGCCGGCACTCGGCGACGATGCCCGCGGGCACCACCCGGGTGTCGTAGAGGCAGAGCACGGAGACGTCGGCCGCCCCGAACAGCACGTTGACGTGGGATTCGAGGTAGGTCCACGCGGCGATCTCGCGCGGGGAGCGCCCGGCCCACACCGGCTCGCAGAGGACGCGCAGCCGCCCGCCCGCCACCCGCGGCGCGTTCTGCCGCCAGTAGCGGTCGAGCGCGGCCAGCCGCTCGGGTGGGCGGTGCCCGAAGGCCACCGGCTCGGTGTAGTCGATCCACCCCGCCCGCGCGCCGAGCGCCCGGCGCAGCAGGGCGGTGTTGGCGCGCGGGACGGCGGCGAGCACGGGGTCGTCGCGGACCAGCCCGGCCTCGATGAACGGCACCGCCGCGGCCAGGTACTCGTCGTCGGAGGCGCAGACGCAGCAGCGGTGCGCCAGGCCGGGGCGCTCGACGGACATGTCAACGGACATCGCGCGCCCCGTCCACCTGGACGCGCGGGCAGACGTCGACGCTCGCCAGGCGGATCAGCCGGCGCACCCGGCCGGGCGGGACCCGCAGGACCAGCCGCCGACCGAACCGCAGCCGGGCGGCGGTGTCGGCCAGCAGCCGCAGCCCGCCCGCGTCGATCAGCCCCACGCGGGTGAGGTCGACGTGCAGGTCGCCCTCCCAGCCGACCGCGGCGCTGAGCGCGGCCTCGGCCTGCGACCGGGTGTCGAGGTCGATGTCGCCCGTGAACGCCAGGCCGCGCGGGGTGGAGGTGGCGGTGATGAGGAACCGGTGGTGGTCGTGTGCTGCGATGCCGATCGCCCCCCGGGCGCGCTCGTCGGTGCCGTCGGCCCGGTGCGGAGCACACCGGGGCCGGGGTGGGGCACGAGCGGCGGTCCGCGGTGGCCGCGGCCGCGGGGCGGAGGGACGGCCGGAACCGGGGTCGCCAACATATCGGTGACCACCCCCTTTTCGCTCCGGAAACCGAAAATTCATGGTCGCGGACCGCCTGCGGGGCGTCATTCCCGTCCGTGGAGGCCGACGCGCCGCGCGCCCCGACCTGGCGGCCAGGTCCGGGATCGCGCGGCCCGGTCGCCGGGCCCCTGGTCTGCGGTTCCGTGCCGCCGCTCGGTGATTCGCTGGGTGTCCGAAATTCGCGGCTCGTGCGGATGTCCGACGTCAGGAAAAAGGGTTCCATGACGTATTCACCGCGATTGCCGTCCGCATTCCGAAAAGGCGCTCCCCGGCGACCGGATCGGATTCCGCGAGTGGCCTGAGGGGAGCGCGGGGCCGTGGTAGCTGGAGAGGGACCTCCGGCGCGGGGGCGGCGCGGCCACCCCGCGCCGGGGGTCGCGGTGCGCCGGCGCCCCCGCCGGCGCCACGACCGATCGGGAGCGCCATGACCCTCAGCCTCGTGCTCGTCCTCTGCGTCCTCGCCCTGCTCTGCGTCGCCGGCGTGCTGGTGGTCCGCAAGTTCGGCATCTCCTCCGACGACTCCGACGGCGCCATCGGCACGCTCATCGCGCCGTGCGTGCTGTCCATCTACCTGATCGCCATGGCCATGGGCCTGGTCATCGGCTGGGAGAACAACCAGGGGGCGGGCGACGGCCTCACCGACGAGGCCGCCACCGCCACCGCCCTGTACTGGAGCACCGGCGCCCTGCCCGAGGAGCAGGGCGCCCGGGTCCGCGCCGACCTGCGCGACTACCTGGAGACCTCGGTCCGCGACGACTGGCCGCGGATGCGCGAGCGCGCGCTCAGCCCCGAGGGCGACACCGCCCTCCAGCGGCTGCGGACCAGCGTCCACGCGATCGACACCGGCGACGACCCGGCGGCCGCACTCGACCGGCTGACCGCCCGCCAGGAGGTCGCCGACCTCGCCGCGCAGCGGGTGCAGCGCGCCGACGCCGCCGGGAGCGAGATCCCGCGCGTGGTCACCCTCGCCGCCACCGTCAGCGCCCTGGCCGTGGTGGTGCTGCCGTTCGGCATGGGGGTGCGGGGCTCACGCACCCGGATCTTCTGGGCGCTGCTGAATCTGGTGTTCGTCGCGGCGACCGTCGTGCTGCTGCTCTACCTCGACAACCCCTACACCGGCGCGCTCGCGATCGGCCCCGACGCCCTCACCGCCGCGCTGGAGGGGTTCGACCGGATCGACGCCGCGATCGGCGCGGGCTGAGCCCGCGCGCCCGAGGACCGGGCGCGCGGGGTGTCGGTGTTGGTCGGGTGTCGGGTGTCAGCGCCGGGCGCCGGAGGCCCCCACCACGGCCGCGACGGCGATCATCACCACGAACACCATGATCTGCAACGGGGTGAACCCGTCGAGCCCCGCGCGCTCGGCGGGTTCGACCAGTGGCGCGGCGACCTGGACGGCGGGTTCGGGCCGGGGCTCGGGGGCCTCGGGCTCCGGAACCGGTGCGGCGACCGCCATGGGCGCGGGCGGCGGGTCGTCGGGTGGCGGGGGTTCGGGGGCGGGCTCGGCCGGCCGGACGGGGTCGGCCGGCGCCGGCTCCTCGGCCGGGGGCTCGGGCTCCGGCGGTGCGGGCGGCTCCGGCGGTGCGGGCGGTTCCGGGGGCTCGGGCGGCAGGGGCGGCTCGGGCGGCTCCGGGGGTTCCGGCGGCTCCGGGCAGTCGGGCGGTTCCCAGTGCGGCGGTTCCCAGTGCGGCGGCTCCCAGTGCGGAGGTTCCGGGAACGCCGGCGGCTCCGGCGGCAGCGGATGGTGCAGCGGCAGCCGACCGGCGGGCTCGGCGTGCGGCCCGCCGGGGGCGGTGTCGGCGGCGGCGGGCGCACCGCCGAACGCCGCGAGGGCGATGCAGCCCCCGACCGCCAGGCGCGCGGCGGTGCGGAGGCGGGGGGCGGGTCGGGGATGCGGCATGGAGGTCGCGGCTCCTCGTTCGGCCGGGTCACACGGTCCCCACCTTGTAACACGGGTCCGCCGGGCCGCCACCGCCCCGCCCGGCACCCCGCCCAGGCCGCCACCTGCGGGTTCGCGGTCCGGCGCGGGCCGCGACCGGGCCCCGGGACGGGCGTGCGGGCGCACCGCCGCCCCGGAACCCGGCCACCAGGTCGGCCGGAGGGCCGCCGCGGCCCGCGCCGGGCGGGGTCAGCCCCCGGCGACGGACGGCAGCACGCGGACCTCGGCGCCGGGCGGCACCGGGGCGTCGAGGCCGCCGACGGCGCGGCACTCGTCGTCGCCGACGAACACGTTGACGTAGCGCCGCAGCCGCCCCTGCTCGTCGCGGACCCGGCGGTCGAACCTCGGGTGGCGGTCGGCGACCGCGTCCAGGACGCCGCGCAGCACCACCCGGCCGTCGGCGCCGGGGGCCGGGGTGACGGTGAGGCGGGCGGCCCCGCCGCAGTCGGCCCGCAGGACGGTCGGGACCAGGACCAGGACCTCCACGGCCTACACCTCCACCGCGCGCACGCACAGGACGTCGGGCAGGTGCGCGGCCACCCGGGTCCACTCGCCGGAGTCGTCGGTGGTGGCGTAGACGTCGCCGGAGCGGGTGCCGAAGTAGAACCCGGGGACGTCGGCGCCGTCGGTGCACGCGCCGTCGCGCAGCACGATCCCGTAGTAGCGGCCGTCGGGCAGGCCGGCGTGGTCGGGCCGCCAGGTGGCGCCGGCGTCGTCGGTGCGGTGCACCTGCAGCCGGTTGTCGGGCGGCAGGTGGACCTCCTGGCTGACGACCGGGAAGGAGTACACGGTGTCGGGCCGGTGCGGGTGCGCCACCATGGCGAACCCGAAGTCGGTGGGCAGGCCGTCGGCGATGGAGGTCCATCCCGACGCGGGGTCGGCGCTGCGGTAGACGCCGTGGTGGTTCTGCGCGTAGAACCGGCCGTCGGCGGCAACGGCGACCTTGTGCACGCACTGGCCGTACTCGGGGGCCTCGTCGGGCAGGAAGCCCGCGCTGATCCCGCGGTTGGCCGGGTTCCACGAGGCGCCGCCGTCAAGGGTCTGGTAGACCCCGCCGGTGGACATGGCCACGGTCATGGCGGCGGGGTCGGTGTGCCCGGCGCGGACCGTGCCCGGCAGCACGGTGTGGATGGCGGCGCCGCCCGCCCCCGGCCACCAGTCGGCGCGGTGCGGGTGGTCCCACAGGGCGCGCACGAGTTCGAAGGACTCGCCGCCGTCGGCGGAGCGGAACAGGGCGGTGGGCTCGACCCCGGCGTAGACGGTGCCGGGCTCGGGGCCGAACGCGAACTGCCAGGCGCGGGTGAAGGAGGAGTCGACGTCCTCGGGGAAGGCGATGGGCGCCTGCTCGGGCTCGTTCCACGTGGCGCCGAGGTCGTCGCTGTGGAACACGCTCGGCCCGAAGTGGGAGCTCTCGGCCCCGGCGAGCAGGCGGCGCGTGTGCGGGTCGACGCCGACGGCGTACACGGCGCCGTAGCTGGCGAAGTCCTGGGGGTCGAGCCGGTGGGGCGGACCGACCTCCCAGGTGCGGCGGTCGTCGCTGGTTGCGGTGAACAGCCCCTTGCGGGTGCCGATGACCAGGAGGTATGCCATAGCGGCCTCCAAGAATAGTGGTACACCTCACTCTGGCACAGGTGTACGACATTCGGCCGCCGACCAGCCCGGACGCGCCGCCGCGCCGTGGCGCGCGGGAGTCGGTCCCGCGGGGGATCGGATGCATCCTGGGCGGAGGGCCGTTCCGGTCCCGGCCGCCGGTGCGGGGGCCGGGCGGCGCCCGGGGAGGAGAGCCATGTCGGGGATGAGCAGGGAACGCCGGCGCGCGGTGCTGGGCGGGGGGAACGCGGTCACGCTGCCCCGCGAGGTCGCCGCGGCGCTGGACGTCCATGAGGGGGACGAGGTCGAGTTCGTCATCGGCGGGGACGGCCGCGTCCTGCTCCGCGCGGCGGCGGATCGGGACGACCGGGCGCGGCCCCGCGACCGGCGGGCCGGGGAGGACGAGGTCGAGGAGGAGATCATGGGGGCGCTGGCCGAGGAGGCCGAGGACGTGGCGGCGATCTTCGACCCCCTGGACGACGGGCGCTGAGACCCCGGGGCGGTCCTCCCGCCCCCGGTTCCGCTCCTGTCGCGGCCGCCGGCGTCCTAGGTCGTGTTTTTTGAATCATTCCGAA
>NZ_BCRK01000206.1 GCF_001552555.1 Nocardiopsis trehalosi NBRC 14201 | reverse complement strand
TGAATGCATGCATGGCGCCGGACGCGTTGAACGCGATGTCTGAATCCCGCCAGCCTGCCCGCGTTCGGTCGGGCGAGAATGCGCCCATGATCGCCGCAACGCAGGGAATGCGTATCCGACACCGTGGGCATGGACCGCAGGTTCATCCCACCGCCTACGTCGCCCCGACGGCCACGCTGGTCGGTGATGTCCGCGTGGGGCCGAGGGCGCGGGTGATGTTCGGTGCGGTGCTCGACGCCGAGGGGTCTCGGATCGAGGTCGGGGAGGCGGCGGTGATCTGCGAGAACGCGGTGTTGCGCGGATCTGCCGTCGTCGGCGATCAGCCGGTGGTCGTCGGCGACCACGTCTTCGTGGGGCCGCACGCCACGCTGCTGGGCTGCGAGGTCGGCAGGTGTGTCTACGTGGCGACCTCGGCGACGGTTCTCCAGTGCGCACGGTTGGGGGCCGGCTCGGTCGTCGCCGTCGGCGCGCTCGTCCATGCGCGCACGGTTCTGCCGGACGAGTACTTCGTCCCGCCGCAGACCGTGGCGCTCGACGTGCCGGTGCGGCTGCTGGCCCCGGGTGATCCGGGCTCGGCCGAGGCGGTCGGCCGGGTGGGCTTCGCGCAGGCGGCTTTCGGCGTCGACGCGGAGTGGACCGACCGGATCAGGCGGTACGAGCAGATCGCGGAGGTGCGCGTCGCCGAGTTCGGCGCGCACGTGGACGATGAGGTTCCGGATCTCGGCTACCGCCACATCAGTGATCCCGGTGCCGTGCTGGAGTGCAGCGCCGTGCGGACTCCCCCGGGGCGCGAGGCTGGGGAGTGCGGGCGGCCCGACCCGCCGCTCGCATAGGGTCGCGCCATGTCCGGTACCGCCGTCTCCCCCCGTCGCACCGCGTTCGCCTTCCGCCTGCACCGCGATCTCGTCGGCTCCGGAGCGGAGACGGTCGTCTGGTCGCCGCTCTCCGTCGCCGGGCTCCTCGGTCTGCTGGCGTTCGGGGCGCGCGGCCGCACCCGGGCCGAGTTGGCGGCCGTGCTCGACGCCGGCCGCGGGGAGGCCGGCGCACCACGGGCCGACCCCGGTGGCGGAGCGGTCGGTACGGAGGACGAGAACACGACCGACCCCTACCCCGGCCCCGGCGCGCCCGCCGCTCCGGGCGGGGGCCTGTCCCGCGCAACGGGGCTCTGGCACGCCCCCGACACCCCTCTCACCGACGGGTTCCGCCGCCTGGCCGCCCGATCGCCGGACCTCCGGGTCCGCGCCGCCGACTTCGCCGCCGACCCCGAGCGCGCCCGCGCCGCCATCAACGAGGAGATCCGCCGCGCCACCGGCGGCGCGGTGCGCGAGCTGGTCCCGTCCGGCAGCGTCGACCGGGACACCTCCCTCGTCGTCGCCGACGCGCTGCGCGCCCGCGTGCGCTGGGCCGACTCCTTCGACCCCGCGCGCACCGCCCCCGCCCCGTTCGCCACCCCATCGGGTCCTCGGGACGTCCCGATGATGCGCCGCACCGCCCGCCTCCCCCACGCCGCCGCAGCGGGGTGGCGGATGGTCACACTCGCCGGGGACGGCGGCATCGACCTCGACGTCCTCCTCCCCGACACCCCGGGGCGCACGCCCACCGCGGAGGTGTTCGCCGCCCTCCACCGGTCGGCGGCCCCCCGCGAGACCGCCCTCACGCTGCCGCGCGTCCAGGCGCGCACCGCCGAGGAACTGTCGCCCCACCTCGACGCCGCCGGGGCCGGCACCCTGTTCACCGGCGACGCGGACCTGTCAGGGCTCTCACCCGCCCCGCTGCGCGTCGACGCGATCCTGCACCAGGCGGTGCTCGCCGTCGACGAGGCCGGGGCGGAGGGCGCCGCGGCCACGGCGGCCATCGCCTACATGGGGATGCCGCCCCCATCGCTGCCCTTCACGGTCGACCGGCCGTTCACTGCGGCGCTGCGGCGCGGCCCCGACCTCCTCTTCCTGGCGCACGTCGCCGACCCCGGCGGGGCCGCCGACCGCTGAGGGCGGCGGTGGGGCGGCCGGCCGGTTCCGGTCGAACCGCGCTCGGGCCCGGGCCGGGGTGACGAGCCGGGTGACGGGCCGGCCCGCACGCCGCCGCGCATCGGCCCCCGGGGCCCCGGCGCCCGGCGGTGCCGCCGTCACACCCGCACCACCACGCGGAACGCGGCACGCGCACGGCGGTGGCACCGCCTCCCACTTTCGGGATGGCGTTCGCGCATCGGCCCTCGTCGAGACCGCGATCCCCGTCGCGGGCGGGGCCGGGGATGCGGACCGGACAGGTGCTCACCGTCCGTCCCGGATGTGTGGCGCTCCGACGAATGCCATTCTGGTCGGCACCCCTTCTTCCGCGACCCTTCCTCCGCGACCCCTTCCTCCGC
The DNA here is from genome assembly GCF_001552555.1 of Nocardiopsis trehalosi NBRC 14201. Taxonomy (GTDB): domain Bacteria; phylum Actinomycetota; class Actinomycetes; order Streptosporangiales; family Streptosporangiaceae; genus Nocardiopsis_B; species Nocardiopsis_B trehalosi. Next base: position 7,828 of record NZ_BCRK01000206.1, on the reverse strand, counting down.
GGCATGGTGATGAAAGGACGTTCCGATGCCCACCGCCCTCTCCCCCGCCCGGCTCCGCGTGGCCCGCATGCACGCCCAGCTCCTCGCGGGGCCGCCCGCGGCCGGAGTGGTCGGCGCCGTCCGGGGGGCGGCCGCCGTCCAGGCGCAGGACCTCCGCGCCTCCTGGCTCGGTGTCCGGGCGCGCACGTCCGGCCTGACGGTGGCGGACGTGCGGCGCGCCGTCGGCGAGGAGCGGTCGGTCATCCGCACGTGGGCCATGCGCGGCACCCTGCACATGGTCCCGGCCGCCGACGCCGGGTGGATCACCGACCTGTTCGGCCCCGCTCTCCTCCCCCGGTTCGCGCGCCGCCGGGCCGAACTCTGGCTGGACGACGGCCTGTGCGCGAAGGCGGTCGACGCGCTGCCCGACATCCTCGCGGGCGGCCGCGCCCTGACCCGCTCCGACCTGGTCGCCGCCCTCGGCGAGGCGGGGGTGCCCGTCCCCACCGAGGGGCAGGCGCCGGCGCACCTCACCCTGTACGCGGCGCTGCGCGGGGTCGTGTGCCGGGGGCCGGACACCGAGGGCGGCGAGGCCACCTATGTCCTGCTGCGCGACTGGGTGGGGTCGTGGGAGCCGCGCGACCCCGATGTGGCGCTGGCCAAGCTGGCCCGCCGGCACGTCAGCGGGTACGGGCCGACCCGGCCGGAGGACTTCGCCGCCTGGTCGGGGCTGCCCGCCCGGCAGGTGCGGCGCGCGTGGGAGCTGGTCGCCCCCGCGCTGACCGAGGTGTCCACCGCATCGGGGCCGATGTGGGTGATCGGGGACGCGGCCGACGCGCTGCCCGACGTCCCGGCCCGGCCGCGGGTGCGCCTCATCGGCGCCTACGACGGCTACCTGCTCGGCTACCGGGACCGGTCGGAGGTCCTGCCCGCCGAGCACGCCCGCGCGGTGACCCCGGGCGGCGGCGTCCTGCACCCGGCCGTCGTGGTCGACGGGCGGGTCGTGGCGCGGTGGCGGCGCGCCGGAGAGGCGGTGCGCGTCGAGCCGTTCGCCGCGCTCGACGACGGCACGCTCGCGGCGGTGGCCGCGGAGGTCGCCGACATCGGGCGGTTCCTCGGCGCGGACACGCGCCTGGAGGTGGCGTGAGGCCGCGTGGCGGTGCCGGCCGTGCGCCCGCCGGGGCGGCCCGGGGCGGCCGGGCACGGGCCGGGGGTGCGGCGGCGCGCGCGGGCCCGGGCGGGCGGCTCATCGGCCGGGGGGTCCGCCTGCGGGGAAGGGGCGAGCAGGCGGCGTTGACGCGGGACGGGACACCCGCGTGGACCGCTGGGAGGGGCGGCTAGTCGTCGTCGGGGTCGATCGACGGGTTCTCCATCAGCTGGCGCACCAGCGCCATGAACTCTTCGTCGCTCATCGCGGCCCAGTCCACACGCTCGTTCATGCTGTGCGGTTTCCCCGGCCACAAGATCAATAAGCGCGAAAAGCCGCATCCGACGGAAAATTACCGGTTAACGTCGCGAAACAGCAGGTCGGGGCGGGTGTCAGATCCTGCGGTTCACCGCGGCCCGGCACTGCGGGCACCGGCAGCGCTTGTTGTACCCGGTGACCGTGCCGTGCGGCAGGGCCGGGTCGCGCTCGGCCGTCAGGGTGGCGTCGAGCTGCTCCCCGAAGGCGCCCAGGATGCGCGCGTTGGAGAACACGCGCTGCGGACTGACTCCGAGGTCGCGTGCCGCGTCGTCGATGTGGACGCCCATCCGCAGCTTCGCTATGAGCTTGGACCGCGTGGACGGCGGAAGCTCCTCCTCGGCGTGCGCGATCAGCCGCTGGGTGTCGTCAATGGGTTGGCTCATGGGGTTCCTAGCGTGTGCGGGGACGCGGCCCCGGCAATCCAGCCTGCATCGTACGCGCTCCGGGCCGGGGCGGGTCGGGCCGCCGGTCCGGGCGCCGCCGCCCGGGGGGCCATCGGGCGTGTCCCCGCGCCGCCGGCCGTGCGGGGACCGGTGCGCGGGAGGCGGCCGAATTCCCGTGCGGCGGGTGGTGCGGGAGGTCACCACCCGTGCGGCTTCCCCGAGGTGCGGGGGTTGCCTAACGTGAGGTGTGGGCCTGGCCGACCGGGCCGCCCCCGGACGAGGTACGCCGTACCCGGTGCGACAAGACGGCGTCGACGCACTCTGGGAGGCGCATCATGGCATGGTTCCTGCTCGTCGTCTCGGGTCTGCTCGAAACCGCCTGGGCCACCGCCCTCTCCGCGAGCCAGGGCTTCACCCGCCTCTGGCCGACCGCGGCCTTCGCCGTCACGCTCGTGCTCAGCATGACCGGCCTGGCGCTGGCGCTGCGCACCATCCCCGTCGGCACCGGGTACGCGGTCTGGCTGGGGATCGGCGCGGTCGGTACCGCCGTCGTCGGCATGGCGTGGCTGGGCGAGGCGGTGAGCGTCGCGAGGATCCTCTGCCTGCTGCTCATCGTCTGCGGGATCGTCGGCCTCAAGCTGCTGCACTGACGGTCCCGCTGTCCGAGCGGGATTCGGGCGGCCGGATCGGCGGTCTCCGGACGGCCGCCACTGGGGCCCGCGGGAACGGCCGCAGCCCGCGGTGGCGCGGCCCCCGGCGCGGGTCCGCATCACCCGCACCAGCGGCGCCGCCGCTTCCCGCCCGCCCCGCCCAGGGGCGCGGATCCCCGGTGGAATCGAGGATCCAGCGGCCAATTTCTACGAACGCATTGCTAGAGGGTAGGCCGAGTGCTTCTCTAGTCCCACAGCCCCGCCACTCAGCGTGTACGGAACCGGACGCCATGAGCAGCCCCACAGTTCGCCGCCGCCGTCTCTCCGCCGAACTCCGCCGCCGCCGTGTCCAGGCCGGGATGACCCTGAGCGACGTCGCCGAGGTGCTCGAATGGTCCCCGGCCAAGCTCGGCCACATCGAGACCGGCATCCGCAAATGGCCGTCGGTCATCGAGGTCTCGGCCCTGCTCAAGCTGTACGGGGTCACCGGCGGCCAGCGCGAGGCCATCCTGACCCTGGTGCGCGAGTCCCGGCTGCGCCCGTGGTGGACCGAGTACGAGGACGTCCTCTCCTCCGCCTACGTGGGCAACGAGGCGGGGGCGGTCGCCATCGACACCTACGCCGGCATGCTCGTCCCCGACCTCCTCCAGGTGCCCGAGTACACGGCGGCGCTCGCCCGCTCGCAGGGGCGCGACCCGCGCGGCGTCGAACGCGCCGTGGCGGCCACCCTCAAGCGGCAGGAGGTCCTCGACCGCGACAGCCTGGAGCGCTACCACGCGCTGGTCGAGGAGGACGCGCTGCACCGCATCGCCGCCGACCCCGGGCTGCTGCACGCGCAACTGCGCCGGCTGATCGAGCTCGGCACCCGGCACGAGCGCGTCGAGATCCGGCTGCTGCCCACCTCCGCCGGTCTGCACGCGGGTTCCGCGGGCCCGTTCACCGTCCTGGAGTTCGACGAGGACGAGGCGTCGCTGGCGTTCGTCGACGCCACCCACGGCGGGACGATCGTCGAGGCCGACGACAGCGTCCGCGCCTGCCAGGAGGTGTGGAGCAGGCTGGCCGAGGCCGCCGCCACCCCCGAGGCGACGGCCACGACCTTGAAGCGGCTGTCCCTGCTCACCTGACCCGGGGGTAACTTCGGCGGCCCGCAACGGGTGCGCCGGGCGGGGAACGCCCCCACGGGTTGCTAGTCTGCTGGGAGACAACCCCATAAAGTTCTCTACCGACGCCGTCCGCTCGGTCGGTCGGCGGCATTCCGCCGCCCGCCGCGCCACCGGGATCCTCCGGTCGCCGCCGAGCCCGCGTCACTTTCCGACCCATCATCTCGTGATCCAAGAAGGGGTCCACACCGTGAAGAAGATCATCGTCCTGGTGCTGGTTGCCCTCGGTGCGTTCGCCGTCTACCGCAAGATCCAGGCCGACCGCGCCGAGCTGGACCTGTGGACGGAAGCCACGGCCGGCGACAACTAGCAGCAATCAGGCCGACCAGCCACGGCACATCCCATGTGTGGTGGCTGTCGTCCGTGTCCGGGGGCCGTGGGCGAACGTTCGTCCCCATTCACGCGCCCACGCTTCCCCCGACCACCGGCCGCCCGCCCCACGCCGTCCCGCCCGCCCCGCCCTTCGGGAGCGGTATGCTCGGCACTGGTCACGGGGCCATAGCTCAGATGGCAGAGCGCCGGTTTTGCATACCGGAGGTCAGGGGTTCGACTCCCCTTGGCTCCACCAGCCTCCGCGCACGTCAGCGCATCGCGAACGGCCACCCCGGCATCCGCCGAGGGTGGCCGTTGCGCGTTCAGCGCGCATGAGGCGCGGACCGGGCCATGCGCAGGATCACGGCGACCGCGTCCTCCGTGTGGGCTCCCGGGGTCAGGACCTCCTGGAGGAGCAGGCCGCGGAGCGCGGCGATGGTGGCGGTGGCGATGGCCGGTGCCTCCGCGGCGTCGAACCCTTCGCGTTCCGCGAGCGCGGCCAGCATCCCGGTCAGGTCGTCCAGTGAGTCGATGAACTCGCGGAAGTCCTCCGGGCGGTACGCGGCCAGGCCGACGACGTGGAAGAACCCGCGGACGCGCGACAGCTGCTCCGGGCGGGTGTAGGTCCGCCAGATCGCCAGGACGAAGCCGTCGAAGGTGCCCTGCCGGGCGGTCTCGAGTAGCGCCTCGTTGTCGCGGGACCGCTGGGCCCGGAGCATGGCCGCCAGGACGCCCGGGAGCGACCCGAAGTGGTAGCGCAGGAGGGCGTGGCTGGTCCCGGCCCGGGCGGCGATTTCGCGGAGCGACACCTCCGGTGCGGGCAGGGTCTCGCCGAAGGCGTCGAGGAGCCGGGCCAGGAGGCGTTCGCGTGCGTCGCCCCGGTGTTCCGCGCCCCCATGTTCCGCGTGGTCCGCGCTTGACAAGATCACTCCCACAGTTTATCCATTGGAAAAACACGCTGACGGTGCCGTGCCGCGCCACACATGGTCGCAGCCGGTCCGCGACGGCGGAGGGACGACCGGGACGGCGGGCCGCTCGAAGCCCCGGAACCGTCCGCCGACCCCGCCGGCGCCGTCCCCGCCCTCCAGGCCGGCCGAGATGTGAAGGACCCTTGATGAGCACCATGTGGCAGGGCTGCCTCGCCGACACCGACTACTTCGAGACGCGCTCCAGCGGTGGGCACGACTACGGCGTCTGGGTCACCACGCCGCCGGGCTACGACCCCGCCGCGACGCGGGTGCCCGTCGTCTACGTGCTCGACGGCAACTGGGCGGTGGGCCTGACGGCCCCGCTCATCGTCACCCAGCTGGACCCCATGCAGCCGATCCAGCCCTACATCCAGGTCAGCGTCGGCTACGCGGGCGAGGACGCGCAGCACTGGGACCGGCTGCGCAACAGGGACTTCGTGCCGCCCGGCGAGCCCATCGCCCAGGAGCTCGTCGACGCCGTGGAGCTGGGATACCGGACGGGCGCGCGGACCCGCGAGGAATCCGACGCCTACCTCGCCGAACTGCGCGACACCCGCGCCGACGCGTTCCTGCGCTTCCTCACCGCGGAACTGCACCCCCGGATCGAACGCGACTACGGCACGGCCGCGACCGGCCACGGCCTCTTCGGGTACTCCTACGGCGGACTCTTCGGCCTCTACACCTGGCTCACCGGCTGCACGCTCTTCGACAGCATCGGGGCGGGCAGCCCCGGCGTCGCCGGTGCGGACAGCCAGGTCTTCGCCCGGCTCGACGAGATGGGCGACGACCTGCCCGCCGCCCGGCTGCACCTGACCGTGAACGACCGCGAGCTGCTCGGCGACCTGGGCATCTACCAGCGCCTCGCGACGAACACGGCCACCGTGCTGCACCGCCTGACCGCGCGCGGCGGAGCCGTCACCGGCGCGGTCCTGCGCGAAACGCACGTGACCGGCCTGCAGGCCTCGTTCCTCAGCTACCTCAGGACCTGCCGCGCCCAGTAACCGCGGACGCCCCGCCCCCGCGTGCCCGCCGCACGCGGCGCCCGCGCGGAGGCGCCTGCTCGGGTTCCGCCGGGCGTTTGCCGGATGTTGGGGAGGTCCGGGGGCGGGGGAGGGGGAATGTCGGTGGCCGGTGTCACAGTCTGGGGGCACGGCACTTTCTCCGAAGGGACCGCCATGATCACGACCGACTTCGTTCCCGGCTCCCCGTGCTGGCTCGACCTCGGGTCGCCCGACCTCGACCGGGCGGCGGAATTCTACCGCTCAGTGTTCGGGTGGGAGTTCAGCTCGATGGGCCCCGACGCCGGCGGGTACGGCTTCTTCCAGCTCGACGGCAGGGTCGTGGGGGCCCTGGGGCCCCTCACCGAGGAGGGGGCCCGCTCCGCCTGGACCGTCTACTACACCGTGCCCGACGCCGCGGCCACCGCCAAGGCCGTCGAGCAGGCGGGCGGCGCGGTCCGCGAGCTCGCCGACGTCGGCGACGAGGGGCGCATGGTGCAGCTCACCGACCCCCAGGGGGCGCGGTTCGCCGCCTGGCAGGCCGGCGCCTTCCCCGGCCTCCAGGCCGTCAACGAACCCGGCGCGCTGATGTGGGTCGAGCTGTACACCACCGACACCGCCGATGCGAAGCGCTTCTACGGCGACGTGTTCGGCTGGACCACCACCGAGACCCCGCTGCCCGGCGGTGGCGGCGCCTACGCGATGATCTCGCCCGCCGAGGGCGGCGAGGAGCGCATGCAGGGCGGCATGATGCAGCTCGCCGCCGAGCACCTGGCACCCGCGGGCGGCCCGTACTGGCACCCGGTGTTCCAGGTGACCGACTGCGACGCCGCCGTGGCCGCCGTCACCGCCGGCGGCGGCGAACTGAGGATGGGCCCCGACGACGCCCCCGGTGTCGGCCGGCTCGCCGTCTGCACCGACCCGTTCGGCGCCGACTTCGTCGTCCTCGTGCCGGACCCGAACTGACCCGCCCGCCGGACGGCGGGCGCGCACCGGCCCGCTCCGGCCCCCGGCCGCCCGGCACCGGACGGCGGCCGGGGCGGGGAACCCGGGGCGCCACCGCCGCGTTGGTCCGGGTGTGGGCGACCGCGGCGATCGGGGATCCAGGGGTCGTCTCAGGGCCTTCCCCGATGTGCCGCCGCGTGCCCATGACGCATGATGGTGGGTGGTGAATCGTCCCATCGGGTGCCGCCCCGGCGGCACGGCCGGTGCCAAGGAGTGAGCGTGGCTGTGCATGAACCGATGTCTCCATCGAGCCCCGACCGGCGCTGGGGACGCGTCCCCGACCGCCGGACCCCGCCCGGCACGGCCCACCTGCGCCTGACCCACGCCGAACGCGACGACGTCGCGGAGCGGCTGAAGGAGGCGTACGCGCAGGGCCAACTCGACGAGAACGAGTTCGACGAACGCCTCGGCCTCGCCATGGCCGCCAAGGTGCAGGCCGACCTCGTGCCGCTGCTGGACGACCTCCAGCCGGCCGCCAACGGGCCGCACGCGCCCCCCGGCCGGTCGGTCCCGCCGGGCACCGACGGCCCGGTCACCGCGGGCGAGCGCGGGCTGGCGGCCGTCGGCCACCTCTCGGGCTACCTGTTCAGCGCGATCGGCCCGCTCGTGGTGCTGCTCGCCAGCGGCGACACCTCGCCGTTCGTCCGCCGGCACGCCATCGAGGCGCTCAACTACCAGCTCACCTTCATCGTCGCGTCCATCGTGGCGTTCTGCCTGTTCTTCCTGGTCGTGCCGATCCTCGCCTGGGTGCTGCTGCTGCTCGGCTGGATCTTCCTGCCCGCCGTCGGCGCCCTGGTGGCCGTCGTCGGTGACGGCTGGCGCTACCCGTTCACCTGGCGGCCCGTGAAGTCGGAGTAGCCGCCCCCGCGAACGCCGATGGCCCCGCCGGATTCCGGCGGGGCCATCGG
>NZ_BCRK01000205.1 GCF_001552555.1 Nocardiopsis trehalosi NBRC 14201 | reverse complement strand
GGCCAGGCAGTCCCGGACCAGCTGCACCGGGTGCCGGGCGTCGCGCTCGGTCCCGTGCCCGATCTGCTGCCGGCACGACACCCCGGTCGCGGCGATGACCGTCTCGGCGCCCTCCGCGTTGATGGCGGGGAACAGCCGGTCGCCGCCGACGGCCATGGACACGTCGTAGTGCTCGGCCTCGAACCCGAACGACCCGGCCATGCCGCAGCACCCGGCGTCCAGTTCGACCACCTCGGCGCCGGGGATGCGGCGCAGCAGCGCCATCGTGGCGCCGGTGCCGACCTCGGCCTTCTGGTGGCAGTGGCCGTGGAACAGGATGCGCCGCCCGGCCGGCCACGCCTCCGGGTCGAGCCGCAGCCGCCCGTCGTCGATGGCCTCGGTGATCAGCTCCTCGACCTGGCGGACGCGGCCGGACAGGTCGCGCACCCGGGGGTCGCCCGGCAGCATCGACTCCGCCTCGTCCTTCAGGGTGAGGATGCACGACGGCTCGCAGCCGACGATCGGGCTGCCCGGCTCGGTCTCCTCCGACAGCAGCGACACCAGGTGCCCGGCCTTGGCCTTCGCGTCGTCCACCAGGCCCTTGGACAGGCTGGAGCGGCCGCAGCAGCCGCGCGACTCCAGCCGCACGTCCCAGCCGGCGCGTTCGAGCAGCTCGATCGCCGCCCGGCCGATCGCCGGTTCGGTGAACGTGGTGAACGAGTCGGCGAGGAAGGTCAGCGTCCCCATCGGCGCGACCCGCTCCCCGGTCCGCCGCTTGGCGAACCAGCGCACCAGGTGGGTGCGGGCGAACGTCGGCAGCGGGCGCTTCGCCGTGATGCCGACGGTCTTCTCCACCAGCCACCGTGCGCCGGGGACGCGGTTGGGCAGGTTGCTCAGCGGGGCGGTGGCCGACCCGAGCCGGTACAGGGTGCGCACCGCCCCGAAGACCCGCGTGCGCAGCGGCACCCCGTGGACGTCGTGGTAGTGCGACTGCGCCTCGCTCTTCAGCTTGGCCATGTCGACGCCGAGCGGGCACTCGCTCTTGCACGCCTTGCACATCAGGCACAGGTCGAGCACCTCGTGCAGCCGCTCGTCGCCGAGCGCGGCCCGCGGGTCGGGCTCGGACAGCGCCTTGACCAGCGCGTTCGCCCGGCCCCGGGTGGCGTGCTCCTCGTCGCGGGTGGCGATGTAGGACGGGCACATCGCCCCGGTGGCGCTCTTGCGGCACAGCCCGATGTTCATGCACCGGTCGGCGGCGCCGCGCATGCCGCCCACCACCTCGAACGACAACCGGGTCTGGAACGGCTGCGGCTCGGGCAGGGCGGCGTCGCGCAGGTGGTCGGTCATGGGCGGCGCGTCCACGATCTTGCCCGGGTTGAGCAGGTTCTCCGGGTCGAAGAGCCGCTTGACCTCCTGCATCGCCCCGTACAGGTCGTCGCCGAACAGCTCCCGGTTGAACTCGCTGCGGGCCAGGCCGTCGCCGTGCTCGCTGGAGTTCACCCCGCCGTACTCGGAGACGAGGTCCTTGACCTGCTCGGCCACCGACCGCATCTTCTCCACCTCGCCCGGCTTGGCGAGGTCCACGAACGGGCGGATGTGCAGGCAGCCCACCGAGCAGTGGCCGTAGAACCCGGCCTCCATGTCGTGGGCGTCGAGGATCTCCTTGAAGCGGGTGGTGTACTCCACCAGGTGCTTGGGGTCGACCGCGGTGTCCTCCACGAACGCCAGCGGGCGACGGGTGCCCGACCCGGCGGCCATGAGCAGGCCCAGGCTGGACTTGCGGACCTTGAGCAGCGCCCCCTGCTGCTCGGCGGTGATGGCGCGCAGCGTGTGGTAGCCGTGCCCGTTGGCCTTCCACAGCTTCGTGAGGCGGTCCATGCGGTCGATCAGCTCGGCCTCGTCGTCGCCGGAGAACGACACGAACAGCAGCGCCCCCGGGTCGCCCTGGAGGATGTCGCCCAGGCCCGCGTACTCGATGCGCTGCCGCGACAGGTCGAGGATGGTGCGGTCCATCAGCTCCACGGCCGCCGGGTCGCACGCCAGCGCGTCCTCGGTGCCGGCGATCGCCTCGGGCGTGGTGTGGAAGTGGCCGACCGCGATGATGGTCCGCTTGGGCTTGGGCACCAGGTCGACCACGGCCTCCGTGGCCAGCACCAGGGTGCCCTCGGCGCCCACCACGAACTTGGCGAGGTCGAACCCGGGGTCGTCGGCGAGCCGGTCCAGCCGGTAGCCGCCGGCCCGCCGCCAGAAGTCGGGGTAGCGGGTGGCGATCGCCTCGGTGTGCGCGGCCAGGATCTCCGGCAGCCCCCGGTAGACCGCGCCCTCCAGGCCGGGGCGGGCGGCGCGCCGCTCCAGCTCGCCCGCCGCCAGCGGGGCGAACCGGGCGGTCTGCGCGTCGGCGAGCACCACCTCCAGCTCGCGGACGTGGTCGATCGTCATGCCGTGGCGCAGCGACCCGCTGCCCGCCGAGTTGTTGCCGATCATCCCGCCGATGGTGGCGCGGTTGCTGGTGGAGGTGTCCGGGCCGAACATCAGGCCGTGCGGGGCGGCGGCCCGGTTGAGCTCGTCCTGCACCACGCCGGGCTGCACGCGGGCGGTGCGCGCCTCGGGGTCGAGGTCGATGATGCGGTGCATGTGCCGGGACATGTCGAGGATCAGCCCGGCGCCGATGGTCTGTCCGGCGAGGCTGGTGCCCGCGCCGCGCGCGGTGACCGTGACGCCGAACTCGCGGGCCAGGGCCATGGCGGCGGCGACGTCCCCGGCGTGGCGGGGGAGCACCACCCCGGTCGGCGGGATGGTGTACATGCTGGCGTCGCGCGAGTACAGGTGCCGGGAGTAGTCGTCGAAGCGCACCTCGCCGTCGAGTTCGGCGCGCAGGCGCCGTTCGAGTTCGGTGCGCACCGCAGCGGGGGCGGCCGGTTCCTTGCTGGTGACGGTCATGGCGGGTCCTCCACGGGTGGGGTCGGGCGGGCCGCGGCGGCGGCCGCGCGGGGCGGGGTCCCCGGTCCGTCACCCGGCGGGGCGGCCGAGCAGGTCGAGGGCGGCGTTGACGCCGTCGGGGGACACCTTGACCCCGGCCGCCTGGAGGCCCATCTGCACCCCGGCGAGCGTGCCCGCGATCGTCAGGTCGTTGGTGTGGCCCAGGTGGCCGATGCGGAACACGCGCCCGGCCAGCCGGCCCAGGCCGGCGCCCAGCGACATGTCGTAGCGGTCCAGGATGGTGCGGCGGACGTGGTCGGCGTCGGCGCCGTCCGGGACGAGGACGGCGGTGAGCACGTTGGAGTGCTCGCGGTCGTCGGCGCAGAGGATCTCCAGGCCCCACGCGCGCACGGCGGCGCGGGTGGCCTCGGCGTGCCGGGCGTGCCGGGCGAACACGTTCTCCAGCCCTTCGGCGTAGAGGACGCGCAGCGCCGCGCGCAGCCCGTAGAGCAGGTTGGTGGCGGGGGTGTAGGGGGTGAAGCCGCGGTCGTTGGCCTCCAGCATCGGCGCCCAGTCCCAGTAGGAGCGGGGGGTGCGGGCCGAGCCGGCGGCGGTCAGGGCCTTGGCGCTGATGGCGTTGAAGCTCAGGCCCGGTGGCAGCATCAGGCCCTTCTGCGAGCACGACACGGTGACGTCGACGCCCCATTCGTCGTGCCGGTAGTCGATCGAGCCGAGGGACGAGATGGTGTCGACCAGGAACAGCGCGGGGTGCCCGGCGTCGTCGATGGCGCGGCGGATCTCGGGGATGCGGCTGGTGACGCCGGTGGAGGTCTCGTTGTGCACGACGCAGACCGCCTTGACGCGGTGCGCGGTGTCGGCGGCGAGGCGCTCGGCGACCACGGCGGGGTCGACCCCGTGCCGCCAGTCGCCGGGGACGAAGTCGACGGTGAAGCCGAGGCGGGTGGCCATCTCCTGCCACAGCGTGGCGAAGTGGCCGGTCTCGAAGCAGAGCACGGTGTCGCCGGGGCTGAGCGTGTTGACGAGGGCGGCCTCCCACGCGCCGGTTCCGGACGCCGGGAAGACCACGACCGGGCCGGTGGTGCCGAAGACGGGGCGGACGTCGCGGAGCAGTTCGGTCAGCAGGTCGGAGAAGTCCGGGCCGCGGTGGTCGATGGTCGGCGCCGACATGGCGCGCAGGACCTCATCGGGGACGTTGGTCGGTCCGGGGATCTGCAGGAAGTGGCGACCGGTCGAGGTAGTCATGGTTCCGCGGTCTCGCAATCACTCGAATCCACATGGCGAAATTTCCGTATCACTGAGCGAAGTTTAGGCCTGTTGATCGCTGCGGACAAGCCCCTGTACAGCGGGTGAAGGGCCCTCTTCGGCGCGCTGTCAAGCCGGAACAGAGGGTTGACGCGCAATGAGAGGAAGAACATACTGCGTCGTATTCAGAACCCAGTTTCTGCGATACGGAATGTGATCATGCCGGGTCACACGACAACGCCGTCCGGGCCCGCGCACCGACCAGCGTGCTCCGCCACCCGACCGTCCGCCGCCGCCACGCGTGCGCCCATGGGGGCTCCATGTCCGTTCAGATCGTGTCCATCCTCGTCCTCGTCCTCGTCTTCCTGATCGCCACCTTCACCTCCGCCCACATGGGCGCCCTCGCGCTGGCCGCCGCCTTCATCGTGGGCACGCTCGTCGTCGGCGAGACCCCCGACGACATCTTCGGCGGGTTCCCGGGCGACCTCTTCGTGATCCTGGCCGGGGTGACCTACCTCTTCGCCCTCGCCAAGAACAACGGCACGGTCGAATGGCTGGTACAGCAGGCGATGCGCGCCGTCGGCGGCCGCATCGCCCTCGTCCCGTGGGTCATGTTCGCGACCACCGCCGTCCTCACCGCCGTGGGCGCCGTGGTCCCCGCCGCCGTCGCGATCATCGCCCCCATGGGCATGGGCTTCGCGATCCGCTACCGCATCAACCCGGTGCTGATGGGGCTGCTCATCGTCAACGGCGCCAGCGCCGGCGGCTTCTCCCCGATCAGCATCTTCGGCAGCATCACCAACGGCGTGGTCGCCCGCGCCGACCTCGGCGGCTCCCCGCTCTTCCTGTTCGCCGCGTCGTTCCTGTTCAACGTGGTGCTCAGCATCGGGGTGTACTTCCTGTTCGGCGGGCGCTCGCTCATCGGCCGCCGCAGCACCGACCCCGACTTCCAGACCGGCCCGGCCTCCGACGCCCCGGCCGACGGCGCCGTCCCCGCCCCCCGCCCCGCCGACGGCGCCCCCGCGTCGGGCGGCACCCCCGCTTCCGGCGGCACCCCCGCCCCGGCCCCGGCCGCGGGCGGCACCGCCGTCCGCACCACCACCGCGCCGCAGGCCACCGCGACCGGCGGCGACCCGGTCGCGCCCGACGCCGACGGCCCGCTCCGGCTCAACCTGGAGCGCACGCTCACCGTCGTCGGCATCCTCGCGCTGACCGTCGGCGCCCTGGTGTTCGACCTCGACGTCGGCCTCATGGCCATGAGCATCGCGGTCCTGCTGACCCTCGTCGCCCCCAAGAGCGCCAAGGGCGCCATCGACCAGATCGCCTGGCCCACCGTCCTGCTGATCTGCGGCATCGTCACCTACGTCGGCCTGATGGAGCGCATCGGCACCGTCGAGTTCCTCGGCGACAGCGTCGCCTCCATCGGCATCCCGCTGCTCGCCGCGTTCGTCATCTGCGTCATCGGCGCGGCCGTCTCCGCGTTCGCCTCGACCACGGGCATCCTCGGCGCGCTCATCCCGCTGGCCGTGCCGTTCCTGCTCGGCGGCGAGATCGGCGTCGTCGGCATGATCGCCGCGCTGGCCATCTCCTCGTCGGTGGTCGACTCCTCCCCGTTCTCCACCAGCGGCGCCCTGCTCGTCGCCAACGCCCCGGAGGACCAGCGCAACCAGGTCTTCCGCCGCCTGATGACCTGGGGGATGAGCATGATCGTCATCGCCCCGCTGCTGGCCTGGGGGGTGTTCGTCCTCCCCGGCTGGCTCTAGGCCGACGGCGGCCCCCACCGGGGACCCCGCACCCACGGGCCCCGGCGCACCGCGCCGGGGCCCGCCGGCGTGTCCGGGGGCACGCGGGCGTGGTAGGGCGGCTTCCTCCGCCACGGGTGCCGGTGTGCCGAGCCGGACGCGGCCGGGAGCCGGCATCCGCCTCACGGGCCCCGTTGTGCTGAGGGGGGCCAGTCCAGGCGCCGGCACCCGTCTCACCGGCCCCGATGCGCTGATCCGGGCCCGTCCGGGCCCTCCGGCGGCGCGCCGGGCAGCCGGTACCAGGCGTCGGCGGTCCCGCCGCGCACCCGGCGCAGGCCGTCGGCGCCCACCCCGGCGTCCACCACCAGGCGGTCCAGGTCGGCCCAGGCCGGGCCGTGGGCGCGGGCCAGCCGGACCACCGGCCAGTTCCCGGCGAGCATCGCCCGGTCGGGCCCGAACGCGTCGAGCACCCGGGCGACGTAGGGGGCGAGGTCGGCGGCGCGCCACGTCCACCGGGTGAGGACGTCGACGCCCACCGAGACCTTCACGGCGACGTTGGGGTGCGCGGCGAGCCGCCGCACCCACCCGGCCCACGGCTCCCACCCGCCGTCGGCGACCGGCGGGGTGGCCAGGTGGTCGACCACGATGCGCAGGTGGGGGAGCGCGGCGGCGGCCGCCTCGACCAGGTCGACGTGGGCGCCGCCCTTGACGACGACGTCCCAGGCCAGGCCCGCGTCGGCGGCCACTGAGAGCGCCGGGAACCGGCCCCCGTCGGCGGCGGCCGCGAACGCCGGGACGCGGCCCCCGTCGGCCAGGGAGCGGGCCAGGTCGGCACCGACCGCCGACCGCGCCCCGACCACCGGCAGGCCGGCGGCGCGCACCCGGTCCAATTCGCGCGCCGCGGCGCCGGCGTCGTCCGGCGGCAGCCACGCGACCACCCCGGCGACCCGCGGCCACGCGGCGGTGTAGGAGGCCATGCGGTCGTTCTCCTCGGGGCCCTCGGCGCACTGCACGAGAACCGTGCGGCCGACGGGGCCACCGGCGAGTTCGGATTCGAGGTCAGCGGGGAAGAACCCCCGATCGAGGGCCTCCGTCCCGGGCGCGCCCTTCCGGAGCCCGGCCGGCCAGAAGTGCTGGTGCGCGTCGACCACCCGGGGGTCGGCGGCGGTCGGGACTGTCGGACGCATACGCGCCTCCTCCATGGGGGACGGCCCGCCCCGCCCACTCCGGTCGGGAGGCCGATGTGTAGCTTGACGATTGTAGACAGCCGCCCCGCGCTCGCCCCCGCGCGGGTGTGGCGCTTCCGACCCGGGCGGAGGTCGAAGGGCACAGCGGGAGGATGCCGGCAATCCTGGCGCCGCGATACCATCTCGGCGGGATGCTTCTGGCGAAGCACGACGGCGGCCCCCGGTGTACACCGGGGGCCGCCGTCGTTCTCGGATTACAGGTTGCCGACCTTCACCTCGGCGAGGAGCGCGGTCCACTCACTGGCGGGGAACGCCAGGTGGCCAAGGTCGCGATTCTGCGTGTCGCGGACGGCCGCGACGCCCGGTGCGGCAGCGGCCTCCACGCAGTTTTGGCCCTTCGCGCTGCTGTAGCTGGATTTGTGCCAGGTGAGGTGGGATGCGGATACGGCGAGCATGGGGTCCTCTACGTGCGAGATTCGATGAACTGGGCCATCCACCTGCGCGAGTCATCGACTGAGAGCGCGGCTGCTTGGATGTGGTCGTACACCGTCTCATAGTGTCGCAGCTCAAGCGGGTCCTCGTGGAACAGGGCGCTCATCGACTGCTCCAGATACACCGTCGAGGGGTCCACGTCGAAGTCCAAGATCAAGAACGAGGCGTCCATTGCGGGGTGAGGTCCGATCTCGAAAGGCAACACCTGGACGCGCAAGTCCGCTCTCTGCACGTTGATCAGGTGGCTGACCTGAACCGTGACCAGGTCGGCGGGAATGCGGTGGAACGCGGCCTCGTCGACGATCGCCCACAGGCGTGGAGCATCCGGGCGGTGCAGGATGTGCTGGCGCATCATCCGCGCTTCCACTCGGCGCTCCCGCTCGCTCTCATCGGTAATGCCGCCGTTGGAGATGACGGCCCGGGCGTATCCCTCCGTCTGGAGTAACCCCGGGATGTACTGACCTTCGACGGTGCGGATGCGCGCGGCCTCGGTCTCCAGGTCGATCAGCGTGCCTGCACCGAGAACGTCGCGGTAACCGACCCACCACCCGGAAAGCGACGCCTCCCGTGCGAGTCGGCGGTACGCCTCACGCTGTTCCTCGTCCGTCACGCCGTAGACGTCCAGCAGCGTCAGCAGGTCTACGTCCCGGACCTTCAGGATCTTCCTGGTTTCTATCCGAGTCACCTTCGACTCGAACCACGATCGGTCGGGGCTCAGCGCCTTCGCTTGCGCAGCGGCCTCCTTGGCAGTGAGGCCGGCATCCTCCCGCAAGCGGCGCAACTCAGCCGCGAGTCGGCGCCTGCGGAGCGTGGGGCTCGCGGCCAACGCGTCGCCGCCTCTCTGTCGCGGGTGTCGGACAGACCATCGGCGCGATCCTACGCTGCGTGACGATTTCTCAGACATTCGGCGCATCCTACGGGTCGGAGCGTCTGTGACAACCGATATCGTCGCATGCTATTGAAATCGCATCTTGCGTTTTTGAATGCAGTGAGCGACGATGTCGTAGCCAGAACATTCCGCCGGGCCTCCCACCCGGCCTCCCATTGGGGGACTCATGTCTCTGTCTCAGCTCCCGCGCGGCGCGCTTCGGCGCGTTCGGCGGATCGTCGCCATCGCCGTCATCGGCCCCGACCACGGGGCGCACTGCGCGTGCTGTTCCCCGGCCCGGCCGCGTGCCGCCGTCCGCGTCGCCGCACCTGTCCGGCCGCCCGTCGACCTGCTCCCGCCGGTGCCGATCCGGTGCCGCCGCAGGGTGGGCCTCCACCTGGTGCGGCTCGAACGGCGGCGCGCCGAGGAAGCCGCCGAGCGGCGTCGGATCGCCGCGACCGCCATCGCCCACTCCCCGCGCCTGGCCGCCGCCCAAGCGGTCGGTCGCCGCGCCGAGGCGTCGCGGCGGGCGGTGGCCGCCGTGGACGCGGCCATCGCCGCCGATACCGCCCGCGCCAGGTGGCGCGGCGTCCCGCACGGGGACGGCCTGGACGACCTGCGCGCCGACCTCGCACCCCTGCTGCGCCACCTCCTCCAGCAGCAGCGGCGGCGGGGGGTGGCGGCGTGAACCCCAGCGGGCAACCCCCGATCATCAGCGACAAGCTCCACGCCGAGCTGGTCATCGGCCTCACCCGGGGCACGCTGACCGACGCCGAGGCGCACCACGTCGCCGCGATCCTGCGCTCCGTCCTCAGCATGATCAGCGCGGAGAACACCGATCCCGGCATGGACGTCCTGGACCCGCGCGAGGTGGAGGCCTCGCGCTGGCGCCTGGTGCGCGACCAGGTGTGCGAGTCCTTCCGCGACTACTACGCCGAGGGGGCGCCGTGAGCGTGTTCCATCCGCGCGCCCGCGACGTCGAGGTCGCCGTCGAAGAGGGCCACATCATCCTCCGCTTCGGCCCGGCCTGGGGCGACGAGGTCGTGTACTACCCGGGCGACGAGGACCACGACGAGCAGGTCCGCCACCTCGACCGGATCGCCGTCATGGCCAAGACCACGCGCCAGGAGATGGACCGGCAGCGCCGGGCGCTGCGGCCGGAGATCCCCCGGTGACCGGGGGAGGGCGGCCGCTGATCCCGCGTGCGGTGGTGTGGCCCTCGGCGGCCGGCCGGGGCCGCTGGTGGGCGTGGGTTCCGGAGGTTCCCGGCCCGGCGGGCATCGTCGGCCCGGCCGCCTGGCACGACCTCGCCCGCGCGGTGGCCGGACGGCGCCGGGCCGTGGCGCAACGCACCGCCGACGCCGACCGCACCACCACCGCCCCGGAGGGTGCCGCGCGGCACCGCCGCCCCCGCACCGGGACCCCGGCGCCGTCTGCGCTGCGGGCCGCAGGGCGCCGGGCGGAGAAATGCGGTGACCTGCTCACCACGCCCACGTCCACACCCCTACCACCGTGACCGGTGGCCGTGACCGGACCACCATCCACGGAGACCGCCGCGCGCCCGGCCGGGGCGCCACCCCGGGTGCGCGGCCCCGGGGCCGCGCGCGGAAGAACGCGGCGGCCCCACCCCGACGCGTGCGCCGGCCATTGGGGGACCGGCGCACGCAGGGCGGCCGACCGCGCGGAGAGGGAACCGCGGCCGGCCGCCCCATCCTCTTCACACCACCGGTCCACACCACCGGTCCATCAAGGCCGCGACCGGCGGCCACGCACATGGGGGCCGCGCCGGAAGGACGGGCGGCTCGCGCCGCCCGCCGTTCCGGCCGCCCGGCGGGCGG
>NZ_BCRK01000204.1 GCF_001552555.1 Nocardiopsis trehalosi NBRC 14201 | reverse complement strand
AAAAAGCACGACCTAGATCCCGCGCCTCCGGCCCGCCCTTCGCCGGGGGGCCGGTGGCCGGGCCGCGGCGGTACGATGCGGCGATCTTTCCGTGGAACCGGTCCTCACGGTGGACCGGCCCTCGGTACCCCCGGATCGAAGGGCACCGATGTACTTCCAAGAGAACGTCGCCGACTACGAGCAGATGCTGCTCGGCGGCTCGGCCTCCGCCGTGGTCCACCTCATGCTCGGCGGCACCTTGAAGGGACTGGACAAGCTCGACTACATCGGCCCCGTCTCCGCGCCCCTGAGAGTAGGCTCGTGGGCCCGCGCCGACCACATGGCGATCGCCTGGGCGGCGGACAGCGCCGCCACCGCGCGGTACCTCCACGAGGTGAAGCAGCGGGCCCCCGAGTACAACGGGGCGCCGTCCGGCAGCAGGGCCCCGCACGGAACGGGCGTGTCCACCGGGCCCCCGCCCACCGGCGGGGCCGCCCTCGCGCGGTACAACGACGCGGTCCGGCGGAACGCGGAGGAAAACGACGCGTGGCGGGACCGCAGGACGCAGAACCGGAGGCGGATCTCCGTCCTCCTCCAAGGGGACGACGCGGGCCTCCGGTACGCCGAGTCCCACGCCGAGCGGATCATGTCCGACCCCATCGTGTGGGAGGCCGCGGTGGCGCTCGCCGACCGCTTGTCCGAGGGCAGTCTCAACGAGAAGCAGGTCCGCACCGAGCTGTACGAACACCCGCTGCACCGCGCTGCGGACGCCGCGCGGGCCCGCCTGGCCGTCCCCGGCCCGTTCCGCTACGCGCGGGAGGAGGCGCGGGCGGATCGCGCCCCGGGGACCGAGGCGGCCCTCCCCCTTCAGGCCGCGCTCTCCGAGGCGGCGCGGCGCGGCGGTGCGACCGGCCCTCCCCCGGCCGCGGAGGCGCCGGCGGCCGGGACCGCGGAGGGCGCGGGCGATCGGCGCGCGGACGGCGCGGCGGCGCTGCGCGACCGCATGCGCGGCCGCGTCCAGCGGGCGACCGACGGCCGCGGCTCCGGGCGCTGACCTCCGGCGGTCGGCCCCCCGCGACCGGAGGGCGCCGGGACGGTGGCCGTCCCGGCGCCCTCGCTCCGCCCTGTCGGCGGCGGTCTAGCGGTGGCCCTCCCCCTCGGGTCGTCCGCGCTCGCGGCGGTCGCGTTCGGCCCGCTTGCGCAGGTACTCGGTCGCCGAGCCCCCGGCGCGGTCGATGTGGTCGTCGTACTTCCCGCCGGTGCGCCGCTTGGCGAGGTGCGCCACGCGGTCGACCCCCTCGGCGACCTTCTCGCTGTTCTCGCTGGCGGCCTTCTTGAGCTTGCCCAAGGCGTCTCCGAGTCCGGACATCCGATCCCCCTTGTTGGACGCTCACCCGACGTACGTCGGCCCTGTCCGCCCGATACCCGCTGGGTGCCCGCTTAACCTGCGGCGATGCCGCAGCCGTGCCGCCGCGGCGCCGCCGCGGCGCCGACGGCGGGTCAGATGCCGAGCACCATGCGGGCGATCGAGAAGTAGATGAGCAGCCCGGTGGCGTCGACCAAGGTGGAGACGAGCGGGGCGGACACGACGGCCGGGTCGACCCCGACCCGGCGGGCCAGCAGCGGCATCGACGCCCCGATGACCGCCGCCCACGTGCAGATGGCCACGACCGACACCGCCACGACGACGGCGATCCGGACCCCCACCAGCGCCGCGCCGATGACCAGGGCGATGGCGGCCAGCATCAGGCCCAGCAGCACGCCGACGCGGGCCTCCTTCCACGCCACGCGCGGCAGGTCGCGCACCCGCACCTCGCCCACCGCCAGGGCGCGCACGATGGCGGTGGCCGACTGCGAGCCGACGTTGCCGCCGGTTCCGGTGAGCATCGGGACGAACAGCGCGAGCGCGGTCACCTGCTCCAGGGTGGCCTCGAACACCTGCATGACGTTGACGGTGAGGGTGGCCGCGACGATCAGCAGGAGCAGCCACACCGAGCGGGCGCGGGCCAGCCGCAGCACGCTCGCGGCCACGTAGTGCCCGGCGACCGGGCTGGCACCGGACTGGCGCGCGATGTCCTCGGAGTCGGCGGCCTCGATCAGCTCCAGGGCGTCGTCGAAGGTGAGCAGGCCGAGGAACCGCTCCTCGGAGTCGACCACCGGCAGCGCGACGAGGTTGGCCTCCTGCACCAGCCGGGCGGCGTCCTCGGCCGGCTCGGTGGCGCGCACGCGCGGGACGAGCACGTCGACGCAGTCCTTGATCAGCGCGGAGTCGTCGTTGACGACCAGGTCGCTGAGCTGGACGGTGCCGGCCAGCCGACGGCCGTCGTCGACCACCGGCAGGGTGTAGACGGTCTCGGCGTCGGCGCCCTTGGCGCGCACGACCTCCAGGGCGCGGCCCACGGTGAGGTCGCGGTGCAGCACGACGGTCTCGGGGGTCATGTAGCGGCCGACCGAGCCTTCGGGGTAGCCCAGCAGAGCGGCGGTCATCTTCCGCTCGGCCGGGCTCAGACCGGCCAGCGCCCGGGTGGCGATCTTGGCGGGGGCCTCGCCGATCAGCCGCGCCCGGTCGTCGGGGTCCATCTGCTCCAGGAGCTCGTGGAACGCCGCGCCGCGCAGGCCGAGCAGGATCTCCTGCTGGTGGACGGGGTCCAGCTCCTCGAAGACCTCCAGTTCCCGGTCCTTGTCGAGGAGCCGGAAGGGCACGATCGCGACCTCGCTGTCCATGCGGGCGAGTTCGTCGGCGATCTCGTACGGCGGATGCTCGGCGAGCCAGAGGCGGACGCCAGTCAAGTCGTTGGCCTCGACCAGCGAGGCCAGGTCCTCGCCGCGCTCGTCCTCGGACATGCCGCGCACCCCCCTCGTCGCCTGGCACCCCATGGACCCTACCGGGGGCGGGACCGCCAGATCGCCACAAGGGCCGTGTCGTCGTTCTTCCCCTTGCCCAGGGTGTCGACCACGCCCTCGGCGCCCGCGTCGAACCCGTCCTTGACGAAGCGGTCGGCCACGCCGAGGAGGCGGTCGATGCCGGCGTCCAGGTCCTCGCCGGGGGTCTCGATGAGGCCGTCGGTGTAGAGCATGATCGCGTCGCCGGGGCGGAGCCGCCCCTTGACCGGGACGTAGGTCATCTCGGGGATGACGCCGAGCACGACGCCCTTGGCGTCGGTGGTGGTCCAGGCGCCGGTGCCGCTGTCGAACTGCACGGCGGGCGGGTGCCCGGCGGAGGTGATGATGTAGTCGCCGGTCTCCAGGTCCAGGCTGAGGTGGACCGCGGTGACGAACCCCTCGCCCACCGAGGTGCGCATGAGGTAGTCGTTGCAGTGGGAGAGGAACTCGCCGCTGGGCACCGCGCTGATGAGCCCGCCGAACGCGCCCGACAGCAGCAGCGCCCGGGTGCCGGCGTCGACGCCCTTGCCCGACACGTCGACCACGGCGAGTTCCAGGCGGTCGCCGTGGCGCATGGACACCACGAAGTCGCCGCCGAAGGACGACCCGCCGGCCTGGCGCAGCACGGCGGCCCGGCCCCAGCCGTCGGGCAGCTCGGGGAGGGTGCCCTGGGAGCGGAGCCGGTCGCGCAGGTCGAGCAGCATCTTCTCGCCGCTGAGGCCCTGGACGCCGAGGCGCTCGCGCACCCCCGACAGCAGGTAGGCGAGGACCGCGGTCACCCCGATGGTGACGAGCAGGCCGGGCCCGACCTGGCCGAAGTCCAGGGCGAACGCGGTGAACAGCAGGACGGCGGCGACCACGGCGAGGAGGAACGCCAGGCTCTTGCGCTTGAGCAGCAGCCCGCCGGCCAGCACCGTGAGGATGACGGCGCTCGGCGGGAACCACCCGGTGGGCCCCCAGACCGCGCCGACGCCGATGCCCACGGCGAGCAGGACCAGGGTGATCAGCACCAGCCGGTAGCGGAACAGCACCTTGCGCCGGAGCAGGGCGAGGACGCGCTGCCCCAGGGAGCGGGTGCGGCGGAGGAGCCGGGCGGTGGGTGAGGCGTTCATCGTGCCCGCACTGTAGCGCGCGGGCACCGCCCGACCCCCCGGGAACCGGCCGACCGATATATGTCCTGCGTGCGCGCCGAAATCCGCGCTGTACTCATCATGATCCAGTATGGGCTAGAACGCGCTCTCCGTCAGGCGTCCGGCGCCCGAACGCGCGAAACAGTGGGAAATCACCCCGGAGCACGCCCGTCCGTCCGGCGGGCTCCCGCGCTGTGAACGCCCGGGAAAAACCTTTCGCGCGGGCCGGCGGCGGAGGGTGGCGACAGGGGTCATGCCCACCCCGCCGGCCACGGGGGCCGACCCGCGGCCCGCCCGCCCCCCGCGTCCCACCGGCCCGCCGGGGCGCGCCCCGGCGGCCGCGCCGCCGCCTACGGCAGAGGCGGGAGTTCGCCGGTGCGCTCGTAGGCGCCGAGCATGCCGATACGCCGCGAGTGCCGCTCCTCGCCGCTGTAGGGGGTGTCGAGGAACACCTCCACGAAGCGGGTGGCGTCGGCCGTGCTGTGCATCCGGGCGCCGATGCTGACGACGTTGGCGTCGTTGTGCTCGCGGGCCAGGCGCGCGGTCTCGTCGCTCCAGGCGAGCGCGGCGCGCACCCCGGCCACCTTGTTGGCGGCGATCTGCTCGCCGTTGCCGGAGCCGCCGACGACGATGCCCAGGGATCCGGGGTCGCCCGCGACGCCCTCGGCCGCGCGGAGCACGAACGGCGGGTAGTCGTCGGCCGCGTCGTAGACGGCCGGTCCGGCGTCGACGACCTCATGCCCCTTGTCGCGGAGCCAGGAGACGAGGTGCTCCTTGAACTCGTAGCCTGCGTGGTCGGAACCGATGTGAACGCGCACGTGGGAAGTCTTTCATGAGAACCGCCCGCCCCCGGCGGCACAGCGCCGGGAACGGGCGGGCGGATCGGCGGGCGGGGCCGGGTGGCGCCTCGGGGGCCGGGCGGTCCCCGGGCGGCCGGCGGGCACCCCTACAGGGAGCCGCTGGCGGCGGCGATGCCCATGCCCATGGCGGCGAAGAGGCCCATCGGCACCACGGCGACCACGATCGCCATGACCATGGCCATGATGTCCTTGCCCAGCGGGCCGGCCTTCGACTCCGTCGGCTTGCTCAACTCACACCTCGTCATGGGGGCGGATACGGGTTTCCACCGGGCATTGTGCCATGGCCCCGGCGGCGGCCGGACCCGCCCCGCCCCTAGAGCTGGATGGCCTTGACCTCGCAGAACTCGTCGAGCCCGTGCAGGCCCCATTCCCGGCCCACGCCCGACTGCTTGTACCCGCCGAAGGGCACGCGGGGGTTCATCCCGGCGCCGTTGACCTCGACCTGCCCGGCCCGCAGCCGGCGGGCCACCGCCAGCGCGCGGTCGCGGTCGCCCGCCCACACCCCGGCCGACAGGCCGTAGACGGTGTCGTTGGCGATCTCGACCGCCTCCTCCTCGGTGTCGTAGGCGATCATGGCGAGCACCGGGCCGAAGATCTCCTCCTGGGCGATGCGCATGTCGTTGCGGACGTCGGCGAACACGGTGGGGCGGACGTAGTAGCCGCGGTCGGTGCCCTCGGGGGGTTCGGCGCCGCCGGTGACGAGCCGCGCGCCCTCCTTGACGCCGGTCTCGATGTAGTCGCGGACCCGGTCGAGCTGGGCGCGCGACACGAGCGGCCCCATGCGGGTGCCCTCGGCGAACGGGTCGCCGGGGGCGTACTTGGCGGCGGCGGCCGCGGCCAGCTCCACGGCCTCGGCGTAGCGCTCGCGCGGGACGATCATCCGGGTCAGGGCGTTGCAGCTCTGCCCGGTGTTGCGCATGACGTCGGCGACGCCGCGCTTGACCGCCGCGGCGAGGTCGGCGTCGGCCAGGATGACGTTGGGCGACTTGCCGCCCAGCTCCAGGGAGACCTTCTTGACGGTGGCGGCCGCGACCTCCGACACCCGGCGGCCGGCGCGCCCGGAGCCGGTGAACGACACCATGTCGACGCCGGGGTGGGCGGCGATCGCCTCGCCCACGACCGGGCCGGTGCCCGACACCAGGTTGAACACGCCGGCGGGCAGCCCGGCGTCGTGGAACACCTCGGCCAGCGCGTAGGCGGCGAGCGGGGCGACCTCGGTGGGCTTGAGCACGACGGTGTTGCCCGCGGCGACCGCCGGCACCACCTTGAGCACGATCTGGTGGAGGGGGTAGTTCCAGGGGGTGATGGCGCCGACGACGCCGAACGGCTCGCGCACGACGAGGGAGTCGCCGACCCGCTCGCCGCCGAAGTAGCGGTCGCCGACCTCGTCGAGCAGCTCCAGGAAGGTCTGGAACATCAGCAGGGGGAGCCCGGCCTGCACCTTGGTGGCGAACACCAGGGGGGCGCCCATGTCGGTGGCCATGGCGGCGGCGACGTCGGCGGACCGCTCGCGGAGGAGGTCGAGGGCGCGGGCGAGGTGCCCGCGCCGCTCGGCCACCGAAAGGGCCGACCACGCCGGGAAGGCGGCGCGGGCGGCCGCGACGGCGCGGCTGACGTCGGCGGGGTCGCCGGCCGGCACGGAGTCGATGACCTCCTCCGTGGCCGGGTTGACGACGTCCAGGGCCGTGTCCGAGGCGGACGGGGTCCAGGTTCCGTTGATGTAGAGGGATCGCATGGCTCCCACATTCCCAGAACCCGGTTCTACTATTCCGGCCGGGCTACCCCCAGTGGGGCGGCCGGTCCTCCAGCAGGCGCGCGGTGTTGTCGTCGGCGTCGGGGGCATCGCCCCACCCCGGGCCGCGCTCGTCGGAGGTGGTGTCGGGGAGGATGTCCAGGTCGTCGTCGAACTCGACGGTCCGGTCGTCGTCCGGAGCGCTCATGTCTCGCGTCCCTCAGTCGAAGATGGGGTCGCGGGTGCGGCTGCGCTTCAACTCGAAGAAGCCGTCGGTGCCCGCGACGAGGAGCACGCCGTCCCACAGCCGGCCCGCGGCCTCGCCCTTGGGGGCCGGGGAGACGACCGGCCCGAAGAAGGACACCCCGTTCACCGAGATGACCGGGGTGCCGACCTCCTGGCCGACGCGGTCCATGCCGTCGTGGTGGGAGCGGCGCAGGGCCTCATCGTAGTCGGCGGAGCCGGCCGCCTCCAGCAGGTCCGCGGGCAGTCCGGCGTCGGCCAGGGCCCCGGCGATGGTCGCGTCGGACCGGGACTCGCCGCGGACGTGCAACCGCTCGCCGAGCGCGGTGTAGAGCGGGCCCAGGACCTCGTTGCCGAACCGCTGCTCGGCGGCGATGGCCACCCGCACCGGGCCCCACGCCTCGTCGAGCATCCTGCGGTAGCCGGCGTCGACGTCCCGGCCCTCGTTGAGCACGGACAGGCTCATCACGTGGAAGCGCGGCTCCACCGGGCGCACCCGCGCGACCTCCAGCAGCCACCGCGACGTCATCCACGCCCACGGGCACACCGGGTCGAACCAGAGGTCGGCGCGGGCGGTCCCGCCGTCCCGGCCGCCGTCCACCGCGCTTCCGCTCGCCTCACTCAACCGCGTTCCTCCTTCTCCGGGCGCCGGCCGCCGGGGCCGGCGCCGCCACGGGCATCACCCAGGAGCAACCTCCGCGCCTGGTTCCGCATTCCGCGCCGATGCGTGGCAGGATCGGTCCCGACCAGCATTCGAGACCGCCCCGGTCCGGGCGGTCGTGAAGGGAGCGGACGTGGCGGGCAACCTGACTCGTGACGAAGCACGCGAGCGAGCGCGCATTCTCGACGTCGCCTCCTACGACGTGGAACTCGACCTCACGGTGAGCGACCGGATCTTCCCGTCGCGGACCGTGGTGCGGTTCGACTGCGCCGAGCCGGGGGCCGCGACCTTCATCGACCTGGTGGCCCCCGAGGTCCACTCGGTGGTGCTCAACGGCCGCGCGCTCGACACCGCCGAGGTCGTCCGGGACGGCCGCATCGCGCTGCCCGACCTCGCCGAGCACAACGAGCTGGAGGTGCTGGCCGACGCCGCCTTCATGCGCACCGGCGAGGGGCTGCACCGCTTCGTCGACCCGGTCGACGGCGGCACCTACCTGTACTCGCAGTTCGAGACCTCCGACGCGCACCGCATGTACGCGTGCTTCGACCAGCCCGACCTGAAGGCCGCGTTCGAACTGACGGTCTTCGCCCCCGCCGGCCACACCGTCGTCTCCAACAACGCGCCCGACGTCGCCGGCGCGACGGTGGACGACGGCTCCCCCAAGACCCGGTGGCACTTCCCCGCGACCCCGCGGATCTCGACCTACATCACCGCGCTCATCGCCGGCCCCTACCACGTGGTCCGCGACGAGCACGACGGCATCCCGCTGGGCGTGTTCTGCCGCGCCTCCCTGGCCGAGCACCTCGACGCCGAGGCCATCCTGGAGGTCACCAAGCAGGGCTTCGACTTCTTCCACGGCCTGTTCGGGCGGCGCTACCCCTTCGCCAAGTACGACCAGCTCTTCGTCCCCGAGTTCAACGCCGGGGCCATGGAGAACGCCGGCGCCGTCACCTTCCTGGAGGACTACGTCTTCCGGTCGCGGGTGACCGACGCCCGCTACGAGCGCCGCGCCGAGACCATCCTGCACGAGATGGCGCACATGTGGTTCGGCGACCTGGTCACCATGCGCTGGTGGGACGACCTGTGGCTGAACGAGTCGTTCGCGACGTTCGCCAGCGTCTACTGCCAGGCCGAGGCCACCCGGTGGAAGGACGCCTGGACCACCTTCGCCAACATCGAGAAGGCGTGGGCGCTGCGCCAGGACCAGCTGCCCTCCACCCACCCGATCGCCGCCGACATCCCCGACATGCAGGCGGTCGAGGTCAACTTCGACGGCATCACCTACGCCAAGGGCGCGTCGGTGCTCAAGCAGCTCGTCGCCTACGTCGGCACCGAGGCGTTCTTCTCCGGGGTACGCGCGTACTTCGAGGAGCACGCCTGGGGCAACACCGAGCTGGCCGACCTGCTGCGCAAGCTGGAGGCCGCGTCCGGCCGCGACCTGTCGGCGTGGTCGCGCGAGTGGCTGGAGACCGCGGGCGTCAACACCATGCGCCCGGAGTTCGAGGTCGACGGCGAGGGCCGGTTCACCTCGTTCGCGGTGCTCCAGGAGGCCGCGCCCGAGCACCCCACGCTGCGCTCGCACCGGCTGGCGATCGGCCTGTACGACCGCACCGAGCAGGGCATCGTGCGCCGCGAGCGCGTCGAGCTGGACGTCTCCGGCGAGCGCACCGAGGTGCCGCAGCTCGTCGGCACCGCCCGCCCCGACCTGGTGCTGGTCAACGACGACGACCTCACCTTCACCAAGATCCGCCTGGACGAGCGGTCGCTGCGCACGGTGGTCGAGGGCGCCGGCGACATCACCGAGTCGCTGCCGCGCGCGCTGTGCTTCGCCGCCGCCTGGGACATGACCCGCGACGGCGAGATGGCCGCCCGCGACTACGTGCGGCTGGTGGTCTCCGGCATCGGCGGCGTCGGCGACGTGTCGGTGGTGCAGATGCTGCTCCGCCAGGCGGTGTCGGCCCTGTACAACTACACCGACCCCGCGTGGCGCGACACCGGGTTCGCGCTGCTCGCCGGGCGGCTGCGCGACCTGCTCGGCGCGGCCGAGCCGGCCGGCGACCTGCAGCTGGCCTACGTGCACGGGTTCGCCGACGCGGCGGTCAGCGGCGAGCACCTGTCGCTGCTGCAGGGGCTGCTCGACGGCGCCATCACCGTCGAGGGCCTGGCCATCGACACCGACCTGCGGTGGACGCTGCTGCGCCGCCTGGTCGTGCACGGCCGCGCCGGCGAGAAGGAGATCGCGGCGGAGCTGGAGGCCGACCCCACGGCCACCGGCGAGCGGCAGGCCGCCGGGTGCCGGGCCGCCATCCCCACGCCCGACGCCAAGGCGCAGGCGTGGGACCGGCTGCGCTCCGCCGACCTCGCCAACACCGAGTTCCGGGCGGTCCTGGGCGGGCTGACCGAGCCCGCGCACGCCGAGCTGTACCGGCCCTACGCCGAGAAGTACTACGAGCGGCTGGCCGAGGCGTGGCGCGACTGGACCGGCGAGTTCGCGCAGACGTTCGCCGCCATGGCCTACCCCGCGCAGCTCATCGAGGACGCCACCCTGCGCCGCACCGACGCCTACCTCGACGCCGAGGACCCGGCGCCGGCGCTGCGCCGGCTGCTGGTCGAGGGCCGGGCCGGCGTGGAGCGGGCGCTCGCGGCGCGCCGCGCCGACGCCGCGCGCGGCGAGGGGTGACCCGGCGCGGGCCGTCCCCTCGGGGGCGGCCCGCGCCCGCGCGCGATGGGCCCGCCGCGCGGTGCCCCGGTCTCGGCCGGGCGCCGCGCGGCGGGCCGCTCACGTCCAGGGGTCGAGCGG
>NZ_BCRK01000203.1 GCF_001552555.1 Nocardiopsis trehalosi NBRC 14201 | reverse complement strand
GGGGTCCGGGCCTCCCTCCATCGTCGACACCGCGCGGGGCCACAAGGGGTGCGAGCTGCCCCGGGCACACCACTCACCAGAGAGAAGCCGACATTAACACCGTTACCGGGCGCTGTGGAAGTGCTTGGCTATCGTTCGCCGAGTGTGTGGCTTTGCGTCGCCTGGGTTGCGTTCAGCTGTACCACAGCGATGGTACGTCCGCTCGGCGGCGCCCGCATCCCCGTCCTGTGCGCGTCCTCGCCCGGACGCGCCATCGGCGCCGCCGGGCCCCGGGGGCGCGAACGGGCAGTCCCCCGGCGGAGCCGTCCGGTCGGCGGCGCGGGCGCAGGTGCCCGGGGTGAGCGGCCGTCCCCCGGACCGCGCGGCGGGGGAGTTTATGTCGGACGGCGGGTTCTGGCCAGACCATTCCGCCGACCGTTATGCCATTGACGTTGGATCAATTCATGACGGTGAGCGAAAGTCCCCACCGGTGGCCGGGCGGCCCGCCCCGGTGCCCGCGCGGCCGGCCCCTCGGCGAGGGGGCGACGCCGGGTCCGGCCTCGGGGAGGCCGCGTGCGCGGAGGTGAGGGGCGTGTCCGGGTCACAGGCGAGTGCCGACTCGGCCTCGTCTCGGCTTTTCGCTACGCGTTTGCGTTTGCGTATATTGTGCGTCAATTGTCACCCGTGGTAGTGCTTATTCACCGAGCCCCCGCCGACCGGTTATGCCGCTCGATGGCATCGGGGTGCTCCGGACGACCGTTGGCCGCGCCCGGACGAGAGAGGTGACCGTGGTGCCCGGACGTACGAACGCCGCCGCGGGGAAGACGCGCGAAGCGCCGCAGGGCCGCACCGCGAGGACGGCGGCGGAGCCCCCGCAGGCCGCGCCGCACGAGGACACCGCCCGCGCCGAGCAGCGCATCGCGGCGGCCGCCGTCGCCGAAGTGCCCCAGCGCGGGGTCGTGCTGCTCGACGCCCACCCGCTCACCGAGCACCTCGCCGACGCGCTCCCCGAGGGCCGCGACCTCACCGTGGTCACCAACTCCATGGACATCGCGGTGCGGCTGATGGCACGCGAGGACGTCACGCTCCTGCTCATCGGCGGCCGCATCCGCTCGGGGGCGACCGCGACGGTCCAGGGCGGCTCCAGCATGCCCGGTCTGGAGGGCCTGCACATCGACGTCGCGTTCCTGGCGGCGGCGGGGGTGGACGCCCGGCGCGGGCTCACCGCCGACGACCCCGTCGAGGCGGCCGCCAAGCGGATGATGATGCGCGCCGCCGACCGGGTGGTGGTCCTGGCGTACGGCGCGTCCGTCGGGCACGTCGCCCTGGCGCGCTACGGCACCCTCCGCGACGTCGACTGCCTGATCACCGACTCGACCTGCGACCCCCTCGCGGGGGACCGCGCGGCCGTCGCGATCTCGCGGGTGACCCGCGTCTGACGCCCGTCCCCGCCTGCCGGGCCGCTCCGCCGGGTGACCGCCGCGCCCCGGTGCGGCGGCCCGGCGCGGACGCGGCGGACGCGCGTCACGGCGCCGTTCCGGTGAGCACGTCGACGCTGCCGGCCGCGTGTCGCCGCAGCAGGGCGAGCCGCAGCATGACGGCGTCGAACCACGCCTCCCGGCCGAGCCGGGCGAACTCGGCGCGCATCGGGAGTAGCCGGTCCTCCAGCCAGGCCACGTCGGCCGGGGTGAGCGGGTTGGGGACCCACCCGCCGGCGGTGGCGTCGTAGAAGGCGTCCAGGCCCTCTGCGGGGGGCGGCCCGGCGAGGCCGGTGGGGTCGTCGGAGGCGCCACCGGTGCCGGACATCCCGGGGCCCAGGTCGCCGCCGTCGCCCGTGGGGACGCCGCCGGTGAGGAGGACGTCCAGGACGCCGCGCCGCCGTGCGCCCGGGGTGTCGGCGGCGCGGCCCCGGGGGCCGATGGCGGTGCCGGCGCCGATGGCGCGGCCGACCAGGTCGGCGAGGTGGTCGGCGTCGGCGCGCTCGCGGGCGGTGCTCTGCGCATCGCGCACGGTCTCGGGACCGCTCTCGGTGTCGGCGGTCTCGTCCGCGCTCGCGGTGGGGTGACCGCCCGGGGTCGCGGTGGGGGTCCGCGACTGTGTCCCGGTCTCGAAGTCGGCGGTGCCGCCGGTCTGCTCCGCGTTCGCGGTCGGGAGGCGGCCCGGGGTCGCGGTGGGGGTCCGCGACGGCGTCCCGCTCTCGGGCGCGGTCCCCGCCGGTGCGTCCTCGGGCCCCATGGCGCCGTTCGGCGCGGTGGACGGCCCCGGGGCGGTCCCGGGGTTGAGCACGTCGTTGAACAGCTGCGAGAAGCCACCGCCCGGCGGAACCTCCCAGCTCGGCGGCGCCCCCGACGCCCCGCCACCCCCGAGGCCGCCGGCGGCGGACGCCGCGTCCGTCGATCCGCCGGCCGTCGACCACGTGAACGCGGGCCGCCGCGACGGGGAGTCGGCCTCGTCGGACCCCGAGGGCACCGGGCTCGGCACGCGCGGCGGGGTCTCGAACGAGAACACCCGCTCGGGGGTCATGCCGCCCGCTGCGCTCTGCCGCCGCCATTGCGGGGGAGAGGGCGCCACACCCGTGCGGGACCGGTACGTGGACGGCGCGGACGCGCTCCGCCGCGGTGACCAGGGCGACGCGGAGGACGCGCCGGAACGGGTCCCGGAAAAGGTGTCCAGCTCGTAGTCGGAGGCGTCCTCCTCGATGTTCGGGAGGGCGGTGCGCCGCTGCCGGCTGAGGCTGGGGCCCCGGCTGACCGGCCAGAGGGGGAACGGGCGCGGCGCGGGGCGGTTCCCCGGCTCGTCCCGCACGGTGTCGGCGGACTCGGGCGCGGGTGCCGGGACGGTCCGCCCGTCCTGCTGCCCGGCGGGGGCGGGGGCCCGGTCGGCGGCGTCCTCGCCCGCGGGCTCGACGGGCTGCTGCGGCCGCTCGCCGCGGCCGCCGCCCAGCCGGTGCAGGGTGTCGCGCATCCAGTTCGCCGCCTGGATCCAGTCGGCCACGCGCTGCCGGTACTCCTCGACCGTCCGGTTGTACTCGTGCTCCAGGATCTGGTGGCGGATATGGGCCTCGCTGTCCACGCCGTCGCGGACGGCCTCCGACGCGGCGCGGGTGAGCGGCTGGCGCGCCTCCAGCAGCTCGTCGTCGGCGATGCTCAGGGCGTCCATGTAGCGCAGCAGCGCCCGGCGCTCCGCCTCGGTGCCGTCGGCGAGGTCCTGCCCGAAGAAGCCCATGCGGATGGCGTCCTGCTGCGACACCCAGCCCGCGACCCGGGTGCGCGTGGTCCCGGCGAAGCCGCTGGGGAGGTCGCCGCCGCCGAACCGCTTGGTGTGCTCGGTGCCCAGGGCCCAGTCGACGTCGAACTCCATCAGGTACAGCGGTTCGTCGCGGTTGCGCTTGGCGGAGGACGGCCCCTTCGCGGTGAAGACGGGGTTGTCGAGCCCGCCCGCCTGGGTGAGGGAGCCGGCTTCGAGGGAGTTGTACTCCACCGCCTCGCGCCGGAAGCCGTCGCCGCGGTCGGCGGAGATGGTCGCAGCAAGCGAGGGGCCGCCGCCGTTGTTGAGCGCGGAGGTGTGCGTGCCGGAGCTGGCGTTGGCGTGCTCCTCCGACGCCGAGTCGTAGATCGACCCGGTCGGCGCGATGTCCAGGACGCGGGCGGTCCCGGCGACGGGACGCGCCTTGAGGGCCCAGGAGACGCGGCCGACGTCGGGCGGCCGGAAGCCGTTCGCGGAGCCGGTCGCGTCGTTCCACCCCGACATCAGCGCGACCTCGGTCAGGTTGTTGTCGACGCCGTCGAAGTAGGCGTCGCGGCCGATCTCGGCATCGAGGTAGGCCTGCGCGGCCGCCACACCGGCGGCGGTGTAGCGGGTGCCGTCGACGTGGCCGCGGCCGGGCTTCCACCCCAGCTCCGTCGCCAGGCCGACGTGGACGAGGTCGCGGACGGCCTGGCCCTTGTCCTGGATCGCCTCCAGGAAGAGGAACGCGTCCTCGGCGGTCACCGTGCCCGCGGGCCGCCACCGCCGCCACTCCGCCATGGGGCTGCGGCCCTCCTGCGGGGTGATGCGGTCGGGGCGGTGCACGGGGGCGTTCGGCGGTCCCGTCCGCTCGCGGGGGTCCGCGCCGCCCTCGGCCGGCGCCTGTCCCGCCGGGTCCGTCTCCGTCGGGACCTGCCCCGCCGGGCCCGTCTCCGTGTCGCCGCCGGTGCGCGGCGCGGTGAACTCCAGGTAGTGGGTCGGGTAGGTGGCGTACATCCGCCCGCCGTCCTCGGTGGCGGTCAGTCCGCTGTGCCGCAGGTCCGAGCGCACCTGGGTCAGCGTGGCCGGCCCGTGGCCGGTGAACCGCAGGTCCAGCGTGATCTCGGTCCGGTGGCTCAGCTCCGCGTAGGGCGTGGCGATGGAGAGCTGGACGGAGCGGCCCTTGGCGTCGGAGACGTTGCGGCCGGCCCCCTCCGTCGAGGAGACCGAGTTCTCGTGCACCGTGCTGTAGGGCGTGGGCGCCGCATGGTGCGCCGGCTGCTCGGCGCCGCCGGTGTCCGGGTTCTGCGTCGGCTGCATCAGGGAGTTGCCGCTGACGCCGGCGGCGTTCTGCCGGCTCGACCCCGCCCCGTGGCTGCCGGTGAACTTCAGGCCGTGCTTGCGCCGCAGCTCCGTCTCCCCGCCGAAGAACTCCACGCGGCCGTCGCTGCGGTCCACCCGCACGTCGAGCACCGCGTCGACCGCCGGGGCCAAGCCGCGCGGGGCGATGTGCGCGATGTCGGTGCGCCGCACCTTCACCGGGATCGGCACCCGGGAGTTCGCGTGGCGCGCCAGCTCCGTCTCCAGCGCCTGGCGGAGCTTGTCGCGGCTGTTGCGGGTGAGTTCGAGGTGGTTGGCGCGCAGGTCGCGCACCAGCGCCGCCATGGCGGGGCCCGCGTCCGGCAGGCCCTGGACCGTGCCCAGCTCCTCGAACATGGGGCGGACCCGGACCGTCGACGCGGGCGGGGCCGGCGGGTCCAGCGGCCGCGTGGTCAGCGTGTCGCCGTCACGCGACAGGCCGTCCTTGAGCAGGCGGGCGGCTATGGCGTCCCAGGCGTGCAGGAAGCCGGAGAAGAGGTCGGTGGAGTCGGCGCGCCATCCGGCGTACCTGCGGGCCCGGTTGATCGTCGGCCCGATGCTCCAGTTGCGGGCGAACTCCGTGGCCTGCCGGATGGTGCCGGCGGCCCGGAAGAGGTAGGCGCGCTTGCTGCTGGGCAGCATCGTCGTGGTGTCGGAGTAGGTCACCGCGGCGCCGCTGGTCCTGGTGCTGAGGTTCCACGTCCGCTCCGCGAAGGGGCCCGACGACCACGTCGGGGTCATGTCCTGGCCGGCGGCCGGCGGGCCGGGCGGCTGGGTGGCCTCGCCGGTCTGCCCGGTCGGCGCCTGCCCGGCGGGCGTGGTCGTGTTGAGGAGGTTGAGCCGGGTCTGCGCCTGCAGGCCGACGGTGACGGAGTAGGTCCGCGACCGGCCGTTGGACTGGTCCAGCGGTGAGGAGCCGTCCTCGGTGATCACCTCCGCGTCGACCGGCTCCAGGGTGACGTCGGTCGCCTCCGCGCGGGTGTCGGTGGTGGTGCGCAGGTTGTGCGGCGAGCGCAGCCGGGTGCTCAGGTCCAGGCTGGTGCGGATGCCGTCCAGCAGGTGCGCGGCCAGGTTGGCGGGCGAGGCGTAGTTGGGGAAGAAGTGCCGCCCGCCCTCGCTGTCGCGCACGAGGTGGTCGACCTTGTGCACGTAGCCGTTGCGCCGGCCGAAGAAGCGCGCGCCGACGCCGTGCCGGGAGAACGTCCGGTAGGTCGCCTCGGCGGTGCCGATCTCCCGCCCGCCGACCGAGTAGCGCTGGTTGACGGAGGTGATGGCGGCGCCGGACCGGCGCAGCCGGTCGCCGATGGTGGCCCCCCGCTCGTCGGCGCCCCGCTCCCCGGTACGGGTCCCGTCCGGGGCGCCGCCCGGGCGGTCCCAGCTCTCGATCAGGTCCCGGGCCTCGTCCCTGCTCATCGGGGTGAGTTCCGGAGCGGGCCGCCCGCTGCCGGGGTAGCCGATGGTGGTGCCCTCGGGCAGCCGGGGGGTCGCGAACTCGAAGCGCACCGGCACGGGCGCGCCCAGCGGCTTGCCGCGCAGCTCCCCGCCGCCCCGAAGTTGCTTGTCGGAGGAGTCCTGCCCGATGTCGTCGCCGGTGTAGGCGCGGACGTGGATGCGCCGCTGCTCGGTCCACAGGTCGGAGCCGCCCTGGAACAGCAGGGTGCTGGTGCTGGAGTCCGACGACGACTGGGTGTGGGTCCTGTTCCTGAGGTAGCCGAACGCCGCGCGCAGCCGGGGGTAGAGGCCGGCCTCGCGGCGGCCGTGGGCGTCGGGGTCGCCCTGCATGAAGTTCCCGGCCACGTTGGGCTGGATCTGCCCGCTGACCGCGCTGCCGCGGAACGACCCCAGGCTGGAGCCGCCCCGGGCCTCGACACCGACGCCCCGGGAGGTCTCACCGGAGTGCTGCGGGGCGTCGCGGTCGGCGAAGACGCGGATCGCCTTGATGTTGTACTCGAACGTCGCCGACTCGTTCAGCGCGATCAGGATGCCGTCGTTGCCGAGGTCGTCGTCGTTGGCCTTCAGCCCGGCGTCGGACAGGGCGTTGATGATCTTCTGCGTGTTCTCCTGCGCGGCGGTGAAGGAGCGGCGCAGCGGCCGCTTCTCGCGCGGCGACCTGCGGAAGTAGTTCTTGCCCTCGTTGCCGGGGCGGACGGTGTAGTCGCTCTTGGAGCGCTGGTAGTCGGGGATGACCAGGCCGGGGTACTTCCGGGAGACCTCGTGCAGCACGTGCCGCGCCAGGCTCTCGGACACGGTCATGGGGCGTCCGCCGTCGTCGGGGCGCTGGTAGAAGGAGCCGTCCGGGAAGGTGTAGGAGACCGGGTTGCGGAACGTCGGCGGGGTGCGCCGCGCGGCGGCCGTGCCGGTGGTGCCCTCGTCCTCCGCGGTTGTCGTGGCGGTGGTGGCCTCCTGCTCCGCGCCGGTCGTGGCGGTGGGGTCCCCGGCCGGGCGCTCCGTTGACGGGCGCACGCGGTCGCCCTCGGTCGCCGTGGCGGGCGCCGCCTCGGCGGCCGTCTCCGTTCCGGTGGTGGTGGTCGGGATCGTGGTGGTCGCCCCCGTGGTGCCCGCCACGCCGGTGGTGCCCTCGCCGGTGGTGTCCACGGCGGTGGTGCCGTCGCCGCCGGTGTCCTGCTCGACGGGCGCCGTCGCGGTGGCGTCCGCCGGGTCGACGGCGGTCTCCCCGGCCTCCGCCGGCAGCGGACGCACCGGGCGGACGTTCTCCGCCGATTTCAGCTCGTTGGCGTTCTCGACCGTCGCCATCTCCAAGGTGGTCCCGGTGAACCGGTGGACCGTGTCCTCGCCGTCGAACTGCACGTAGTAGGTGCGCTGCACCTGGTAGACGACCGTGTCCGGACGCCCCCAGTACAGGGAGGTGAGCGACCCCGACTGCGCGCGGCTGTCACCGCGCTGCCGGGAGAACTGCCCCGAGAAGTCGATGACGGCGGCGACGCGGCCCACGATCCAGTCCAGGGTGGCGATCGCGACGTCCAGACCGCCGCCGATCAGGAAGCGGAGGAAGTCGGCCTGCGACTTGGCCGTCGCCACGCCCTTCGCCGACGACGTCTGCGACCTCAGGTCGTTGATGTCGGGCGGGTTGGGCTGCAACCGGAACTCGGTGGGGAACGAGCGCACGTACATGACGCGCTCCCGGCCGTAGCGGTCGGCGACCCGAAGGGGGAGGACACCGCTCGTCGTCGTCGCCAGGTTGTCGCGGAACATGTCGTTGGACAGCGTGTTCCGGTTGTCCTCGTCGTACTGGTCGGCGAGTTCCCGCCGGGTCGAGGGGAGGCGGAACCGGTCGCGCTTGGGCCGGTCCAGCGCCAGGTGCGCGTTGGCCCAGTCGGCGAGCCTCTGGTGGGCGTGCGGATCGTCGGCGGTGGTCTCCCCGTCCGAGGCGTGGCGGATGTCGCCGACCAGGATGGGGTGGGTCTCGACCACGCGGCGGAACCCGCCGCCCGGCAGGTCGTGGGTGCGCGGGTCGAAGCCCTCGGCGGCGGGGTCGGCGAACCGGATGCTCGTGGGCGCGTTCGACGGGTTCTCCCGCACGCCGCTCGGGATGTGCACGTCGACGCCGATCTCCTGCCCGCCCAGCACGACCTCCCGCCCGCCGGGCGGCGTCACCTGGACGAACAGCCCCGCCGAGGAGCTGTAGGTGTGCAGCGGGCCCTTCAGCTCCGCGGTCGTCGTGATCGCGCTGGAACCGCTCGCCGTGAACGTGTTGAGGCGGGTGCGCCACCCGCCGGAGAGGCGGCCGGTCAGGCGCGCGCCCAGGGAGCCGACGTTGATCGGGCTGATGGTGAACGGCGTGACGTGGATGGCCACGGAGACCGATTTGGTCCCCCCGCTGTAGCCGCTCGCCTGGTTGGTGACGCCCGCCCCCGAGGACTCCGCGATCCGGTTCTTCGACTTGGCGTCGCGGACGTCGTTCGCGCTGGGGGTGTGCGTGGCGGTGTAGCGGCGCTGGGTGTCCAAGGTGACCTTGACCGTCCACTCGCCGCCCTCGCCGGGCACCCGCGCGGTGAACTGCTTGGGCGCGAACACCTTGCGCATGTCGTTGCGGGCCTGCCGGTCGATCTCCCGCTGGATGGCCTCGGCGGGGGCGCGACCGCCGAAGTCGTGGCCGTCGACGACCTGCCGGACCTGCGTGCCGAGGCCCTCGGCGTAGATCGCGTGCGAGCCGAGCAGGCTGGACGGCAGCAGGTAGTCCAGGTCGTAGCCCCCGGCCGCCGGGTCCTCCGCGCCCGGGGTCCGGGGGGAGCGCCGCGACGCCCGCACCGGCGGCCCCGTCTCGGCGCGCGACGGCGTCTCGCGGGTGTCCGGGGTCTCCGGGGTCTCTCGGGTGTCCTGGTTCCCCGGGCCCTCCTGGTCGCCCCGGGTCTCCCAGGACTCCCGGCCTTCCCGGGTCTCCCGGGACACCTGAGCGTCCTGGTTCCCCCGGGTCTCCCACTGCCCCTGGATCTCCCACGGCTCCCGGCCGTCGCCGCGCCGCGTGCCGGCCGGTGCCGTCGCCTCCCGGCCATGGCCGTGCCCGTCCTCGGGCCGGCCGTCCGTCCGGCCCGGGTCGCGGCCGTCCCGCCCGATCACCGGGCCGTCCTCCGAGGCGGAAGGCGCGCCGTCCGGGTCCGAGGAGAACTCCAGGGAGGACACGGGGGCGCCGCGCCGCCGCCGCAGCCGGATGATCCGCGGCCCGATGTGCTCGGAGTCCGGCCCGGAGCCCGCGCCGACGTCCCGGTCGGTGAGGTCGAATCCGTCCGTGACCGTCCCGGTGACGGAGGGGGAGAACAGGGGCGCGGACCGGCGGGACCGGTCGCCGGCCCCGGTCTCCCCGTCCTCGGCGGGGGCGGTCGGCGGGGCTCCGTCGGCCGGCGCGGGCGGGGCGCTGGTGGTGTCGGTAGTGGTGCCGGCGCCGGCGGCCACCGCCGTGGCGCCGGCCGCGCTCGCGGTGA
Source organism: Nocardiopsis trehalosi NBRC 14201 (assembly GCF_001552555.1). Classification (GTDB taxonomy): domain Bacteria; phylum Actinomycetota; class Actinomycetes; order Streptosporangiales; family Streptosporangiaceae; genus Nocardiopsis_B; species Nocardiopsis_B trehalosi. The sequence continues at coordinate 834 of NZ_BCRK01000203.1, read as the reverse complement.
CGCTCGGGGCGGGCGGGGAGGAGCCGTCGGGCCGGTCGGCCTCCTCGTGGTCCGGACGGAACGTGGCCGGCGTCCTCTCCCCGGTCGCCGCGAAGTGGGCGGCGGCCGCCTTGGCGTCGCGCGCCGCCCGGTCGGCGCGGTCCGCCGCCGTCCGGGCGGTCTCCGCCCGCTCCGCTGTGGCCCCGGCGCGGCCTTCGGCCTCCCGGGCGATCGCGTCGAGCCGGTCCAGAGCCCGGTCCACGGACCGCTGGGCGGTGGACCGTCGCGCCTCCAGGGCGTCCAGCCGCTCCAGCGCGGTGTCCCGGATGCCGTCGATCCGCTGCCGGAGGAGCGCGGCCCCGTCGCGGTCGAGGCGCACGGGTCCCTGCTCACCGGAGGCGCGGTCGTCGGCACCGGCGGGGCCGCGCCGGTGCTCGGCGGCCTGGCGCCGGAAGGCGTCCACCACGCCGGCCGCCGCCTGCGGGTCCGGCCATCCCCGCGCCGCCCCGTACGCCTCGATGTCGTCCGCCAGCCGGTCCAGCCGGGCGGCGCGGGCGCCGGGATCGGCCGCACGCGGCCCGGTCGGCCGCCCGTCCTCCGCCGGGAGGAGGCCCGGCAGGTCGTCCATTGTCGCGGTCGCCGCGGTGGAGACCTGCCGGATCTCCAGCTCCAGCCGCTTGGCGTCGGCGATGGCGTCGACGGCCGCCTGCTCCGGGCCGTGGTCCTCGGTGCCGCCGACTCCGGCGGGGGTGGTCCCGGACCACTCCTCGGCGGGGCGCCGACCCTGTGCGCGGGCACCGTTGTAGGCGGCGCGCGCGTGGCGGGCGGCCGCCCCCGCCGACCGGGCCTCTTCGG
>NZ_BCRK01000202.1 GCF_001552555.1 Nocardiopsis trehalosi NBRC 14201 | reverse complement strand
CCCCCCCCCCCCCCCCCCCCCCGCCCCGCCCCCGTGCCGTGCCGTCGGCCGCGGGCTCAGCCCTTGACCGCGCCGCTGGTCAGGCCCTCCACGATGTAGCGCTGGAGGAACCAGAACACCGACAGCACCGGCACCGCGAGCAGCAGCGTTCCGGCCGCGAACATGCCGAACCGGTTGTTCCGCTGGTCGTCCACGAGCTGGTACAGCCCCAGCGCCACCGTCTTGGCCTCCGGGTCGCGCAGGAACACGCTGGCGATGAGGAACTCGTTGATGGTCGAGATGAACACCAGCAGCCCCACGATGGCCAGCACCGGGGCCACCAGCGGCAGCATGATCCGGAAGAACACCTGGGCGTGCGTGGCGCCGTCGACCCGGGCCGCCTCGTCCACCTCCAGGGGCACGGTGTCGAAGAAGCCCTTCATCAGCCAGGTGTTGATGCTCAGCGCGCCGCCCAGGTAGACCAGCATCAGCCCCCACGGGGTGTCGAACCCCACCCGCGGCCACAGCTCGCCGACCCTGCTGAACATCAGGTAGATCGCCACGATGGCGAGGAACTGCGGGAAGAGCTGGATCACCAGCAGCCCGTACAGCCCCACCCGCCGCCCGGCGAACCGGAACCGGCTGAACACGTAGGCCGCCAGTGCCGACAGGAACACCGTCGCCGCCGCGTTGGCCACCGAGATCAGCAGCGAGTTGAGGTACCAGGTGGCGAACGGGGTCTCGGTGAACAGCCGCACCACGTTGTCCACCCCGGCGCCCGAAGGGAGCAGGTGGGAGCTGCTGAGGGTGCCGCGCGGGTTGAGCGCGGCCGAGACCACGAACAGGATGGGGAACAGCGCGAACGCCAGGACCGCCCACATGACGGCGTGCCGCCAGCCGGCGGAGCGCCCCCACGCCAGCGCGCGCCGGGCGGGTGTCGGCCGGGTCATCGGTCCACCCCTTCCAGGGAGGCGCCGCGGCGCAGGCTCACCACGGACAGCACGGTCACGATGAGGAAGATGAACACCGACCCGGCCGCGGCCACCCCGTACTGGGCGCCCGCCTCGCCGAACGCGAGCCGGTAGGTGTAGGTGATCAGCAGGTCCGTGGCGCCCGCCGTGGGGTCGTCGGGTGGGAACGGCCCGCCCTCGGTGGTGAGCCACACCGTGTTGAAGTTGTTGAAGTTGAACGCGAACGTCGAGACGAGGATCGGCGCCATGGCCGTCATCAGCAGGGGCAGGGTCACGGCGCGGAACGCCTGCCAGGCGCCCGCGCCGTCGATGCGCGCCGCCTGCACCAGCTCCCGGGGGATGGCCTGGAGGGCGCCCGTGGCCACCAGGAACTGGTACGGGAAGCCGAGCCACAGGTTGACGAGCAGCAGCACCCCGCGCGCCGTCCAGGGGTCGCCGAACCAGTCGGTCTCCAGCCCGAAGAGGCGGTTGACCAGGCCGAAGTCGGCGTTGAACATGTCGCGCCACAGCAGCAGCATGGCCAGCGACGGCATCGCGTAGGGAAGCACGACCAGGACCCGGTACAGCCGGCGGCCGCGCAGCGGGCGGCCCGTGTGCAGCGTGAGCGCCACGGCCAGGCCCAGCACGAACACCAGCAGCGTGCTGCCCGCCGCGAACGCCAGGTTCCAGGTGAAGATGGCGAAGAACGACGAGCTGACCGACGGGTCGGTGAGGAACCGGAGGAAGTTGTCGGCGCCGACGCCGACCCGCCAGCCCTGAGACAGCCGCTCGCCGTCCGCGGAGACGAACGACCCCGTCTCGTCGTCGGCCGTGTACACCGTGCCGGTGGCGGAGTCGGTGACGCAGTCGCACCCGCTGTCGTAGACGCGGGCGGCCCGCCCCTCGTAGGCGCTGGACAGCCCGCTGGAGCGGATGCCGGTGCCCTCGCCGGTGGGCACGGTCAGCTCGTCGACCTCGGCCGACCGCCGGCCCACCTCGGCGGCGGTCAGCACGGTCAGGCCGGGGGCGGCGGTGACCTTGCCCGCGGCGTCGGTCTCGGCCCCGTTGAGCGGGACCAGCTCCTCGGCGGTCCCGGCGTACACGGCGCCGTCGGGGCCGGTGAGCAGGAAGACGAGTTCGCCGGTTGCGGCGTCGCCGCGCGCGGCGACGGTCAGCGTGTAGTCGGAGCCGCCCTCGGACCGGGACACCGACGCGGCCTCGATGGCCGCGATGGCCTGCTCCTTGTCGCCGCGGTGGCCGTCGCCGTGGTTGGTGACCGAGGTGCTGAGCGTGAACAGCACCGGGAGCACCTGGAAGGCGATGAGGAACAGCGTGCCGGGCAGCAGGTACTTCGCGGGGACGGACCGCTTGGACAGGTAGACGTAGAAGATCAGCGCCGTGACGGCGGCGACCGCGGAGAGGCCGAGCCACCGGCCCTGGGCGTAGAGCGGGAGGGCGGCCCACACGCCCAGGCCCGCGGCCAGCCCGAGCAGGGCGGTCTTGGCGACCTGCCCGGCCAGGGAGCCGCGGGGGGCGAGCGAGCCTCCGGGGAGGGGCGGGGGAGCGGGCGCCCCCGAGGGGGCGCCCGCCGTTCCGCGACGCTTCGGTGCCACGGTCAGCCGATCTCGTTCCGGATGTTCTCGGCCGCCGACCGCAGGGTCTCCTCGGGGTCGGCGCCGCTGATGATCGCGGCCTGGGCCTTGCCGAACGGGTCGAACACGGCGGCCATCTCCGGGATGGCGGGCATCGGCTGGCCGTTCTCGCCGGCCTCGATGATCTTGGCGACGTCGGGGTCGTCCGCGCCGACCTGCTCCAGGGCGGCGGTGAGCGCCGGCGGGCGCGGGTCGGCCTCGTAGAGGGCGACGGCCAGCTCGGGGTCGGCGACGTAGTTGGTGACGAACTCCTCGGCGAGGACCTTGTTCTGCCCGCCGGAGGCGACGAAGAACGCCTGCACGCCCACGAACGGGCGGGGCTCCTCGGCGCCCTCGAAGCCGGGGACGGGGGAGATGTCGTAGTCGATGCCGGCCTCCTGCGCGCCGGCGATGTTCCACGGGCCGGTCACGAAGAACGGGGTGCGGCCGTCCTCGAAGAGGGCCTTCACGTTGTCGGCGTCGATCGACCGCTTGAGGGCGCCCTCGCCCTCCTCGCCGAGTTCGGCGATGCGCTCGAAGGCGGCGATGGACTCGGGGGAGTCGATGCCGAGGTCGGCCGGGTCGTACCCGCCCTCGTCGTCGGTGCCGAACAGGTAGCCGCCGCCGGAGGTGAAGAAGGGCTGCAGGTGGTAGGGGTCGCCGGTCTGGCTGACCTGGAGGCCGAGGATCTCGTCGGCGTCCCCGCTGTCCACCAGCGCGGCGCCGGTCTCGACCAGCTCCTCGACCGTTGCGGGGGCGTCGGGCGCCAGCTCGGTGTTGCGCAGCAGGACGAGGTTCTCCTGGGCGTAGGGGACGCCGTACAGCCGCCCCTCGTAGGTGGCGGCCTCCAGGGAGGTCGGGGTGAACCCGTCCGCCGTCTCCTGCGGCAGCTCGACCGGGTCGATGGCGTTGTTCTGGACCAGGTTGCCGATCCAGTCGTGCGCGCCGACGAGGATGTCCGGGCCGGAGCCGCCCTCGTGCGCGGTCAGGAAGTCGCTCTGCAGCTGGTCGACGGCGACCGTCTGGATGTCGACCTCGATCCCGTTGGACTCGCCGAACTCCTCGGCGAACGGGCCGAGCACCTCGCCGCGCTCGGTGTCGGTCCAGATGACGAGCGCCCCGGCGCTCTCCTCCTCGGCGGCACCGCCCCCGCCGCCGCAGGCGGTCGCGGCGAGGGTGAGGGCGGCCGTGCCGGCGAGTACGCCGGCGCTGCGGATTCTCATGTCTCTCCCTTTCGGGGCACACAGCCGTGGGCGCCCCCCGCGCGGCCCGGCTTGTCCTTGTTGTGCGGTGATGTGACGCTAGCAACAGGCTGCAAGAAATGAAAGATTTTGCGGCTGAATTACATCACGATGTGGAAACACGGCCGCAACACGCCCGCCTCCCGCCGCCCGCCGCCGGACCCGGCCGCCCCGCACGGCCCCGAACGCCGGCGGCCCGGCCGCCCTCCGCATGGGGGCGGCCGGGCCGCCGAACGCGCCCGCGCGCGGTCAGCCGCGCAACCACACCGCCGTGTCGGCGGGCAGCACGACGCCGTCGGCCCGCTGCTCCACCGGGCCGCTCGCCACCAGTACCTCACCGGTCAGCGGCACCACCGCGGCCGCGCCGGACATGTTCACCGCGCACGCGAACCCCGCCCCCCGGCGGAACGCCAGGACCTCGGGACCGGTGTCGAGCCATTCGACGGCGTCGCCCGCGCCGACCGCGGCCTCCCGCCGCGCCCGCAGCGCCGCCGTGTACAGCGCGAGCGGGGACCCGGGGTCGGCCCGCTGCGCCGCGCGGGTCAGCCCCGCCCACTCCGCGGGCACCGGCAGCCACGGCACCGTGCCCGCCGGACCGAACCCGAACGGCGGCTCGGCCCCCTCCCACGGCAGCGGCACCCGGCAGCCGTCGCGGCCGCGCTCGGTGCGGCCCGACCGCTCCCAGGTGGGGTCCTGCAGCGCGTCCTCGGGCAGGTCGGTGACCTCCGGGAGACCCAGCTCCTCACCCTGGTACAGGTAGGCCGAGCCCGGGAGCGCCAAGGTGAGCAGGGTGGCCGCCAGGCTCCGGCGCAGGCCGGTGGCGCCCCCGCCGAAGCGGGTCACGTGCCGGGTGACGTCGTGGTTGGACAGCACCCACGTGGTGGGGGCGCCCACCGCCCCGTTGCTCGCCAGCGAGCGGTCGACGACCTCGCGCACGCGCCGCGGGTCCCACCCCGCCTGCAGGTACTCGAAGTTGAACGCCTGGTGCAGCTCGTCGGGGCGCAGGTAGCGCGCCACCCGCTCGGCGTCCTCGACCCACGCCTCGGCCACCAGGGCCCGCTGCCCCGGGTAGGAGTCGGCGATGGTCCGCCACCGGCGGTAGATCTCGTGCACGCCCTCCTGGTCGAAGTAGGGCAGCCGCGTGGTGCCGTCGAGCAGGTCGGCCTTCTGCCCCTCGGCGATGTCGGGCAGCGCCGCGTCCTTGACCATGCCGTGGGCGACGTCGATGCGGAAGCCGTCGACGCCCCGGTCGAGCCAGAACCGGAGCACGTCGTCGAACTCGGCGTGCACCTCGGCCGACGTCCAGTTGAGGTCGGGCTGCTCGGCGTCGAACAGGTGCAGGTACCACTCCTCGGGGGTGCCGTCGGGCCGCTTGAGCCGGGTCCAGGCCGGGCCGCCGAAGATCGAGTTCCAGTTGTTCGGCGGCTCCTCGCCGGCGGCGCCCCGGCCCGGCCGGAAGATGTAGCGCGACCGCACCGGGTCGCCCGGCTCGGCCGCCGCGGCCTCCCGGAACCACCGGTGCGCCGACGAGGTGTGGTTGGGCACGACGTCGATGATGACCCGCAGCCCCAGGTCGTGGGCTGCGGCGGTGAGGGCGTCGAAGTCGGCGAGGGTGCCGAACCGGGGGTCGACGTCGCGGTAGTCGGCGACGTCGTAGCCGCCGTCGGCCAGGGGGGAGACGTAGAAGGGGGTCAGCCAGACGGCGTCGACGCCCAGGGCGGCCAGCTCGGGCAGCCGGGAGCGGATGCCCGGCAGGTCGCCCTCGCCGTCGCCGTCGGAGTCGGCGAAGCTGCGCACGTAGATCTGGTAGATGACGGCGTCGCGCCACCATTCCCGCTGGGTCCGGGGTGTGGCGGTCCCGGGCTCGGGGGAGAACGGCATACGGGTCCCTCCATGTCGCCTGAGGCGAAACGTGTGGCTGCAATTCCTTGCGCAAGATTACCCACAACTTGCAATGGAATGGCAGGTCTCTTCCACTAGAGTGCTGGCATGGGAGCACGATTGGCCGACATCGCCCGGCACGCCGGCGTCAGTGAGGCGACGGTCTCGCGCGTCCTCAACGACAAGCCCGGGGTGGGCGCCGACACCCGCACCGCCGTGCTCTCCGCCCTCGACGTCCTGGGCTACGAGCGCCCGTCCCGGCTGCGGCAGCGCTCCGCGGGGCTGGTCGGCATGGTGGTGCCCGAACTGGAGAACCCGGTCTTCCCGATGTTCGCCCAGGCGGCCGAGGGCGCCCTCGCCCAGAACGGCTACACCCCCGTCCTGTGCACCCAGCCGCCCGGCGGGATCGTCGAGGACGAGTACGTCGACCTCCTCCTCGAACGCAACGTCTCCGGCATCCTGTTCGTCTCCGGGGTGCACGCCGACACCAGCGCCGACCACGGCCTCTACCGCCGGCTGCTCGCCCGCCGGCTGCCGATCGTCCTCGTCAACGGCTACACCGACCGGGTGGCCGCCGCGTTCGTCTCGGCCGACGACCGGCGGGCCGGCCACCTCGCCGTCGACCACCTGGCCGCGCTCGGCCACACCCGCATCGGCTTCACCAGCGGCCCCGACCGCTACGTGCCGGTGCGCCGCAAGCTCCAGGGCTACCACGAGGCCATGGCCGCCCACGGGCTGCCGGCCGACGGCCTGGTGGAGCTCTCCCTCTTCGGGGTCGAGGGCGGGCACGCCGCGGCCGCCCGCCTGCTGCGGCGCGGCGTCACCGCGGTCGTCTGCGGCTCCGACCTCATGGCGCTCGGCGCGGTGCGCGCCGCCCGCCAGGCGGGCCTGGCGGTCCCCCGCGACTTCTCCGTGGTGGGCTACGACGACTCCCAGCTCATCGCCTTCACCGACCCCCCGCTCACCACGGTCCGCCAGCCCGTGCAGGCCATGGCCCTGGCCGCCGTGCGCACCCTCTGCGACGAGATCGCCGGGCACGCGGTCTCCCGCGCCGAGTACATGTTCGACCCCGAACTCGTCGTGCGCGGGTCGACGGCCGCCGCCCCCGCCGCCGACCGCGCCGACCGCGCGGTGCGCGCCGGCTGACCCGCCGACCCCTCGCCCGCCCGCGCCCCGCTAGCGTGGACCGCATGCCCCACAGCGTTCTCCGGTCGGTCAGCACCGGCCGCGCCGCCCCCGCCGCCTGGGCGGGCCGGCCCCGCCGCACCGCCATCGACAAGCGGCCCGCCGCCGGACCGGTCGCCGTGCGCACCCTCGGCCTCGACGGCGACGAGCAGGCCGACCTGCGCAACCACGGCGGCCCCGACCAGGCCGTCTACGCATTCGCCCGCGAGGACCTCGACACGTGGGAGGAGCGGCTCGGCCGCCCGCTGCGCGACGGCGGCTTCGGCGAGAACCTCACCACCGCCGGCGCCGACCTCGCCGGTGTCCTCATCGGCGAGCGGTGGCGGGTGGGCACGGCCGTGCTGGAGGCCACCGTCCCGCGCACCCCCTGCGGCACCTTCCAGGCGTGGATGGCCGAACAGGGGTGGGTGCGGCGCTTCACCGACGACGCCCGCACCGGCGTCTACTGGCGGGTGCTCCAGGAGGGGGCCGTCACCGCGGGCGACCGCGTCGAGGTGCTGCACCGGCCCGACCACGGCATCACCGTCATGGCCGGGTTCCGCGCCCGCTACGACCGCGACCTCGCGACGCTGCGCCGCATCACCGCCATCCCCGGCCGCTCCGACAAGTGGCGGGAGGTCGAGGAGCGCGTCGCGGCGCAGGTCGGCCGCTGACCGGCCCATCCGGTCGCCGCCATCCCGCAGACTGAAGGCATGCCTTCTGTCGTGCTCGACGGCGACCCGGTGCCCGCCGACGGTTCGCTGCCCGCCTCCGCGCTCGCCGGGGCGGGCCGGCGCCCGTTCGGGTTCTACGTCCACGTGCCGTTCTGCGTCACCCGCTGCGGCTACTGCGACTTCAACACCTACACCGCGGGCGAGCTGCGCTCCCGCGACGGCGCCGCCACCGCCTCGCCCGCCACCTACGCCGACCAGGCCGCGGCCGAGGTCCGCCTGGCCCGCCGCGTGCTCGGCGCCGCCGACCTGCCGGTGAGCACCGTGTTCGTCGGCGGCGGCACCCCCACGCTGCTGCCGCCGGAGGACCTGGGCCGCGTCGTCGCCGCCGTGGACGACGCGTTCGGCCTGGCGCCCGACGCCGAGGTCACCACCGAGGCCAACCCCGAGACCGTCGACCGCGACGCGCTGCTCCGGCTGCGCGACGCCGGGTTCACCCGGGTGTCGTTCGGCATGCAGAGCGCCCGGCCGCACGTGCTCGCGGTGCTCGACCGCACCCACACCCCGGGCCGCCCCGAGCAGTGCGTGGCGTGGGCGCGCGAGGCCGGGTTCGAGCACGTCAACCTGGACCTGATCTACGGCACGCCGGGCGAGACCGACGCCGACTGGGCGGCCTCGCTCGACGCGGCCGTCGCGGCCGGGCCCGACCACGTCTCGGCGTACTCGCTGATCGTCGAGGACGGCACCCGCCTGGCCGCCCGGGTGCGGCGCGGCGAACTCGCCGCCCCCGACGACGACACCATGGCCGACCGCTACCTCATGGCCGACGACGCCCTCACCGCCGCGGGCTACGCGGCCTACGAGGTGTCGAACTGGGCGCGCGGCACGGCGGCGCGCAGCCGGCACAACCTGCTCTATTGGACCGGCGGCGACTGGTGGGGGGTGGGCCCCGGGGCGCACAGCCACGTCAACGGCACCCGGTGGTGGAACGTCAAGCACCCCGCCGCCTACGCGGCCCGCCTCGCCGAGGGGATCTCGCCCGGCCACGCGCGCGAGGTCCTCGGCGCCGAGGACCGCCGCTTCGAGCGCATCCTGCTGGAGCTGCGCATCGCCGAGGGCTGCCCGCTGGACCTGCTCGACGACGCGGGCCGGGCGGCCGCCGCCCGCGCGGCGGCCGACGGCCTGCTGGAGCCGGCGGCGCACGCCGCCGGCCGGGCCGTGCTCACCCGCCGCGGCCGGCTGCTCGCCGACGCGGTGGTGCGCGACCTGACCTGACGGCCCGGCCGGCGCCCGCGATGCGGCGGGCCCGGCGCGGGCCGGTGGGGGCGGGCTAGTTCACGGCCGGGATGGTGACCGGGTACTTGTACCACTCGCCGCGGTTGGCGGCCATGCCGGCGAGGATGCCGAACACCAGCCCGCCGACCCACAGCACCAGCCACAGCAGGTAGCCGATGATGATGAGGGTCAGCGCGCCCGCGATCACGTAGCCGATGACCATCATGATCTGGAAGTTGAGCGCCTGCGCCGCGTGGTAGCGGACGTAGGGCGAGTCGTCCTTCTTCACCAGGTACAGGATCAGCGGGAGGATGAACCCGACCACGGCGCCGCCGATGTGGGCGAGCATGGCCATGGTGCGGTCGTCCGACGACGACGGCCCGCCCTGCTGCCCGGGGGCGCCGTAGGGCTGCTGGCCGTACTGCTGCTGTCCGTACTGCTGCTGCCCGCCGTAGGGCTGCTGGTGGGACTGCTGGTAGGGCTGCTGCCCGTAGGGGGTCTGCGGCCCCGACTGCGGCCAGCCCTGCCCGTGGTGGGGGCCGGTGCCGTGCTCGGCGCCGGGCGCGGGGCCGTAGCCGCCCGGATAGGGGTTCTGGCCGCCCTGCCCGTCATAGGGGTTGGGCTGCTGCGGATAGCTCATGGTCTCCTCGTTCGGTGCGGAGATCGAACGCCGCCTCGGCGGCGCGGACGGTCGGACGGGGGCCGGAGGGCGGTCGGCCCGGTACCGGGCTCCAGGCTCGCGCCCGCCGGCGACGCTACTTCACCAGGCGGATGGCGACGGGGTAGCGGTACCACGACCCCTTGTTGGCGGCCAGCGCGGCGAGCACGCCGAACACGATGGAGGCCACCCACACCACGGCGACCAGGACGGACCCGATCCACGACTCGGCGGGCAGGTAGACGCCCATGACGATGTAGACGATCCACATGACGGCGTAGGGGATGAGCAGCGTGAGCTGGAAGTTCAGCGCCTCCGACGCGTGGTGCCGGACGAAGGGCGAGGAGTTCTTCCGCGTCGCGTACACGACGAGGGCGGCCAGCCAGCCGAGGCACGACAGGATGACGCCGGACAGGTGCGCGATCATCGCCCACGTGGTGGCGTCGCCGCCGCCCTGCTGCGGCCCCGCGGGGCCGGGCACGGGGTAGGCGCCGGACGGCTGGGCCGGTCCGGGCTGCTGGGGATGGCCCTGCTGCGGGTACCCGGGGTGCTGCTGGGGCTGCTGCGGCTGCTGGGGGGCGCCGTAGCCGGGCGCCTGCCCGGGGTGGCCCTGCGGCGCGTAGCCGGGCTGGCCGCCGGTGGGCTGGGCGTACCCGGGGGCGTAGCCGGGCTGGCCGCCGGTGGGCTGGGCGTAGCCCGGCTGCCCGCCGGGCTGTCCGCCGCCGGCCGGGGCGCCGTAGCCCGACGCGCCCCCGCTGGGGGCGCCGTACCCGGGCTGGGCGGGGCCGGGCTGCTGGGGCTGGCCCTGCTGCGGGTACCCGGGATGCTGCGCGCCGGCCTGCTGCGGCTGCTGCGCCTGCTGCGGCTGCTGGGGGGCGCCGTAGCCGGGCGCCTGCCCGGGGTGGCCCTGCGGC
>NZ_BCRK01000201.1 GCF_001552555.1 Nocardiopsis trehalosi NBRC 14201 | reverse complement strand
CCAGCGGCGACACCACCGCCGCGCGGCCCGGCCGGGCGGGCGCGCCGGACGCGGCCGCGGACGCCGTTGTCCGCGGCCCGTCCGGCAGTGGGGCACGCCGCCGCCGGCCCTGACGGCGCGTGCCCCCACCGGTGCCGTACCCGACGAGTACGGCCCCGGAGTCCGATGCCCCCTCCTCCGCCGGGCCGGCGGACCGGGCGGCGGGAACCACCACGCCCGGTTCGGCGAACCCGGCCGGGGGCTCCGCCGGGCGGACGCTGATCAGCGGGGTGCCCACGGCCACCACGTCACCGGGGGCGCCGTGCAGCTCGGCCACGGTCCCGGCGAAGGGGCAGGGCACCTCCACCGCCGCCTTCGCGGTCTCGACCTCGGCCACCGGCTGGTCCACGGCCACGGTGTCGCCCACCGCCACCTTCCAGCCCAGGATCTCCGCCTCGGTCAGGCCCTCCCCGAGGTCGGGCAGCAGGAAGCTGCGCACGTCCGACGCGGGGCTCACGACCGGGCCTCCGCCCGGCCGGCCGCGCGCCGGGGCGGGGGCGGCGGGACGTCCGGCACCCAGCTCGCCTCCCACTGCAGCCGGTCGACGGCGTCGAGGACGCGGTCGACCGAGGGCAGGTGGTACTCCTCCAGGTGCGGCGGCGGGTAGGGGATGTCCAGGCCGCCGACCCGCAGCACCGGGGCCTCCAGGTGGTGGAAGCACTGCTCGGTGATCCGGGCCGCGACCTCCGCGCCGTAGCCGGCGAACGTCGACGCCTCGTGCACCACCACCGCGCGGCCGGTGCGGCGCACCGACGCCGCGACGGTGTCGTCGTCGAACGGGGCCAGCGACCGCAGGTCGACGACCTCCAGGGAGCGGCCCTCGGCGCGCGCCTCCTCGGCCGCCTCCAGCGCGGTCGCCACCATCGGGCCGTAGGCGATCAGGGTGGCGTCGGTGCCCGGCCGGCGCACCACCGCGCGGTCCATGGGCTCGGTGCGCACGGGCAGGTCGAGGTCGGCCCGGTCCCAGTAGCGGCGCTTGGGCTCCAGGAACACGACCGGGTCGGGGGAGGCCACCGCCTCGCGCAGCAGGGAGTAGGCGTCGGCCGGCGTGGCCGGGGTGACCACCCGCAGGCCGGGGGTGTGCGCGTAGTAGGCCTCGGAGGAGTCGCCGTGGTGCTCGACCGCGCCGATCCCGCCGCCGTAGGGGATGCGGATGACCAGCGGCAGCTCCACCCGGCCCCGCGTCCGGTTGCGCATCTTCGCGACGTGCGACACCACCTGCTCGAACGCCGGCAGCGCGAACGCGTCGAACTGCATCTCCACGACCGGGCGCAGCCCGTGCATCGCCATGCCCACGGCGGTGCCCACGATCCCCGACTCCGCCAGGGGCGAGTCGAAGCACCGGTCCTCGCCGAACTCGGCGGTCAGCCCGTCGGTGACGCGGAACACCCCGCCGAGGGGGCCCACGTCCTCGCCGTAGACCACCACGGAGGGGTCCTCGGCCAGCGCGTCGCGCAGCGCCCGGTTGAGCGCCCCGCCCAGGGTCGTCGCGGCCATCGTCAGCCCTCCCGGGTCTCGTCGAGCAGCTCCCGCCGCTGCCGGGCCAACTGCGCGGTCGGCGCCGCGTAGACGTGCGCGAACAGCTCCGCCGGATCGGGTTCGGGGTCGCCGGACAGGCGTTCGCGCACCCGGGCCGCCAGCTCCTCGGCGGCGTCCTCGATGCGCCGCATCCCGGCGTCGTCGACCACCCCCTCCGCCCGCAGCAGCGCCTCCAGGCGGGCGATGGGGTCGCGCCGCCGCCACGCCTCGACCTCGGCGTCGTCGCGGTAGCGCTGCGGGGCGTCGGCGTTGGTGTGCGGGTCGATCCGGTAGGTCTGCGCCTCGATGATGGCCGGGCCGCCCCCGGCGCGCGCCTCGGCCAGGGCGCGGGAGACCACGGCGTGCACGGCGGCCGCGTCGTTGCCGTCGACGTGGTAGCCGCGCATCCCGTATCCGATCGCCTTGTGCGCCAGGGTGGGCGCGGCCGTCTGCCGGTGCACCGGGACGGAGATGGCCCACTGGTTGTTCTGGATCAGGAAGACCACCGGGGTGTTCCACACCGCGGCGAAGTTGTACGCCTCGTGGGCGTCGCCCTCGCTGGTGGCGCCGTCGCCCATGAGGACGAGCGCGGCGGTGTCCCGGCCCTTGCGCCGGGCGGCGTAGGTCAGGCCCACCGCGTGCGAGGCGTTGGTGGCCAGCGGGGTGCACTGGGGGGCGCAGCGGTGGCGGTCGGGGTCGTAGCCGCTGTGCCAGTCGCCGCGCAGCAGGGTCAGCACCTCGACCGGGTCGACCCCGCGGGTGACCAGGGCGACGCAGTCGCGGTAGGTGGGGAACAGCCAGTCGTCCTCCGCCAGGGCCAGCACGCCCCCCACCTGGCACGCCTCCTGGCCGTGCGAGGAGGGGTACACGGCGAGGCGCCCCTGGCGGGTGAGCGCGCCGGCCTGGCGGTCGAAGCGCCGCCCGACGACCATCGCCCGCAGCATCGCCAGGAGCGTGTCGGGCGCGGGTGCGGGGAGGCCGCTGCCGCCGACGCGGCCGCCCCGCGGGTCGACCAGCCGGATCGGCTCCGCTGTGGGGAGGGGAGGAGCAGAACGAGGCCGGTCATCGCTGCGCTTCATGTCTTGAATATGCGGTTCGTCACCCCATAGTGTCCATACGGACGGCGCGACCGTGGACGGATGGCCGCGGAGCGCCGCCCGGGCGGCCATCCGTCGGAGCCGTCCAGCATGCGGACGCTGTGAGGTGAGACACATGGCCGTGGAGCTGGACGGGGTCGACCACCGCATCATCGAGTTGCTGCGCGCCGACGGCCGCATGTCCGTCCGCGCCGTCGCCGAGCAGGCGCACATCTCCCGCGCCAACGCCTACGCGCGCCTCGACCGGCTCCGCGACCAGGGCGTCATCCGCGGGTTCACCGCCGTCGTCGACCCCGAGAAGACCGGGCGCGGCCTCGCGGCCTACGTGTCGGTCCGCATCCTCCAGCACTCCTGGGAGCGGTTCCGCGACCACCTGCGCGACATCCCCGAGATCGACCACGCCGCCCTGGTCTCCGGCGACGTCGACCTGCTGCTGCTCGTCCGCGTCGCCGACGCCGCCGACCTGCGCACCTTCGTCCTCGAACGCCTCCAGCGCATCCCCGAGGTCCGCTCCACCCAGACCATGTTCATCCTGGACGAGCCGCCCCTGGGCCGCTGACCCGCACCCCGCCCCGCTCCGACCGGGCGGGGCGGCCGTCAGCGGTAGCCCGCCAACCCGTCGGCCAGCTCCGCCGCGTCGCCGTCGCGCAGCGCCGCCAGGGCCTGCTGGAGCGCGAACGTCCCGCGGATCGCGGCCGCCCGCGCCGGCAGGCCCGGGTCGGTGCGTGCCCGCGCGGACAGCACCCGCTCCGCCAGGTCCGGGCCGTGGCCGACCGCCACCGCCGCCGCGTCCTCGGCCGGATCACCCAGGCAGGCGCCGTCCCAGTCGACCACCCCCGATACCCGGCCACGGTCGCCGTCCGCCGTCCAGAGCACGTTCTCGGCACCCAGGTCGCCGTGGACCAGCGCGTCCGTGCGGTGCGGCAGTGCGGCGACCGCCTCCAGTTCGCGGTCGGCGCGGCGCCGCCCGGCCGGGGACATCAGCGGCGCGAGACCGTCGCGCACCCCGGCGGCGAACCGCGCCCACCGGTCCGCGGGGTCGCGGGGCAGCGCCGCGCGCAGCGCCGGGGCGGCCCCGGCGTCGGCCAGCGCCTCCAGCAGCCCGATGTACCCGGCCGCCGCAGCGGCGGGGGCGGCCGGGGGGCCGTCCGGCAGCGGGGCGCCGGGGACCCGGTCGAGCACGAGGAAGGGGGTCGCGCCGCCGAACCCGCGTTCCAGCGGTACGGGGGCGCGGACGCCGATCCCGGCCGCCGCCAGCGCCTCCAGCACGGCCGCCCGCTGCGGCAGCCGCGCCGCCGCGGCGGCCGTCCGCGGCAGGCACACCACGCGCTCGGCACCGAGGACGACGGTGTGGAACTGGCCGCGGCGCACGGTGCGGCGGCCGGGCGGGTCGCCGGGCAGCAGCCGGTCGAGCAGCGCCCGGTGCGCGTCGGGTTCGCCGGCGTCCATGGCGGCGGTCAGGGCTTGCGGCCGACCGCGGCGAGGATCAGCGACTTGCCGGCCGAGTACACGGTCTCGCCGTCCGCCGGGTTCCAGTCGGCGGCCGGGACCAGGCCCGGCGGCACCAGGTCGAACCCGTCGAAGAAGGCCAGGATCTCCTCGCGGCTGCGGTCGGCCACCGGCGCCGTCGCCGTGCGGTAGACGGCCTTGGACCCCTCGGTGGCCGCCGGGCGGCCGGGGTCGGAGAACCCGTGCGACAGGATGATCCGGCTGCCGGGCGCCATGGCGTCGCGCAGCCGCGCCACCAGCCGGTGCGGCTCGTCGCTGTCGGGCACGAAGTGCAGGATCGCCGCGAGCAGCACCGCGACGGGCTGGTCCAGGTCGATCAGCGAGCGCAGCACCGGGTGGGCCAGGATCTGCTCGGGTTCGCGCAGGTCGGCCTGGATGAACCGGACCGATTCGGTGGTGGCCAGCAGCGCCTCGCCGTGCGCCACGACCACCGGGTCGTAGTCGACGTAGACGACGCGCGCGTCGGGCGCCGCCGCGAGGGCCGCTTCGTGCACGTTGTCCCGGGTGGGCAGGCCCGTGCCCAGGTCCACGAACTGGCGGACGCCGTCCGCCACGGCGGCGCGCACCGCCCGGCCGAGAAAGGCCCGGTTGGCGCGGACGGTCGCCGGCAGGTCGGGCACCATCGCCATGATCTTCTCGGCCGCGGCCCGGTCGACGGCGTAGTTGTCCTTGCCGCCGAGGTAGTAGTCGTACATCCGCGCGACATTGGGCACCGACGTGTCGATGCCCTCCGGGGCGGGGCCCTGGCCGTCCACCGTTGCTCGTCCTCCTGCCGACCGGCGCCGAGCCGGTCCGTACCGAATGGGGGGTCGACACATGCAACCAGGTTCCCGGAGAACGGGCAATCCGCCGCGGAACGGGCGCCCGATCGCGGTGCGCTGGGGGTCACCACCCCGTCGCGGCGTGCACCTGGGCGCCCAGCATCGGGGCGAGCGTGCGGGAGTAGGTCGCCGTCAGGTGGTTGTCGTCCGACATCACCAGCACATTGCCGACGACGGCCGGGCACCGCCCGTCGGGGCACAGGTACCGGGTCAGGTCCACGAACGCGACGTTGTCCGGCACCCCGGCGGCGGTGTCCAGCGGGGAGTCCCGGGCCAGCGACGCGGACTGCTCCGCCACGCACGCCGCCGCGCCGCGGCGGTCGACGCACTCGGGGGCGTCGAAGTCCAGCCGGGGCGTGTCGCGGACGGCGATCACGCCGATGCCCATGGCGTCCAGCTCCCGCCACCGGCGGACGTGGTCGTCGGGCACCCGCTCGCGCTCGGCGGCGCCGCTCACGGTCGCGGTGGTGAACACCGCGTCCGGCCGCAGCTCGGCGAGTTCGGCCATGACCCCGTCCTTCCACGCCTCGCAGTCGGCGTAGAGGGCGCCGCCCAGCCGCTGGGGGGCGGCGCCGAACCGGCAGCTGTTCTTGGTCATCACCACCAGCCGCCACCCGTGCCGGAGGGCCAGTTCCCGCATCGCCGGGAACCAGTGGCCGACGTGGGAGGAGCCGACCAGGGCGACGGTGCGCCCGGCGGTCGCCGGCCCGTAGGAGCAGGCCGCCACCTCGGTGCCCTCCACCTCGGTGTTGCAGCCGTTGACGTGGGTGGCCCACGGGTCGCGCGGTGCGGTCAGGTCGGGGTAGACCGGGGCGTCGGGCAGCCGCGCCGCCACGCGCGGGTCGGCGAGGGCCCCCGCGCCGGGGTAGCGGGCGGAATCGGCGGCGGCGAGGTCGGCGGAGCGCTGCCGCGCGTCGAGCCCGGCCGTCCACAGGCCGGCGGCCACCAGGGCCGGGGCCAGGCACGCCGCGGCGACCGCCAGGCCGTACCCCGCCGGCGCGGGGGCCGGCCGGCCGCCGGTGGCGCGGTCGGTGGCCCACGCGAGCCCGGCCGACAGCGCGAGCACGGCCAGGCCGTCGGCCGGCCCGGCGGCGGGGCGGCCGCTCGCCTGGAGGTACAGCACCAGCACCGGCCAGTGCCACAGGTAGAAGGGGTAGGCCAGGTCGCCGACCCGGCGCAGCGGTGCCCAGCACAGCAGCCGGTCCGCGCCCCAGGGGCGCCCCGACACCCCGGCCGCCAGTACCAGCGCCGCCGCCCCCGTCGGCCACAGCGCGGCCCACCCGGGGAACGCGGTCGACACGTCGACCAGCGCGCCGCACGCCGCCAGCGCGGCCAGCCCCGCCCACCCCAGGGCGGCGCGCACGGCGGCGGGCGCCCGGACCCGGTCGGGGAGCAGGGCGAGCAGCCCGCCCAGCGCCGGCTCCCACAGCCGCGCCCCGGTGTCGAAGTAGGCCCGCGGCTGGTCGGCCGCCGTCGCCGCCACCGCGTAGCCGAACGACGCCGCGGCCACCGCCGCCAGGATCGCGGCGAGGACCGGCCGCGTCCCCCGTCCCGACCGCGCCGCGACAGCGGCCGCCACCGCCACCAGGACCGGCCACACGAGGTAGGCCTGCCCCTGCACGGCCAGCGACCAGAAGTGCTGCACCGGGCTCGCGGCGTCGCGGGCCAGGTAGTCGACGGAGTGCGCGGCCAGCCGCCAGTTCTCGTGGTAGAGCGCCGACGCCGCGACCTCGGCGACCGTGTCGCGCCACCGCGGGCGCGGCACCCACAGCCAGGTCCCGGCCAGCACCCCCGCCAGCACCAGCCCGGCCGCCGGGGACAGCCGCCGCAGCAGCCGGGCCAGGAACGCCCCGGCGCGCACCCCGCCGCCGCGCTCGACCGAGCGCACCAGCGACCCGGTGATGAGGAAGCCGGTGAGCAGCAGGAACACGTCCACACCGCCGGAGACCCGGCCGAACCAGACGTGGTAGGCGGCCACCAGCAGCACGGCCACCGCCCGCAGCCCCTGGATCTCGGGACGGTGGCGGGCGGGCGGCGCACCGGCGCCCAGCGCGGCGGGGGAGGGCCCGGCGGTGGGGGTGAGAACGGACAACACGGCGCCCGGGGGTGGGGGACGGGGAAGGGCGCCGGTCACGCGGGTCAGGGCTCCGGACGCGTCCGGAGCGTACGCTACCCCCCGCCCGCGCACCAGGGTCCGGTGCCCCGCTCCGGGGCCGCGGTCAGGCGGCGTTGCCGCCGTCCACCACGAGGTCCGCGCCGACGGTGAACGCCGACTCGGGGGCGGCCAGGTACAGCACCGCCGCGGCGATCTCCTCCACCTTGCCGACCCGGCCGATCGGGAGGCGCTCGCGCATGCGCGCCGTGCGCCCGGCCTCCGTCTCGCCGGGGAGGAGCGACATCGCGGTGGCGCTCGGTCCCGGGCTGACGGCGTTGATGCGGACGCCCTCGCCGATGTACTCCCGCGCCGCCGCGCGGGTGAGCGCGCTGACCGCGGCCTTGGACGCCCCGTAGGCGCCCGTCCCGGGGCGGCGGACGTGCGGGCCGAGCGTGGAGGAGACGTTGACGATGGCGCCGCCGCCGTTGCGCCGCATGTACGCGACCTGCGCCCGCATGCCCAGCAGCACACCGGTGACGTTGACGTCCAGCAGGGTGCGCCACTGGTCCTCGTCGATGTCGGCGACCGGGCCCGTCGCCGTGAGCACGCCCGCGTTGTTCACCGCGACGTCCAGCGAGCCGAACGCGTCCACCGCGGCGTCCACCAGGCGCTCCATGTCGGCGGCGGAGGTGGTGTCGGCGGGGACGGCGGCGGCCCGGCCGCCCGCCCGGGCGATCAGTTCCACCGTCGCGTGCAGCGGTCCGGGGGTGCGGCCGGCGACGACGACGGCCGCGCCCTCGGCGGCGAGCGCCAGGGCGACGGCCCGGCCGATCCCGCTCCCGCCGCCGGTGACGAGGGCGGTCGCGTTGGAGAAGCGTACGGACATGACGGTCCCTTCGGATGGTGGGGCATTGTCAAACATTCCAGAATGGTGGGTCTTGATTGATGGCCTGTCGGAGCGGCGGCCGATCCGGTGGAGCGGTCAGGACAGGAGCAGCAGCGCCTGCTCGGCCGCGTCGCGGACGCGGCGGCCGTCCTCGTCGGCCTTGCCGACCACCCGTATCCCCTGCAGCACGGTGAGCAGGAACCGGGCCAGGGCGTGCGGGTCGCGGTCGGGGGCGAGTTCGCCCCGCGCCTGGGCGCGGAGCAGGGCCGACCGCAGCGCCGTCTCCAGCAGCAGCCAGCTCTCGCGCACCCGGCGGGCGGCCGGCGGGTCGTGCGGCGCGCGCTCGACCGCCGTGTTCACCACGAAGCAGCCGCGTCGGCCGGTGTCGCCGGCGGCCTCCCGGGCGAACCGCTCCACCAGCGCGCGCACGGCGGGCAGGGCGGGCCCGTCCCCCGTCAGGTCGCGCAGGATGCCGGTCTCGGCGGAGGAGCCGTAGCGGTCCAGCGCCTTCAGGAACAGCTCGCGCTTGCCGCCGAACGTCGCGTAGACGCTCGCCCGCGCGATGCCGAGGCGGTCGACCAGGTCGGCCATCGACGTCGCCTCGTAGCCGCGCTCCCAGAACAGGTCGACCGCTGCCGCCAGTGCGGTGTCCGGGTCGAACGCCTTCGTCCTCGCCATGCGGCGACGCTACATCTTTCGAGAACGATCGGTCAAAAAACGTCGGGTGTCCGCACGCGTCCGAAGAGGGACCGCGCCCGGCGGGCCGGGCGCGGCGTCGGCGCGGTCGACGGCGGTCAGCCCCGGGTGCGGGCGTGCCAGCGCTCGGCGACCACGCCGTCCACCAGGTCGCACGGGGTGGCGTCGTAGTCGAGGCTCCGGTTGTAGTCGCCCGCGCACGCGCCGAGCGCGAACGGGGCGACCTCGTCGTCGCGCAGCGGGACCTCGTAGCCGGTGACGGTGGTGACGTGGTGGACCCGCCCGCCGCCGGTGTCCTCGCTGCCGTGGTACTCGATGATCCGGGCCTCGGCCAGGCCGGCGAGGATCTTGCGTTCTGCGTCCTTGGGCGGCCACTCCATCACTGCGCTCCCTCCGTCACCCCTCGCCGCACCAGCTTGCCAGCACCGGGCCCGCCCCAGGGTGCGCTTGGCCACACCCGTCCCGGCCGCCCCGCCCGCGCGCGGTAGAACCTCCCGGACCGCCCGCATCGTCCGCCGCCCGCGGCCGCATCCGGTCAGCCCACGACCAGCCGCTCCTCGGCGTAGGCGTAGCGGCGGCCGTGGTGGCGCAGCGCCAGCGCCGAGGCCAGCGTCGCCGGGCCCACCCGCCCGATGAACATGAGCGCGACGAGGATCAGCTGCCCCGCCGCCGGCAGGTCCGCCGTGATGCCCGTCGACAGCCCCACCGTGGCGAAGGCCGAGACCACCTCGAAGAGCAGCTGGTCCAGGGTGAACAGGGTCATCGTCATCAGCGCGAACGTCGCCGCGCAGACGAGCCCCAGCGCCAGCAGCACGACCGTCACCGCCTGGCGCTCCACGTCCGCCGGCAGCCGCCGCCGGCCGATGTGCACCGTGCCCTCGCCGCGCATGTTGGCGTAGATCACGAACGCGAGCACGGTGAACGTCGTCACCTTGATACCGCCCGCCGTGCCCGCGCTGCCGCCGCCGATGAACATGAGCACGTCCGTCACGAACAGCGTCTGGGTGTTCATCTCGCCGAACGGCAGGCTGTTGAACCCGGCCGTGCGCGGCATCACCGCCTGGAAGAACGCCGCCAGCACCTTGCCGGGCACCGACAGCGGGCCCAGCGTCGCCGGGTTGCGCCACTCCAGCGCGCAGAACGCCGCGAACCCGACGGCGAGCAGGGCGGCCGTCCCCAGCAGGGTGATGCGCGCGTGCAGCGACCAGTGGCGGGGCGCGGCGCCGCCCACCCGCCGCGCGTGCCGCCACAGCTCCAGCCACACCGGGAAGCCGAGCCCGCCCGCGATGACGGCGACCGCGATCGGCAGGCAGATCCACGGATCGGTGGCGAACCCCTCCAGGTTGTCGCTGAACAGCGCGAACCCGGCGTTGTTGAACGCCGAGACGGAGTGGAACACCCCCAGGTAGACGGCGCGGCCGGGCGACTCGCCGTAGGCCAGCGCGAAGCGCGCCGCCAGCACCGCAGCCACCCCGACCTCGAACACCGCCGTGACCCGGGCGATCCCGCCCACCAGCCGGCGGACCTCGCCGAGCGTCAGGCTCTTGGCCTCCGCGCCGGCCCGGATCTGGGTGCGCAGCGACAGGCGGCGGGTCACCACCGCCCCGAGCAGGGTGGCCAGGGTCATGATGCCGAACCCGCCGACCTGGATCAGCGCCAGGATCACCACCTGCCCCGCGGTCGACCAGTACACGGCGGTGTCGACCACCGCCAGACCCGTCACGCAGACCGCCGAGACGGCGGTGAACAGCGCCGTCAGCACGTCGGCGGACCGCCCGCCCGCCGACGCGGCGGGCAGCATCAGCAGCAGCGTCCCCACCAGCACGGCGCAGCCGAACGCGGCCACCGTGAACTGCGGCGGCCGCAGCCGGTCGCCGAAGTCGGCCGCCCCGCCCCCGCGCCGCCGGCGCCACCCGCCGCGTGGCGAGAACCCACCTGCCACGACCGTCCCCCCTGTCACACTCGTCCCGGCCGCGCCCGACGCGGACGCACCGGACAGATGAGATCACGTCCGCCCGGCGGTCCGCGCACGGGCCGCGCCGGAACGCGCCCGACCGGCTCCGCCCCGCACCCCGCGACCGGCGCCGACGTGTGCCCGCCGCGGGCCCGGGAAGGGGGGCGGCGGGGGAGCCCCGGCACCGGGGTGGCGGCGCCCCGCCGCGCGCCCGCCCGCC
>NZ_BCRK01000200.1 GCF_001552555.1 Nocardiopsis trehalosi NBRC 14201 | reverse complement strand
GGTGGGAGCGGCGCGGCGGGTCGGCCGCGGCGCGGCGCCGGCCGCGGCGCCCGGGGCCGGCGGCGGCGCCGTCCTCGTGCTCCTCGTGGTCCTCGTGGTCCGCGTGGTCGTCGCCGGTGCCGGCGGCCGCGGCGCGGCGCGCGCGCCGGCGCGGGGGCTCGCGGTCGCCGTCGGGGGCGCCGGCCCCGTCCGGGTCGGCGGCGCCCCGCCGCCGGCGGGGCGGCGCGGTGGGCTCGGGGTCCGGTTCGGCGGCCGGGTCGGCGGAGCGGCGGCGCCCGCGCGGCGGGGCGTCGGCGACCGCGGCGGCGCTGCCGTCCTCGTCGGGCCGGGCCCGGCGGCGGCCGCGCCGGGTGTCGTCGGGTTCGGGGGCGGGGTCGTCGGCCGGGTCGCGGCGGCGCCGCCGGGGGGCGGGGTCGTCGGGGTCGGCGTCGCGGGTCCGGCGCCGGGTGACCGGGACGGAGTCGAAGTCGAGGACGCGCGGGCGCAGCGGCGCGAACTCGGGTTCGGGTTCGTCGTCGCGCTCGGCCCAGGGGGCGTCGTCGAGGTCGTCCTCGCGGCGGGCCCGGCGGCGGCGCCCGCGGGGGGCGGGGTCGTCGGGGGGCGGTCCGGGGTCGGCGACGGCGCCGCGTCGTCCGGTGCCGCCGGGGTCGGCGTCGGTGGCGACCGGGCCGGAGCCGCGGCGGCGCCGGCCGCCGCCGGTGTCGGTGAGGGGGTCGGGGGCGAGGGGCCGGTGGTCGCCGGTGCGCGCCGCGTCGAACCCGCCGGTGTCGGCGGGGGCGCCGGGGTCGCGGCGGTGGCGGCGGCCGCGGGGGCGGTCGTCCGGGTCGAGCGGGTACGCGCCGCTGTCGCGGGGGTCGTCGGCGCGGGCGCGTTCGGAGCGCCACGCGTCCTCGGCGCGGGTCCGGTCCCACCCGTCGGTGGCGGCGGTGCCCCCGCCGTGCCGGGCGCGGCGGCCGCGCGGTTCGGCGAGGGGGTCGGCCACCGGATCGGGCGCGGTGCGCTCGGCGGCGCGGGGCCGCGGCTCGGTCAGCGGGTCGGGGCCGCGGTCGCGCTCCGCGCGGCGCCGGCCGTGCCGCCCGGGCCCGGAATCGTAGGGGTCGTTGTCGCTCATGCGTTCTCTCCGACGGCTTCCCCGGGGGGGCGGCCGGTACGCCGCTCCGTGTCGAGCGCGGACTGCAGCAGGACGGTGGCCGCGGCCTGGTCGATGACCGCGCGGCGGGCCCGGCCGGCGCGGGCGCCGCGCCGGCCGTGCGTGGCGCCGGCGCGGAGCTGCTCCTGGGCGGTGACCGTGGTCAGCCGCTCGTCGACCAGCCGCACCGGCACCGGGGCGAGCCGGCGCGCCAGGGCGGCGGCGAAGGACCGGGCGCCGCGGGCGGCCGGCCCCTCGTCGCCGGACAGCGAGGCGGGGTAGCCCACGATGACCTCGCGGGCCTCGTGTTCGAGCACCAGGTGGGCGATGCGGTCCAGGTCGCCGCTTCCGCGCCGGACGGTCTCGACCGGGGTGGCCAGCGTGCCGCTGGGGTCGCTCGCGGCGACCCCGATCCTGGCGTTGCCGGGGTCGACCGCGAGGCGTACGCCGTGCCTCAACGGCGGGTCTCCCCCGCGCGGGGGGCGGGGTGCGGGAGGAGGCTCAACTCGGGGGTCCTTTCTTCCCGTGGAGCGCGCGGCTCAGGCGCCGCGGGCGACCCGTTCCTCGACGGAGCGCAGGGCGGCGGGGACGGCGGCGGGGTCGGTGCCGCCGCCCTGGGCGACGTCGGGCTTGCCGCCGCCTCCACCGCCGAGGGCGCGCGCGGCGACGCCGACGAGGTCGCCGGCCTTGAGGCCGGTGTCGCGGGCGGGCGCGTTGACGGCGATGACCACGACCGGCCGGTCCTTGGGCACGGCGGCGACGGCGACGACGGCCGGGCGGTCGCCGCCGAGCCTGTCGCGGACGTCGAGGGCGAGGCGGCGCAGGTCGTCGCCCGCGGTGCCGTCGGGCGCCTGGTGGGCGACGACGCGGACGCCGCCGTGCTCGCGGGCGCCCTCGGCCAGCCCGGCGGCGGCCTGGAGGACCTGGGCGGCGCGCAGCCGCTCGATCTCCTTCTCGGCGCCGCGCAGCCGGGCGACCATGGCGTCGATGCGCTCGGGCAGCTCCTCGCGGGGGGCCTTGAGCTGCTCGGAGAGCCGGCCGACCAGCAGGGACTCCTTGGACAGGCGGCGGAAGGCGTCGAGGCCGACGGCGGCCTCGACGCGGCGCACGCCGGAGCCGACCGAGGACTCGCCCAGCAGCTTGACGATGCCGAGCTGGCCGGTGGCGCCGACGTGCGTGCCGCCGCACAGCTCGCGGGAGTAGTCGCTCATCTCGACCACGCGGACGCGGTCGCCGTACTTCTCGCCGAACATGGCCAGGGCGCCCATGGACAGCGCCTCGTCCAGGGTGGTCTGGAAGTCGCGGACCTGGATGTCGCCGGCGAGGACGGTGTTGACCTCCTCCTCGACCTCCCCGAGGGCGGCCGGGGTGAGCCCGCTGTTGGCGGTGAAGTCGAACCGGAGCCCGCCGGGGCGGTTCTCCGATCCGGCCTGCCCGGCGGAGGGGCCCAGGGCGTTGCGCAGCGCCGAGTGGATGAGGTGGGTGGCGGAGTGCGACCGCGAGATGGAGGCGCGGCGGTCGGTGTCGATGAGGGCGTGCACGCGGTCGTCCACGGCGATCTCGCCGGAGCGGACGGTGCCGCGGTGGACGAACAGCCCGGCGATGGGCTTCTGCACGTCGTCCACGTCGACGGTGCCGCGGCCGTCGGCGGTGAGGGTGCCGCGGTCGGCGAGCTGGCCGCCGCTCTCGGCGTAGAACGGGGTGCGGTCGAGGACGACCTCGACCCGGTCGCCGGCGCGGGCGACGGCGGCGTCGGCGCCGTCGACGATGAGGCCGAGGACGCGGGACTCGGCCTCGTGGTCGGTGTAGCCGAGGAACTCGGTGGCGCCGGAGCCGTCGAGCAGCCGCGCGTAGACGCCGATGTCGGCGTTGCCGAGCTTCTTGGCCTTGGCGTCGCGCTTGGCGGTGTCCTTCTGCTGCTGCATGAGGGCGCGGAAGGCGTCCTCGTCGACGGTGAGCCCCTGCTCGCCGGCCATCTCCAGGGTGAGGTCGATGGGGAACCCGTAGGTGTCGTGGAGCTGGAAGGCGTCGGTGCCGGAGAAGGTGGTGCCGCCGGCCGCGCGGGTCTTCTCGGCGGCGCGGGCGAACAGCGCGGTGCCGGAGCGCAGGGTGTCGGCGAAGTTCTTCTCCTCGGCGTCGATGACCCCGTGGATGGAGTCGGCGTCGGCGCGCAGGGAGGGGTACTGGTCGGCCATGGCGTCTATGGCCGTCGCGGTGAGGTCGTGCAGCAGGGCGCGGTCGTCGCCGGACAGCAGGCGCAGGTTGCGCACGGAGCGGCGCAGGATGCGGCGCAGGACGTAGCCGCGCTTCTCGTTGCCGGGGCGCACGCCGTCGGAGACGAGCATGGTGGCGGTGCGCATGTGGTCGGCGACGACGCGCAGGCTGACGTCGGAGCGCTCGTCGTCGCCGTAGCGGGTGCCGGTGAGTTCGGCGGCGCGGTGCAGGACCCGGCCCAGGGTGTCGGTCTCGTAGATGTTGTCGACGCCCTGGAGGATGGCGGCCATGCGCTCCAGGCCCATGCCGGTGTCGATGTTCTTCTTCGGCAGGTCGCCGAGGATGGGGAAGTCGTCCTTGCCGCCGCCGGCGCCGCGCTCGAACTGCATGAAGACGAGGTTCCACACTTCGAGGTAGCGGTTCTCGTCGGCCACGGGGCCGCCGTCGGCGCCGTACTCGGGGCCGCGGTCGTAGTAGATCTCGGAGCAGGGGCCGCAGGGGCCGGGGACGCCCATGGACCAGAAGTTGTCGGCCATGCCCCGGCGCTGGATGCGGGCGGCGGGGACGCCGACGCGCTCGCGCCACAGGGTCTCGGCCTCGTCGTCGTCGTGGAAGACGGTGACCCAGAGGCGCTCGGGGTCGAACCCGAACCCGCCGTCGGCGGTGGAGTCGGTCAGCAGTCGCCAGGCCAGCGGGACGGCCTGCTCCTTGAAGTAGTCGCCGAAGGAGAAGTTGCCCAGCATCTGGAAGAACGACGCGTGCCGCGAGGTCTTGCCGACCTCGTCGATGTCGATGGTGCGCACGCACTTCTGGGCGCTGGTGGCCCGCTGGTAGGGCGGGGTGCGCTGGCCCAGGAAGTACGGTTTGAAGGGGACCATGCCGGCGTTGACCAGCAGCAGCGTGGGGTCCTCGGCCACCAGGCTCGCCGAGGGGACCACGGTGTGTCCGTTGTTCTCGAAGAAAGCGAGGAAGCGGCGGGCGATTTCTGCCGTCTCCATCAGCGGCCGTCCTTCACGTCGTGGGCGCCGGGAGCGCCATGGGGTTCGTCTGCCGGGCCGGCGGGGATCGCGTGACCGCCGGGGGGTCTCCGGCCGCCGGCGTAGCGGCGGTGGAGTTCGGCTTCTCGTCGTTCCATGGCGTCGTGGACGTCTTCGTTGAACTCGCGGAGGGCGTCGCGGTAGGAGGCGACGTGGTCCTCGACGCGGTCGGCGATGCCTGCCGGGCTCCACGCACGGGCCGTGCGGTTGAGCTTGTGGACAACATACCCGCCGAGCGCCGCACCTGCGACAAGATAGAGGACGCGGCCCATCATCGGCGCTCCCTCCGGCGGCGGCCGCGCACCAGGGCCAGCGCGCGGCGCTGGCCCAGCACGCGGCGCACCCCGTAGGAGAACGACGCCACCTTGACCAGCGGTCCGGTCACCACCGACCGCGTCAGGGCGGTCATGGTCGAGACGTCCTCGGTGGTGGTGGCGAGGTTGGCGGTGATCTCGTCCACCCGGTCGAGGGACGCGCCGGTGCGTTCGACGGTGGCGGCCATCTCGTCCAGCATGGGGCGGGCGCGCTCCCCGAACTCGGCGACCACCTTGGTGGTCTCCGACAGCAGCCGGGTGAGCCGGACGAGGGCCACGCACAGGAACGCGACCAGCACCGTCCAGACGACCGCTGCGATGAGGGCGGCTACCTCTCCTCCGGTCAGCATGCGTGCTCCGTTGGCGTTGGGGTCGGTCGGTGGTCGGCGGGCCGCCGGCGGGGCCGGGCTCCGCTCCCGGCGGGGGGCCGGGGGGCCCGGACCGGTGTCCACCGGGCCGGCGGAACCTAAAGATCCGAATAGGGCCGACCCTATCGCGTCCGCCGGCGCCGTGGCCCGCTATCCCCGCCCGCGCGCGCCGCGCGGCGGGGCGTCCGCTCCGCCGGGGCGATCGACGCCGCCGCCCCGATGGCGGAGAATCGGACCGCGGCCGCGCGCGGTTACGATGGCGCCGCCGCAGGCCCCCTCCGCGGTCTGCGCGGAGATCCGGACCGGACTGACAGGACCCCCATGAGCCGACGTTCCCAGCACGAGATCTCCGTCCTGGTGCCGCCGAACCTGGTCCCGCTCACCGCCGCCGACCCCGAGCGGGTGGGGCCCTACCTGCTGATCGGGCGCCTGGGCTCGGGCGGCACCGGAACCACCTACGCCGGCGTGCACCCGACCACCCAGGGCGACCCGCTGGTGGCGGTGAAGGTGCTGCGCTCGCCGCTGCTGGAGTCCCCCGAGGCGCGGGCCGAGCTGAACCGGCGGCTGACCGCGCTGGCGGCGGTCGACGGCCGGGTCTACGTGCCGCCGCTCGCCTTCGACACCGCCGCCGCGCCGCCGTGGCTGGCCATGGAGTACGCGTCGGGCATCCCGCTGGCGCAGTTCGCCCGGCAGCACGGCGCCCTGGGGGCGGGGCGGCTGGCCGCGCTGGCGGCCGGGCTGGCCGAGGGCCTGTCGGCGCTGCACGTGAGACGCGTCCCGCACGGCGACCTGAAGCCGGACAACGTGCTGCTGGGCGCCCGCGGGCCGCGCATCCTCGACTGCGCGCTGCCCGGCGACGACGAGCACCTGCGCCGGTCGGCGGCGGCGTGGCTGAGCCCGGAGCGGCACGCGGGGGCGCCGCCCGCACCGGCGGCCGACATCTTCGCCTGGGGCGCGGTGATGGCGTTCGCGTCGACCGGGCGGCTGCCGTTCGGGCTGGGCGAACCGGCGGAGCTGGCGGCGCGGGTGGCCGAGGCCGATCCCGACCTCGACGGGGTGCCCGAGGAACTGCTGCCGCTGGTCCGGCGGGCGCTGGCCAAGGACCCCGCGGACCGGCCGTCGGTGCGCGAGCTGCTGGGGTCGACCATCGCGGCGTGGGAGGCGAGCGGCAGCGCGTCCGCCGACGGGGTGAAGGGGACCGCGGTCACCCTGGTGCTGTCGCGGGAGTGGCAGGGCGTGGTCGAGCCGGTCCGCCTGCCGCGGGTGATCCAGCTGCACGACGGCCGCCCCCGCGGGCGCGGGCGGCTGCCGCTGATCGCGGGCGGCGGGGTGCTGGCGGCGGCGCTGCTGGGCGGGGGCGTGTGGGCGGTGGCGAACACGCTGGGCGACGCCGTCGGCGAGGCGGAGGACCAGGCGACCGCCACCCCGTCGGCGGCGCCGACCGCGGAGCCCGGCACCGCGGTGGTGCGGTTCGTCCCCGCCGAGCAGCCGGCGCCGGTGGAGGGGCCGTGGGTGTACACGGCCGTGGAGCGCGCGGAGGCCACCCCGGAGGCCGACGGGCTGCTCACCCCGGAGGACTGGAGCGCGCAGTGGACGGACGCGGGCGAGGAGCGGGAGGCGGTGATCGCGCCGGACGCCGAGGTGCTGTGCGCGCAGTTCTGCGTGCCGGGGCCCGGCCACATCGACGGCGAGCGCGGCACCTACGAGGTGCGCGGGCAGGACTTCATCGACTACCTGGACTGGGGGAACGTGGTGATCGCGGAGGTGGAGTTCGCCGAGGCGGACGGCGGCGAGGGCCCCCGGGAGATCGTCCGGATCACCGAGCTGTTCCCGGCCCCGCCGGAGTAGCGCCCGCCTCAGCGGTCGCGCAGGACGCCGCGGAGGCGCTGCAGGACCTCGCCGTAGCGGCGTTCGGCGCCGTGCGTGGTGGGCGTGTAGTACTCGCGGCCGTCGATCGCGTCGGGGGCGTACTGCTGGGCGACGACCCCGCCGGGGTGGTCGTGGGCGTAGGCGTAGCCGGCGCCGTGGCCGAGGTCGCGGGCCCCCTTGTAGTGGGCGTCGCGCAGGTGGGCGGGGACCGGCCCGCCGCGCCCGGCGCGCACGTCGGCCATCGCGGCGTCGATGGCGCCGATGACGGCGTTCGACTTGGGCGCCAGGGCGATGTGGATGACCGCCTGGGCGAGGTTGATGCGCGCCTCGGGCAGGCCGATCAGCTCGACGGCCTGGGCGGCGGCCACCGCGACCTGGAGCGCGCCGGGGTCGGCCATGCCGACGTCCTCGCTGGCGTGCACGACGATGCGGCGGGCGATGAACCGGGGGTCCTCGCCGGCCTCGATCATCCGGGCGAGGTAGTGCAGGGCGGCGTCGGGGTCGCTGCCGCGCATGCTCTTGATGAAGGCGCTGATGACGTCGTAGTGCTGGTCGCCGGAGCGGTCGTAGCGGACGGCGTGCCGGTCGACGGCGCGTTCGACGTCGGCGACGGTGATCCGGTCGGCGCCGCCGGCGACGAGCGCCGCGGCCTCCAGGTAGGTGAGCGACCGGCGGGCGTCGCCGCCGGCGAGGCGGACGAGGTGGTCGGCGGCGTCGCCGTCGAGGGTGTGGGAGCCGCCGAGCCCGCGCTCGTCGGTGAGGGCGCGGTCGAGGACCGTGCGCACGTCGTCGTCGGAGAGCGGCTCCAGGGTGAGCAGGAGGGAGCGCGACAGCAGCGGGCTGACGACGGAGAAGAAGGGGTTCTCGGTGGTGGCGCCGATGAAGCTGACCCACCGGTTCTCGACGGCCGGCAGCAGCGCGTCCTGCTGGGTCTTGTTGAAGCGGTGGACCTCGTCGACGAACAGCAGGGTGCGGGTGCCGCGCATGCCCATGCGGCGGCGGGCGTCGTCGATGACGGCGCGGACGTCCTTGACGCCGGCGTTGACGGCCGACAGTTCGACGAACCGGCGCTCGGTGGCCCGGCTGACGACGGTGGCCAGCGTGGTCTTGCCGGTGCCCGGGGGTCCCCACAGGAACAGCGACATGGGGGCGTCGTCCTCGACCAGCCGGCGCAGGGGGCTGCCCGCACCGAGCAGGTGGCGCTGGCCGGCGACCTCGTCGAGGGTGCGCGGGCGCATGCGGACGGCCAGGGGCTCGTGGGCGCGCTGCGCCTCGGCCCCGGCGTCGTCGAAGAGGGTGTCGGCCACGGGCCCCAGCCTAGACGCCGCCGTCCGGGGCGGTGGACGGCGGCGCGGGCCGGGCTCAGTTGAGGCGGGCGAGGAGGATGGCGATGTCGTCGTTGCGGCCGGCGGGGGCGAGGGCGGCCAGGGAGGTGGCGGCGGCCTCGACGTCACCGGCCATCCCGTGCAGGGCGGCGCCGACGCGGGCGAGCCCGTCGTCCATGCTGAGTTCGGCGCTCTCGACCAGGCCGTCGGAGCACATCAGCAGGGTGTCGCCGGGGTGCAGGCGGCGGGTGGTGACGGGGTACTTGCTGTCGGCGTCGACGCCGACGGGCGGTCCGGTCTCGGGTTCCCAGACGTCGGCGCCGTCGCGGCCGGCGATGATGACGGGCGGCTGCCCCGCCCAGGCGGCCTGCATCTCGCCGGTGTCGAGATCGAGGACGAGGTAGCCGCAGGTGGCGAAGACGATCTCGCCGGTCTCGGTGAGGAGGCGGTTGGTCTCGGCGAGCACCACCCCGGGGTCGTCCTGGTGGGTGGCGTAGGCGCGGAAGGCGACCCGGATCTGGCCCATGGCGGCCGCGGCCTCGACGCCGTGTCCCTGGACGTCGCCGACGACCAGGCCGACCCGGCGCTCGGGCAGCCGGATGACGTCGTAGAAGTCGCCGCAGATGCGCCAGCCGGCGCGGGCGGGCAGGTAGCGCACGGAGATGTCGAGGTCGGCGAAGTCGGGGATCTTCGGGGGCAGCATGCGGCGCTGCATGGCGTCGGCGAGTTCGAGTTCGGCCTGCTGGCGGCGGACGCGCTGGAGCGCCTGGCCGGCCAGGCCGGCGAGGGTGAGCATGAGGGCGCGCTCGTCGGGGGTGGCGTGGTGGGGCTGGGCCCAGGCGACCTGCCAGACGCCCAGGGCGACGCGGCGGTCGCCGAAGACGGGGACGGTGGCCCAGGACTGGGCGCTGGTGCGGTGCAGCATCTCCTCGGTGGCGGGGAAGCGTTCGAGGATCTCGGCCCGGCTCTCGAAGAACCGGGGCTGGCGGTCCTGGACGACGGCGCCCATGGGGTAGGCGGTGTCGGCGGCGTCGCGGCCGTCGATCATGGGGACGGTGCCGCTGGGTTCGGTGGTGGCCGGGGAGACGCGCAGCACGCCGTCCTCGACGAGCATGACGGTGGCGGTGGTGCCGCCGAAGATGGGCACGAACTCCTCGGTCAGCAGGGCGCTGACCTCGTCGACGGTGGTGGCGGAGACGAGCTTGGCGGCGAGGTCGGTGACCTGGCGGCCCTGGGCGGCCTCGATGCGGCGGCGGTCGGCGAGCCGGCGGATGAGCTGGACGTGCTCGGTGACGTCGTCGATGACGCCGACCAGGCGGGGCCGCTCGCCGTCGAGGAACCGCGCGCGGGCGTGCAGGGAGCGCTCGTCGCCGAGCTGGTCGAACATGCGGAAGCGCTGCTCGTAGTCGCCGCCCCGGTGGGACGCCTCCATGGCGTCGCGGACGCGGGCGATGTCGTCGCGGTGGACCCGGGCCAGGCACTCCTCCAGGTCGCGGGCGTCGCCGACGAGCAGCCGGCCCAGCGGTGAGGGGCCGAACAGCTCGCGGATGCGGCCGGTGCGCAGGTCGAGGTCCCACAGGGCGGTGTCGGCGGTCTCGGTGCGCAGTTCGGTGACGGCGCGCAGGGTGTCCTCGTCGCGGAGCGGCTCGCGCAGGCAGACGATGACCCCGGCGGGCGGTCCGCCGCCGTCGGCGGGCAGCGGGCGGGGTTCGACGACGGCGCGGCGGGCGCGGCCGTCGGCCCCGGTGACGGCGAGGCCGCGCTGGGCGGGCGGTCCGCCGTCGAGGGCGGCCTCGTGCAGGGCCCAGGCGCGGGCGGGGTCGCCGGCCGCGATGAGGTCGGGCCAGGGGCGGCCGACGGCGGACGCGGCGCTGTGGCCGGTGAGCTCGGAGAACGCCTGGTTGGTGAGTGTGATGGTGCCCGCCGGGTCGGCGAGGAGCAGTGCGGTCGGCGCATGGCGGAAGGCCATGCCGGTGTGATCGCCGGAGGCGGCGCCGGGCACCGCCGGAGAACCGGCGACGCCATCGGTCGAGCCGGGTGAGCCGTTCACGTAATAGATCATCCCTGTGTCGTCCCGGAGGCCGTCCCGCGCTCGCGCGCCTCTCCCCTCGGACATCCGGTTCGGCTTAGTTTAGCGACAGGATTCCTTGTTCGGGCTGGTCGTGGGCGAGCTGTTTCCATTGCCCCACTGCACGCCCTTTCGTCCTCCGTTACCGTTTTGGCATTACTTTTCCGTGTAATGGCCTGAATAAGGTTGAATCAAGTCGTCGGGTGACCAAGATCGCGCCCGGACGCGCGCGCTCCCGCGGCGCCCGGGCGGAGATCGCGTCCAGGGTAAGCCACATCCGCCCCGGACGGCACTCACGTCCGATTCACCCCATTGCGGAACACGCGTACCGGCGCCCGCGAAAAGGCGGACTAAAATCCCGTCATGGGAGATCGGATACCACGGACCGGGGCGCCGGCGGTCGGGCGGACCGTCGTCCGCAATTGGACCTGCCGGCTCTGCAGCCACAGCAACCCCGACAGTGAGGACCTCTGCTGCCAGCGGTGCGGCGCGATCAGGAAGTGACGCGCGGCCGCCCGGGGCGGCCGCGCGGTGCGGGCGGGCACCCGGCGG
>NZ_BCRK01000199.1 GCF_001552555.1 Nocardiopsis trehalosi NBRC 14201 | reverse complement strand
CCGCCCGCCGCTCGGCGGGCGGCGCGGGGGCGTCTGCTCCTGGCAGAACGGATGGCGCACCGGCTCCGCGTGCGGTCGAATCGGTGCCATGAGGAGATTCCGCTTCGGGGTGAACTTCGGCGGCGTCGGCATCGACGCCTGGACCGCTTTCTGCCGGACCGCCGAGCGGTCGGGGTACGACACCGTCCTCGCCCCCGACCACCTGGGCGCCCCGTCCCCGTTCGCCATGCTCGCCGCCGCCGCGGTCGCCACCGACCGCCTCCGGCTGGGCACCTTCGTCGTCGACAACGAGTTCTGGAACCCGGCGCTGCTCGCCCGCGAGGCCGCCACCGTCGACCGCCTCTCCGGCGGCCGCCTCGAACTCGGCCTCGGCGCCGGGCACATGAAGGCGGAGTTCGACGCGGCGGGCCTCCCGTGGCGGCCGCACGCCGAGCGCGTGGACCGCCTGGAGGCGGCGGTCGGCGCCCTCGACCGGCTCTTCGCCGAGGGCGGCCAGGAGCCGCGCCCGCACCAGGCGCCCCGGCCGCCGCTGCTCATCGGCGCCCACGGGGAGCGCGCCCTGCGCGTCGCGGCGCGGCACGCCGACATCGTCGGTTTCGGCGGGCTGACCCAGGTGAAGGGCAGGCCGATGGGGACGTTCACCCTCGCGGGTTCCGAGGAGACGCTGCGCCGCGTCGCGTTCGTCCGCGAGCACGCCGACGGCCGCGACCCGGAGTTCAACGTCCTGGTCCAGGCCGTCGTGCTCACCGACGACGCCGAGCGGACCGCCGACGACCTGGCCGCAGCGCACCCCGAGTTCGGGCTGGCCACCGGGCGGGCGGTGCTCGACAGCCCGTTCGTCCTCGTCGGCACCGTCGAGGAGGTCGCGGCCGAGATCGTCCGCCGCCGCGCCGCCTACGGGTTCAGCTACGTCAGCACCCACGGGCCGTTCGCCGACGCGCTCGCGCGGGTCATCCCGGTGGTGCGCCGCCTGGCAGGGGAGGAAGCGGGGGTCAGCTGATGGCGGTGGCCAGCCCGGTGCCCGCCGCACTCAGCACGGCGCACAGCAGCAGGCCCCCGGCGAGCACCGCGGCGGAGGGGCGCGGCAGGGCCGCCGCGCCGCGCGTCCCCGCGACCCGGCGGGCGGCGGGCGGGACGACGGCGGCGTTGACCGCGTAGACCACGAGGACCGCGCCGAACGCGGCGGCGAACGCCCCGCCGAACCCCGTGCCCGGGTCGGAGCCGAGGCGGTCGGCCGCCGCCAGCGCCGGAACGGCGACGAGCAGCGCCACCGACGCGACGCCGAACGCGGCCCGCACGGCGATTCCGGCGCCGCGCCCGGCGGCGATGAGCAGCAGACCGGCCAGCGCCGCCATCATGGCGGCGCCGGCGATCCCGAAGACGGCGATGGTGACCAGCGAATCCACCCCGCCATTCTGTCACCGCCGCACAGCGGGCGGCGCCGGGGCGGCGGTGAACCGGATCGCACCGATCCGGTCGGCCCGCCGCCGGTCGACCAGCAGCAGGCTCCGCGACCCCGGCAGCACCGCCCCGGGGCCGCCCCCGCACGCCGCCAGCACCCGCCGCCAGCGGCGGGTGTGCGCGCGGTGGCTGCGCGCGGTCACCCGTCGGCCCCGGGCGTACTGGCTGCGCCGGGCCTCGCCGGGGGCGACGTCGATCAGCAGCAGGTGGACGCCGACGCCCGACCGGCGGCAGTACCAGCCCAAGAGCCGGCGCACCGCCCGCCGGGTGCCGGTCTCGTGGACCACCACGGGGTCGCCGGTGCGCAGGGCCGCCGCGACCCGGAGGTAGTGCAGGACGTGGACCACCCACCGCCACGCCGGGTAGGGGACGCGGCGCAGCAGCGGGGTGAGGCGATTGCGGGACTGCTGGGAGTCGACCACGCGGACCCCGTCGCTGGTGCGCACGGTCGCCGTCGCGGTGCCGTCGAGGCCGTAGAGGCGGTTGAGCAGGGTGCTCTTGCCCGCGCCGGGGACGCCGCCGAGCAGGACGAGCGACCGGCCGGGGTAGCGCAGGACGTCGGCGGGCGGCGTCCGGAGGGCCGTCGGGGCGGCGGGTGCGGGTCGGAGGGAGGTTGGCATTCCTGGTGTGCGCCTTCCGGAGGAGGTACGGGCGGCCCGCCCGGGCACGCTGAGTGGCGGCCGCGGATCCCCGGGACGGCCCGCACCTCCCTCAGGCCCCGGATTCTCGCGCTGTCCCGCTTCTTACCGGGCCAACGCCCGGCTACAGCGCGTGGTTCCGGCCCCGGCCGTACGCGCGTCCGCGAACCGACACCGTCCGCCCCCCAGGGCGCGCCGCGACGGAAGACCGCCTTCGGGGCGTCCCCACCAGGACGCGCGTGCCCAGGCCCCGGACGCGGGAACCGGCGCCCGCGCCACGTCCCGCCCGGCGGTCCGCCTGGGCGGCGTGTGCTGGGGTGGTGCCGTGGTCGACCCGCCGGTCCACCCGGACGGCGTGCCGGTGATGGCGCCGTGGTCCGCCCGGGGGTCCATCCGATCGGCGTGACGCCGGTGGTGACGCTGTGGCCTGCTCGGGGACCGCCTGGTGGGGAATGCGCCGGTGGTCGAGCCCGTCCCGCCCGGGGGGCCGTCCGGACGCCGGTGGTCGCGGCCCTCCGCCGCCGACCGGCCGGCCGGGCGCCGACGGGCCGGAGCGGGGGAGTCGCGACCGCCCCGCACGTCGGGCTCGGTCCACCCTCCTCCGCCCGGCCCGCCGCCGCGACCCTCGGGCGCGGTGGTCAGCGGCGACCTCGGCGCCGTTTGCGGTCGTGGACGCGCATCTTCCGCAGGTCGGTGACGTCGATGCGCGGATCGTCGGCGTAGCCCAGGCCGTGGGCGTCGAGCGCGGCGAGTGCCGCGAGGGCGGCGGTGTCCTCGTCGTCGTCGGGGGCGGCGGGCACCTGGCAGCGGAACGTGAACACGGTCGCCCCCGCGTCGCAGCTCAACGTGCCCGCCTCGGTGTAGGCGGGGCCGAAGAAGGCGTCGTCGTCGGCGGTCCGTGCGCGCAGGGCCGCGCGGTCGGCCTCGCTGAGGTCGGTGAAGCGGCCGCGGATGGTGACCCGGAACACCGGGGGCGGGTTCATGCCGGGCCTCTCTTCTGGTCGTTGCGGACGGCGTATCCGAGGACGCGCTCGCTGAGGACGCTCTCGGCCGCGTCGATCAGGGCGAGGACGGCGGCGGCCACGTCGCGCGGCCGCTCCCCGGCGGCGACGCGCGCGCCGATCTCGCCGAAGACGAGGGCGTGCACCCAGCCGATCTGGCCGGCCACCAGGCGGGGGAGGGGGTCGTCGGGGGCGGCGCCGGTCTCGGCGGCGAGGTCGGCGGCCAGCTCGGCGACCATGAGGTCGCCGAGGTCGTGCAGGCGGGCGGCGAGCGTGGGGGCGGCCGTCATCATCCGCAGCACGGGGGCGAACCCTTCGGTGAGCCCGACGGCCCGTTCGCGCCCCCGCACCTCGGCGCGCAGCCGGTCGAGCACCGCGGCGGCCGCCGAGCACCCGACCGGGCGCTCGCGCACGATCGCCGCGAGCCGCCGGGGCGACGCCTCCTCCGGCGGCAGGACCAGGTCCTCCTTGGACCGGAAGTGGTTGTACACGGTGTTGACCGACACCTCGGCGGCGTCGGCCACCTCCGCGATGGTCACCCGGTCGAAGCCCCGCTCCACGAACAGCCGCGTCGCGGTGTCGGCGATGTGCCGCACGGTCCGCCGCCGCTTCCGCTCCCGGAGCCCTTCCCCGCTGTCCTCCCGTTCGGACACTCGTCCGCCTCCGCATCGGTCGTATTGTTGGAGTCCACTGCAAAAATACAGTGCGTTTCGACTCCATGCGCCCGTGCACCGCCATCGCCCCGCTCGGAGACCGGGCACGTACCGATCCGAGAGGCCCTTCCCGCTTCAACTCCCGTCGGCCACCCTCGCCCCTGCACCCCCGCCAATGGAGGACGCCGGGCCAGCGCACCCCGCCGCCCGGACCGAGACGGACGCCAGGCAGTCACGCCCCCACTCGCCGAACGGGCGACCGCCGCCGGGCGGCACCGCCCTCCGGGCGCTGCCGTGCGCCCCAGGCCTCCGTAGGCGGTGTTCCTCTGCCCCAGGCCGTCCGGTGCACCGTCGCCCGTATGGGGGTTCACACCGCCCGTCCGGCCCTGCGCGGCAGGGGCGGCTCGGGCCGGGCGGCCTAAGCGTCCTCGGGGTCACCGGCGCGGTCGGCGGCAGCCCGGTGGCGTCTGTGCCGACCCGGGACGGTGGTGGGCGGAGCGCCGTGTCCGGTCGGCTTCGGCAGGGCGGGTGGTCCGGCGGGACGCGGGTGCGGGAGGGCCGCGCCCTCCGGGTCCAGGTCCGGCCGACGCGGACGGCGGAGGGGATCATCCGTGTGTCGGGTGGGCGGAGATCGTCGGTGGGTGGCGTCGCCTTCGGGGGGCCCGGTGGCCGTGCCGATCGCTTTCGGTCCGGACCGGCGGCGGTGGTCCGGCCGGACCGGAGGCGGCACCGGTCGGATGCGTGGAGGCGGTCTGGGCGGACGGGGGACGCGGTCGGACGGTGCTCTTGCCGCGTCGGTGGGGCGCTGCGTTCGGCGGTGCAGGTGTTCGGTGGCGGGCACGCCGTTGCCAGGGTCGGGAGCCGGGGGCCGGGGCGCTGGTCGGTGGGGCGTTGCCGGGCGCGTTCGTCCGCATATGAACGGACCCGCCGCGCGAACCCCGCGTAGTACGGGCCGACGTGTGGTCCAGGCCGGGACGCCGAGGTCCATGGCGGCCGGGCCGGTGGTGCGGGCGGTGGTGGCTCGGTGAGGTCCACGCCGGTTCGGGGGTTGGGGGGTGTGGTCGGGCCGTGGCCGGGGTGGCTTTGCGGGTGGGGTGCGACGGGGCGCGGGGGTGGGGGAGTGGGTCAGGTCTGGGTGAGGTGGGAACCTGTGGGGGACTTGCGGACGGTGAGGCGGGTGGGGATGCGGGTGCGGAGGTCGGCGACGTGGCTGACCACGCCGACCGCCCGGCCGCCGTCGCGCAGCGCGTCGAGCACCTCCAGCACCTCCTCCAGGGTGTCCTCGTCCAGGCTGCCGAAGCCCTCGTCCACGAAGAGCGTCCGGATGTCCGCGCCGCCCGACTCGGCACCGGCGACGTCGCCCAGCCCCAGGGCCAGCGCCAGCGAGCAGAAGAACGTCTCGCCCCCCGACAGCGTGGCGGGGTCGCGCTCCTGACCGGTCCACGCGTCGAGCACACGCAGCCCGAGGCCGCCCCCCGACCGGGTGCGGTCGCCCGCCGCCTTGTCGACGGTGTGCCGCAGCACGTACCGCCCGCCCGACATGGTGCCCAACCGGTCGTTGGCCGCCGCCACCACCTGCTCCAGGCGGGCCGCCAGCACGTACGCCGACAGCCGCACGCTCTCCCGGTTGGCCGGCGAGGTGCCCGCCGCCAGCCGGGCCAGACCGTCGGCGACGGCGTGCCGGTGCCGCGCCGGGCGCGACGCCGCAAGCCCCTCCTCCAACTCCGCGCGCAGCTCGGCCAGGCGGGCGGCACGCCGGACCGCCCGCTCCCGCCAGGCCAGGGCGTACTCGGCCGCGGCCTCGGCGTCCGCCAGCGCGGCGCGCAGCCCGTCCGTGTCGGGGGCGGGCCGGGCCGCCGCCGCGGCCAGGTCCGAGTCGTCCAGGACGGCGCGCACCGCCGCCAGTTCGTCGTCGTGGCGGCGCGCCCGCTCCCGCAGTTCGCGGCGCACGCCTTCGGCGCGTTCGGCCGCCCGCACCGCGTCGGCGCCGGTGAACCCGGCCTCCGCCAGCGCCCGCTCCGCCTCGCGTTCGGCGGCGCGCAGCTCCTCCTCGGCGGCGGCCAGCCGGTCCAATGCGGCGGCCGCGGCGGCGAGCAGGTCGGCCTCGCCCGACAGCCGGGCGATCCGCGCCGCCAGGTCGGGGTCGTCCCCGCGGGCCGCGTCCAGCAGGGCGGCGAGCCGTTCCGCCTCTTCGGCGCGGGCGGTGCGGCGCTCCGCCAGCTCGGCCCGCTCGCGTTCGAGGTCGCCGACGGTGCGGCGCGCCTCGTCCAGAGCCGCTTCGATCTCGGCCACCCGGCCCTCCAGCCGGGTGATCCGCGCGGCCGCGGCGTCGACGGCCGCGACGGCGGCCTCCCGCTCCGCGACGAGCGCCCGCGCGGCCTCCTCGTCGAGCCCGTCGGCGGCCTCCGCCGCGGCGGCCCGGCGCTCGGTGAGGGACGCGACGTCGCCCTCTGCGGCGGCACGGGCGCGGCGTGCGGCCTCGGCGGCCGCCTCGGCGCGCTCCTCGTCCTCGGGGGAGGGGCGGTCCGCGCCGCCCGAGGCGGGGTGCGGGTGCTCGGCCGACCCGCACACCGGGCACGCGTCCCCGTCGGCCAGCCGGGCGGCGAGTTCGGCGGCCATCCCCGCGATGCGCGCCCTGCGCACCTCGTGGAGGGCGTCCACGGCCGCCTGGGCGGCGTCGACGGCCGCCACGCGGCGCCGCTCGGCGGCCGCCAGCTCGCGGCCGATCCGGGCGTGGGCCTCGGCGGCGCCGTGCCGCCGACGGGCGGCCTCCAGCGCCTCGGCGGCGTGCTCGCGCGAGCCCGACCGGCCGCGCGCCTCCGCGAGTTCGGCGGCGGCCCGCTCGCGCTCGGCGGGCAGCTCCTCGGTGCGGCGGCGGGGGCCCTCCAGGGCGGGGCCGATGGCGGCCAGGCGGCGCTCGATCTCGGCGATCTCGCGCAGGACGGCGCGGCGCCGGTCGGCGTCGCCGCGCAGGTGCTCCAGCCGGGCGACCTCGTCGCGGCGCCGCCGCTCGGCGGACCGCAGCCGGACGGCCTCGGCGGGCCGCAGGGCGTGCTCCCTTCCGGCGGCGTCGTCGGCTGAGCTGGGGCCGGGCCCGGGGCCGGTGCCGTCCACGTCGGCGTCGGCGTCGGCGGCGGGGACGGAGTCGGTGACGGAGGCGGCCTCCGGCCCGCCGACCACGTCCGGGTCCCGGTCGCCGGAGCCGGTCGCCGACGCGGCGGGGCGGTGCCACGCGCCGTCGGCCGCATCGGGCACGGCCCAGTCGGCGGGCAGGCCGAACCCGTCGTCCGACGCCGCGACGGACGCCACCTCGCTCGCGGGGGGCAGCGGGGTACGCCCGGCGTCCGGGGCGATGCCGCTGTCAGGGGCCGGCTCATGGTGGCCGGTGCCGCCCGGGACGCCCCCGAGGGGGAGCGTCGGCGCGGTACCGCCGTCGGCGGTCGGTTGGGTGGTGTCGCCGGGGCCCGTGGCGGGCCGGCCGGAGGGGCGTCCGGGGTGGTGTGCGGGTGCGGTGGTGCCCCCGGTGTGCGCGACGGCGCCGCTTCCGGGGGCGGGGCCGGCCCCTGGTGTGGGGGAGGGGCCGTCCAGGGCCGTGGGGTGCGGACCGGCGGTGGTGCCGTGTGCACCGTGGCCGTCGCCTCCGTCGCTGCGGCCGCCGTCGGGGGCGTGGACGGTGGGGGCGGAGTCGTCCGCTGTGGTCCCCGGGCGTCGGGCCGGTGGGGTGTCGTCGGTGGTCGGGGCGAGGTCGCCGGCGAGGTCGAGGTGGGCGGTGGCGTCGAGTTCGGCCTTGGCGAGCTGGGTGGTGCGGTGGTCGACGGTGCGCAGCAGCGGGACGACGGTGGCCGCGCGGTCGGCGGCGGCGATCTCGTCCTCCAGCGCGGCGCGCTCGGCGGCGCGGGCGGTCAGCGCCGCCATGCGGGCCGACGCGTCGGCGTGCCGGCGGCGCCGCTCGGCCAGCTCCTCGCCCGCCCGCAGCGCGTTCCGGGCCCGGTCGCGGTCGGCCCGCGCGTCGGCGGCGACCGCCTCCGCGTCCGTCGCGGTGCCCCGGGCGACCGACGCGAGTTCCGCCGCCCACGGGACCAGGGCGTCCAGATCGGTGGCGGGACGCGGCGTCCCCGCTGTCCCCGACGCCGGGGTGGCGGTCGAGCGCGGCGTCCCCGCGGCCTCCGGTCCCGGGGCGGTGGTCGGCCGGGGGGAACCCGCGACCTCCGCTACCAGGTCGGCGACGGAGCCGACGGCGGACTCGGCGGCGTCCGCCGCCGACCGCAGGGTGCGGGCGCGGTCGGCCAGCCACTCCTCGACCTGGGCGAACACCCCGGTGGAGAAGATCCGCTCCAGCGACCGCCGCCGCTCACGGGCGTCCGAGCGCAGGAACCGGGCGAACTCGCCCTGCGGGAGCAGCACGATCTGGCAGAACTGGTCCAGCGACAGCCCCAGCAGGTCGTCGATGAGCTGCCCCGCCTCGTCGGGCCGGTTGGTGACGCCGCGCCAGTCGCCGCCGACCAGCTCGGTGACCACCACCTTGGCCTTCTCCTCGGT
Source organism: Nocardiopsis trehalosi NBRC 14201 (assembly GCF_001552555.1). Classification (GTDB taxonomy): domain Bacteria; phylum Actinomycetota; class Actinomycetes; order Streptosporangiales; family Streptosporangiaceae; genus Nocardiopsis_B; species Nocardiopsis_B trehalosi. The sequence continues at coordinate 2,721 of NZ_BCRK01000199.1, read as the reverse complement.
GGTGCCGGTGCCGCGCTTCTTCGGCCGCTGCCACGCCGGGGAGCGCGTGATGCGCAGCCGCCGCCCGTTCAGCGTGGCCTCCAGCACGACCTCGGGCCGCCGGTCGGGCGGCGCGTGGTTGCTCCGGGGCGACCGGGCGGCCTCGCGCGCCCCCGGCACCCTGCCGTACAGCGCGAAGCAGACCGCGTCGAGGACCGACGTCTTCCCGGCCCCGGTGGGCCCGTGGATGAGGAACAGGCCGCCGTCGCCGAGCCGGTCGAAGTCGACGGTCTCGGTGCCCGCGAACGGCCCGAACGCCTGGACGGTCAGGGTGTGCAGCCGCATCAGCGCGTGGCCTCCCGGGTGCGGATCTCCTCGAAGGCGGTGCGGACCAGGCGCTCCTCGTCGGCGCCCGCGGGCGCCCCGCGCGCCCAGTCCACGAAGTCGAGCACCAGGTCGGTCTCGGACCGGTCCGCCGTGCGCTCCGCCCACGTGCGGCCGTCCTCCTCGGGCGGGTCCTCGGGGGCGAAGTCGAGGGTGAGCGCGTGCGGGAAGCGCTCGCGCAGCCGGTCCATGGGGAACGCGGGCCGCACCGGGTCGGTGAGCGTGATCTGCAGCCGATGCCCGGAGTAGGCGGCCCACCGGTCGCCGGTGAGCAGGTCGTCGATGCGCCCGCTGATGCGGGCGATGGGGCGCGGCACCGGCGCCTCGGCGAACGCGGCCCCCGCCAGCCCGGAGGCGTCCAGGTCCACGATCCAATACCCCTTGACGTGGTGCTCCTCGGAGAAGGAGTAGGCCAGCGGGGAGCCGGAGTAGCGGACCCGGTCGGTGATGGCCTGCCGCCCGTGCAGGTGGCCGAGCGCGACGTAGTCGACGCCGTCGAACAGCGACACCGGCACGTGCGAGGCGCCGCCCACCGAGATGTCGCGCTCGCTGTCGGACGGCTCGCCACCGCTGACGAAGGCGTGCGCCAGCACCACCGAGCGCGTGCCCTCCGGCCGGGCCGCCAGATCGGCCCGGACCAGGTCCATCGCGCGGCCGAGGACCGCCGGGTGCCCCCGCTCGGTCAGGCCCCAGTGGTGGCGGGCGATCTCGGGCTCCAGGTAGGGGATGCCGTAGAACGCCACCGGCCCGTGCTCGTCCTCGATCAGTACCGGGGTGCCGATGCCCTCCAACGAGCTGCGCACGTGCACGCCGGAGGCGTCGATCAGGTCGGTGGCGTAGCCCAGCCGCACCATGGAGTCGTGGTTGCCGCTCGTGAGGACGGCGCGCGCCCCGGTGTCGCGGATGCGGCCCAGCGCCTCGCCGAACAGCCGGACGGCCTCGACCGACGGCAGGGCGCGGTCGTAGAGGTCGCCGGCCACGCAGACGACGTCGATGCGCTCGGCGGTGATCGCGGCCACCAGGTGGTCGATGAAGGCCGCCTGCGCCTCGATCATGTTCTCGCGGTGGAAGGACCGGCCGAGGTGCCAGTCCGATGTGTGCAGGAGCCGCATGTTCCGCGACTGTACTGGAGTCGCCGGGGTGGCGCGGGGGGAAGCGGGGGCCGGGCCGCCCGCCCGGCCCCGCCGACCGCCGACCGGAGCGGGGGAGCGGGGCGGCGGCCCCGGCCCTCGCCCCGCTGTGGTCAGGGCCGTTCGCCGCCGGTGCGGGCGGCGGAGGCCTCCAGGGCCGCGCGCAGGTGGCCGCCGGCGTCGGTCAGCAGCCGGGCGGCGTCGGCGGCGCCGACCCCGGCCAGCAGCATCAGGATGGCGTCCTTGACCTCGCCCCCGGTGGCCGACAGCGCGTCCTCGATGTCGCCCTCGTCGGCCCCGGTGGCCAGCGCCACGATGCGGCGCGAGCGCGCCCGCAGCTTGGCGTTGGTCGCGCGGACGTCGACCATCAGGTCGCCGTAGGTCTTGCCGAGCCGGATCATGGTGATGGTGGAGATCATGTTCAGCACGAGCTTCTGCGCGGTCCCCGCCTTGAGCCGCGTGGAGCCCGACACCAGCTCGGGCCCGGTGACGATCTCCAGCGGGTGCTCGGCGGCGGCGCCGAGGGCGGAGCCCGCGTTGGCGGCCAGCCCCAGGGTGAGGGCGCCGCGGGCGCGCGCGTGCCGGACCGCGCCGACCGCGTAGGGGGTGCGACCGGACGCGGAGATCCCCACGACGACGTCCTCGGGGCGCAGGTCCAGCCGGTCGAGGTCGGCCGCCGCCTGCCGGTCGTCATCCTCGGCGCCCTCGACGGAGGTGCGGATGGCGCCGTCACCGCCCGCGATGAGCCCCACCACCTGCCCCGGCGCGGTGTTGAAGGTGGGCGGGCACTCGCTGGCGTCGAGCACGCCCATGCGCCCGGCGGTGCCCGCGCCGATGTAGACGAGCCGGCCGCCGCGGCGCATCCGCTCGGCGACGGCGTCGATCGCGGCGGCGATCGCGGGCAGCGCGCGGGCGACCGCGGCGGGGACCTCGGCGTCGTTGTCGTTCATCGCCCGCGCGAGGTCGAGCGTCGACCGGCGGTCGATGTCGGCCTGGTCGGGGCGGCGGGCCTCGGTCGCCAGCGTCGCGAGCTGGTCGCGCAGCTCGGCGGGCGGGCGCCCGGCGGCGGTCGTCGGGTGGCGGGTCTCCGGGGCCCGGGTATCGGTGCGGCCGATCTCCAGGTTGGTTTTCTCCCATGCTTCGGTCACAGAAGAAGGTTATTTTCATTCCGGCGCGCACGCCACCCCGGGGGGCGCGGATTCGGTACGGAGCGTGCGCGGCGGGCGGC
>NZ_BCRK01000198.1 GCF_001552555.1 Nocardiopsis trehalosi NBRC 14201 | reverse complement strand
CCGGTCGGCCGCGACGAGCCCGCCGACCCCGGTCCCGCCCGCGCCGCGCGGCGCGGCGCCGACCGCGACGAGCCCGAGGCAGCCGAGGCCCGCCGCGAGGAGCCGCCGGTGTCGGCCGCCGCCGCGGGCACCTCGGCGCAGCCGCGCCGCAAGGGGCGCGGCCGCCGCGCCTCGGTCCCGTCGTGGGACGAGATCATGTTCGGGTCGAAGAAGACCGACTGAGGCCGCGCCGGGGTCAGGGTGCCGGGCGCTCGTCCGGTCCTTCGACCAGGAACGGCCGCACCAGCTCCGGGGAGACCCCCGCGGCGAAGGTGACGGCGTCGTCGAACCCGGCGTCGATCGCGGTGTAGGCCCCGCCGCCCGCGCCGACCGCCAGCTCCAGGTGGGCCAGGCCGGGCCGGCGCTGGAACAGCGTCTGCCGCCACGTCCAGCCGATGATGGCGTCGCGGCGCACCACCGCCTGGGCCCGCCGCAGCGACCCCGAGCGCACGCTGACCTGGCGGCCGTCGTCGCCGTGTCCCAGGGCCCGGTACCGGTCGACGCCGAGCGGCACGCCGAGCGCCGCGACGGCGGCCAGCGCGACGGCCACCCACGGCGGCGCGAGGAACGCCGCCACCGCGGCCGCGGCCGCGAACGGGGCGACGGCGCGGAACAGCCGCCGCCGCAGCGCGGCCCCCGGGTGCCGCGTGAGCGGGCCCCGGTAGGGGATGAGGGCGCGCTCGACCACCTCGCCCACCCGGTCGCGCGGCCCGATGGGCAGCAGCGTGGCGCGGGTGGCGGTGTCGCCCAGCCCGGTGACGACGGCCCGCAGCCGCACCGCGCGGCGCAGCCGCTCCAGCGGGTTGTCGAGCAGTTCGTGGCCGCGGACGCGCCGCAGCTCCAGGGTGACGCTGCGCCGGGTGAACAGGCCCCGCTCGGTGACGAGGGCGTCGCCCCGCCGGCGCAGGGTGAACCCCCAGTGGGCGATGGCGTAGGACACCACCGCGGACACCGGCATCAGTGCCACGAGCACGACGGCCGCCCCGATGGCGATGGCCAGGAGGGCCTGCTCACCGGTGCCGTCGAACCACGCGTAGGCGCGCTGGGCGGCGGCGTCGGCATCGGCGCTGGACGCGAGGTCGTCGGCGACCTGGCCGAGGAACCCGAGCACCGTGGCCAGGGCGACGAACGGGGTGAGCAGGTAGCCCAGGCTGAGCACGGCGTAGAGGTACCAGCCGCGCGGCATCGTGAAGTAGACGTCCTCGTCGGCGTCGGCCTCCGGTGCGGGCTCCGCACCGGGCGCGGTACCGGCCTCGGCCGCCGGGGCGCCGGCGGCGGTCTCGCCGCGCAGCACCGCGCGGCGGTGCAGCAGCTCCCGGCGGAGCCGCTCGGCCTCGGCCGCGGTGACCGCGTCGAGCTTGCCCTCCTCGCTCTCGCCGCCGCCCCCGGCGGCGTCGATCCGCACGACGGCCAGGCCAAGGAGGCGGTGCAGCAGGTGCGAGGTGACGTCGACCCCGCGGATGCGCTCCAGCGGGATCGACCGGCGGGACCGGCTGATCAGGCCGCGGCGGATCTCCAGCCGCTCGCTGCCCACCTGGTAGCGGAAGGTGCGCCAGGTGACGAAGCCGCCGACGAGCATGGCGGCGATGGCCACCGCCGCGCTGCCCAGCACCCAGGGGTTGAAGCTGCCCGCGACGACCGCGACGACGAGCGGCACGATCGCGTTGCGCAGATAGGCGATCGGTGCGGTGACGAGGGTGAGCGGGCTGAGCGCCCGCTCCGCCTCGGGCGCGATCCCGGCCGCCGCTGGAGCGGGGACGCCGCTGTCGGGGACACCGGGGCCGCCGGGCACGGGCGGGACGTCGGGAGCGGGGGCACCGTGCGCGGTCGGAACGGGGATGTCATGGGCCGGGGCGTCCGGGGTGGGCACGTACGCACCAGAGACCTCCGGAGCGGGGGTGTCCGGGGTGGGTGCGTTCGGAGCGGCGGGCGGAGAGTGGACGTCCGGCTCGTCGTGCGGGCGGGGCTCGTCGGCGCCGGGCCCCGGCGCGGAGGTCGCGCCGCTCACGTCGCGTCGTCCCGGAGCTCGGCGGCGCGCGCCGCCAGTTCCTCGGAGATGCGCTGGGCGTCGGCGGCGTCGAGCCCCTCGATGGTGGAGGAGCCGGCGTGCGAGGCCGTCTGCACCTTCAGGGTGGCCACCCGGAACAGCCGCTCCAACCAGCCCTGCTTGTGGTCGACCGTCTGGATGCGGCTCACCGGGACCAGCTGCCACCTGCGGCTGAGCCACCCGGTGCGGGTGTAGATGACGTCGGCGGTGACCTCCCAGCGGTGCACCCGGTACCGCCAGGAGGGGGCGACGGCGATCTCGGCGACCGCGTAGGCGCCGTACAGGCCGGGCACCCACCAGGCGTACCGGAGGACGGGGTCGGGCACCCACGACCACGCGGCGGCGGTGACCCCCCAGGCGGCCCCGCACAGGACGGCGGCGAAGACGACCGACACGATGGCGGTCTCCAGCCGCCACATCGGTACGGCACGGGGGGACACGCGGTGTTCGGGCGGGCGGAGCCGGGGAGTCGTCACCCGCCCGAGTCTAGAGCCGGCCCCGTCGGGGGCCGACCCCGACGGCCGGCCCCCGGCGGCGCGGGCCCGCAGCGGCGTGTCAGCGGGCGTGTCAGGCCGACGCGGTGCGGGGTATCAGCGCTTTGTCAGTAGCGCTGCCGAGACTGGGGGCGTGAGCACACATGGGAGGGTAGATGACTGACGCCATCCGCGCGGAGGGCCTGGTCAAGCATTTCAAGGGCAGTACCGCGCTCGCCGGTGTCGACCTCGTGGCGCGCGAGGGCGCCGTCCTGGGCGTCCTCGGCCCCAACGGGTCCGGCAAGACCACGACGGTGCGCATCCTGGCCACGCTGCTGCGCCCCGACGGCGGCCGGGCCGAGGTCGGCGGGTTCGACGTCGTCCGGCGGCCGCACGAGGTGCGCCGGCTGATCGGCCTGACCGGCCAGTACGCCGCCGTCGACGCCGATCTCAGCGGCACCCAGAACCTGACGCTGATCGCCCGCCTGCTCGGCTACTCGCGCGGCGACGCCCGCGCCCGGGCCGCCGAGCTGCTGGAGCGGTTCGGCCTGACCGACGCCGCCGAGCGCGCCGCCAAGACCTACTCCGGCGGCATGCGCCGGCGGCTCGACCTCGCCGCGAGCCTGGTCGGCCGGCCCAGCCTGCTGTACCTGGACGAGCCCACCACCGGGCTCGACCCGCACAGCCGCAACGAGCTGTGGGACGTGGTGCGCGAGCTCGTCGGCGACGGCGTGACCGTGCTGCTGACCACGCAGTACCTGGAGGAGGCCGACCAGCTCGCCGACGACATCATCGTCCTGGACCACGGGAAGGTCATCAGCCGCGGCACGCCCGACGAGTTGAAGGAGCGGGCGGGCGCCCAGGTCCTCCAGGTCCGCCCGGCCGACCCGGCCCGGCTCGACCGGGCCGCCGCCGTCGTCGAGGCCGTCACCCGGTCGGAGGTCCGCTCCGCCGACGGCGGCGCCAGCGCCTCGGTCACCGACCCCGCCGTCATGCCCGAGGTGGTGCGCCGGCTCGACGAGGAGGGCATCGCGGTCGCCGAACTCACCCTGCGCCGGCCCAGCCTGGACGAGGTGTTCCTCGCCATCACCGGCCGCCCCGCCGACGACGCCCCCGCCGACGGCACCGAGGCCGCCCCCGAAAGGACCCACGCATGACCACCGCCGTGACCGGCGCGCACCAGGCCCAGGGCGGCCCCCGCCTGGCCGCGCGCATCACCCCGCTGGCGACCGTGCAGCACGGCGCCCTGCTGACCTGGCGCAGCCTGGTCAAGATCAAGCGCAACCCCGAGGAGGTCCTCGGGCTGACGTTCATGCCGCTGATGTTCGTCGCGCTGTTCGTGTTCGTGTTCGGGCAGGCGATGATGGGCGACTGGCGCGCCTACCGCGACTTCATCATCCCCGGGATCACCGCCCAGTCGGTCATCTTCGCGACGATCGGCACGGGGGTGGCGCTCAACAGCGACATCGAGAAGGGCATCTTCGACCGGTTCCGGTCGCTGCCCATCGCCCGGTCGGCCCCGCTGATCGGCGCCATCCTGGGCGACCTCACCCGCTACCTGCTCACCGTGGTGATGGTGCTGCTCGTCGCCGTGCTGATCGGGTACCGGCCCGACGGCGGCCCGCTGGGCGTGGTGGCCGCGGCGGCGGTCGTCATGGTGTTCGCGTTCGCGCTGTGCTGGCTGTCGGCGTTCATGGGGCTGCTGCTGCGCACCCCCATGGCGGTCAACATCTTCGGGTCGATCTGGATGTTCCCGCTCACCTTCGCCAGCTCCACGTTCGTGGCGCCCGAGAACATGCCGGGCTGGATGTCGACGTTCGCCGGGATCAACCCGGTCACCCACGTCACCGACGCCATGCGCGGGCTCATGGAGGGCGGGCCGGTGGCCGAGCCGCTGCTGTGGACCGCGGTGTGGACCGTCGGCCTCACCGCCGTGTTCTTCCCGCTGGCCACGCGGGCCTACCGGCGCCGCTCCTGAGGCGCGTCCTCGGCGTCCGGCCAGTCGGCGGTCCACGCGGCCACCCGGGCGTCGAGGTCGGCGGGCGCCAGGGCCGCGCCCTCGGCGCAGGCTCGCGCCAGCTCCTCCGCCCCGAGGTCGGCGGCGAGGCCGCGGGCGGTGCGGGCGACATCGGGGTCGCCGGAGTTGCGCACACCGCGCAGCCCGTCGGCGGCCCCCAGCAGCACCCCCGCGCGGCGCGGGTGGTCGGGCCGCACCACCTGGGCCAGGCACTCCAGCACCTGCGCCCGGTGCACGGCGGCGATGGCGCCGTTCAGGCCCCGCCACCCGGCGCGGGCCTGGGCACGCGCCTCGTCCCGGTCGCCGAGGTCGGCCGCGGTGCGGGCGAGCAGGACGCGCCACACCGGTTCGAGCTGGCCGCGCACCATGCCGGGCGCGTCGTCGATCACCTCGGCGCGGACCGCCAGCAGCAGCTCGCGGGCCGTCGCCGCCTCCCCGGCATGCCGTTCGACCTCGGCCTCGGCGATGCGGAGCAGCAGGCGGCCGCCCTCGCGGCGCTCGGACCCGCGCAGTTCGGCGAGGTCGCGGCGGGCGGCCTCGATCTCGCCCCGGGCCGCCCGGTTGAGGGCGCGCCGACCGCGCAGGACGGCCGACATCTCCTTCAGGCCGAGCTCGTCCACCAGCCGCACCCCCTCGGTGAGGAGTTCGCGCTCGCGGTCGGGGTCGTCCATGCCGACCAGTTCCGCGACGATCATCAGCGCCTGGCAGGTGCCCCACCGGTCGCCCAGCGCGCGGAAGCCGGCCAGGCCGTCGGTGAGCAGGTCGCGCGCCGGGGCGACGGTGCCGGCGGCCAGGTGGACCAGCCCGGCGAACGTCGCGGCCGCCGCGCGCAGCCACGGGTCGGCGCTGCCGCGGGCGGCGTCGAGCCGGGCCAGCATCTCCTCGCGGTCGTGCCCGAACATGGCGAGGAAGGCGGGGATCAGCAGCAGGGTGGGGTAGCTCTCGGGGACCTCGCCGGCCGCGCGCAGCACCTCGTCGGCCCGCCGCACCCCGGGCTCGGGGTCGACGGCGGACTCGAACGCGCACGTGGCGACGGTGAACAGGCACTCGGCGTAGGCGGCCTCCCGGCCGGGCGGCGGGCGGTCGCCCGCGATGCGCAGGATGTCGGCCGACCAGCGGGCGGCCTCGGACCACCCGTCGACCATCTGCCAGTACCACAGGGCCGCGTGGTTGAGGTCGAGGGCGAGCCCGGCCTCGCCGTTGTCGACGGCCCAGCGCACGGCCGCCGCGAAGTCGTCCTGCTCGGCGCGGAGCCGGGCCAGCCAGTCGAGCTGGTCGGCGCCGCGCAGGTGGGGTTCGGCCTCGCTCCACAGGGTGAGCTGGTGGTCGGCGTGGGCGCGCCGGACGCGGGGGTCCTCACCGCTCTCGGCCAGTCGGCGGGTGCCGTAGGCGCGCACCGTCTCCAGCATGCGGTAGCGGGGTTCGGGCTCGTCGCCGGACAGGTCGGCGACCACGAGCGACTTGTCGACCAGCGCGAACAGCACCGCCCACACGTCGCGGCCGCCGAGGCGGCCCGACGCGTCGTCGGCGCAGACCCGTTCGACCGCCTCCAGGGTGGCGCCGCCGCCGAACACCGCCAGCCGGCGCAGCAGGGCGCGTTCGGGGTCGTCCAGCAGGTCCCAGCTCCAGTCGACCACCGCCTCCAGGGTGCGGTGCCGGGGCAGGGCGAAGCGGGTGCCGTTGGTGAGCAGGCGGAACCGGTCGGACAGCCCGGCCGCCAGCCGCGCCACCGGCATGGCGCGCACGCGGGCGGCGGCGAGTTCCAGGGCGAGCGGCATGCCGTCGAGTTCGCGGCAGATGCGCACCACGTGGTCGACGTTGTCCTGGTCGACGGTGAACCCGGGCGCCACGGCGCCGACCCGGTCGGTGAACAGGCGCACGGCGGCGTAGTCGGCGGCGCGGGCGGCGGGCGTGCCCTCGGGGGGCAGTTCCAGTGAGGGGACCGCGAGCAGCCGCTCGCCGGACAGCGCGAGGGGTTCGCGGCTGGTGGCCAGGACGCGCACCCCCGGGCAGGCGGCCAGGAGGCGGTCGGCGAACCGGGCGGCGTCGGCGACCAGGTGCTCGCAGTTGTCCAGGACGAGCAGGAGTCGGCGGGAGCCCAGCGACGCGGTGATGCGGTCGACCACGTCGCCCGCCGGGAGCGCCCCCGGGCGCAGCGACATCAGGGCGCCCTCGCGCAGCCCGAGGGTGCTCAGCACGGCGTGCGGGATGTCGGCGCCGTCGTTGACGGGGGCCAGCTCCACGAACCACACGCCCTCGGCGACGAGGGCGGGGTGGCGCTCGGCCATGCGGAACCCGGTGGCGATGGAGAGGCGGGTCTTGCCCGCGCCGCCGGGGCCCACCAGGGTGACCAGCCGCTGGGCGGTGAGCAGGTCGACGGCGCGGCGGACCTCGTCGTCGCGGGCGACGAAGCTGGTGAGCAGGGTGGGCAGCCGGGTGGGGGGCGTGCGCGGCTCGGAGGCCGGCTCGGCGGGGGGACCCGCGGGCGGGTCGGCGGGCGGGCCGGGGGCGAGTTCGCCGCGCAGCAGGCTCAGGTGCAGGGCGCGCAAGCGGGCGGAGGGGTCGATGCCGAGTTCGTCGGCGAGGCCGGCGCGCAGCCGCTCGTAGGCGGCCACCGCGTCGGCCTGGCGGCCGTCGGCGGCCAGGGCGCGGATGAGGAGGTCGGCGGGGCGCTCGTCCAGCGGTTCGCGGGCGACCAGGGCCTCGATCTCGGGCACCGCCTCGGCGTGCCGGCCGAGGTCGAGCTGGGCGGCCAGCCGGTCGAGGAGGGCGCCGCGGCGCGACTCGTCCAGCCGCACGGCGACGTCGCCGCCGGAGTCGGGCAGGTCGGCCAGCGCGGGGCCGCGCCACAGCGCCAGCGCCTCGCCGAGCAGCCGGGCGGCGGTGTGCGGGTCGCCGTCGGCGCGGGCCTGGCGGCCGCGCCGCAGCAGGTCCTCGAAGGCGAAGAGGTCGATCTGGGCGTGGTCGACGTCGAGCCGGTAGCCGGTGGCGTCGCCGTGCAGCGGGGCGGCGTCGCCGAGGGTGCGGCGCAGCCGCGAGGCCAGGGCCTGGAGGGCGTTGCCGGCGGCGGAGGGGGTGGCGTCGGCCCAGATGCCGTCGATGAGGCGGGTGGTGCCGACGGTGCGGCCGGGGGTGAGGAGGAGCAGGGTGAGCAGGCGGCGCAGCCGGGCGCCGCCTATGGCCAGGGGCCGCCCGTCGGCGCCGTGCACCGTGAGGGGGCCCAGAATGGAGAACCGCACGCCCCCATGATCCCCGATCCCCTGGTGTGCGGCCCACCGCAACGGGGTGATTCGGGGGGCGGTTCCCTGTCCGGTGGCGGCCGATCGGCGCGCGGACACGCTGCGTGCGGACGGGGAGACACTCCGCGCATACGCGGTTCATCGCCGCTCCGGCCGCAGTATGGTTCGGTGGGTGGTCGCCGCGGGAGCCCCGGCGGTCCGGCGCGTCCGGCGCGTCCGGCCCGCGCCCGGCGCGGCCCCACTCGCAACGACACCGCCCCACCGTCCTTCGCAGGAGCCCCATGTTCCCGGTCGAACGCCACCGGTCATCCGGCCCGCTGCGCGCGGCCGCCCCGGCGCGCGCCCGCTCGTATCCGCGCCCGGCCGCGCTGGGCGGCGTCCTGCTGCTGGGCGCCGTCGCGGGCTGCGGCCCGCTGCCGTCGGGGACCGGCGCCGAGATGAGCGCCGACATCAACCTGACGAGCACGATGATGCAGGAGGGGTCGCCGCTGCCGGACGCCTACACCTGCGAGGGCGAAGGGCTGTCCCCCGCGCTGCAGTGGTCGGGGCTGCCGGACACCGACCGGATCGCGTCACTGGCGGTCATCGTGGACGCGCCCGAGGACGCCACAGTGCACTGGGTGATCTACGGGCTCGACCCGCTGACCACGGAGATCCGGCAGAACACGGTGCCGCAGCCCGGGCGGCAGGGCCTCAACAGCGCGGGGCAGGCGGCCTACGACCCGCCGTGCCCCGAGGAGGGCGAGGGGCAGGAGTACCGGTTCACGCTGTACGCCCTCAACGGTGAGGTGGACCTGCCCGAGGACGCCCCGCTGAGCGACTCGCTGCGGGCGATCGCCGACCGCGCGGTGGCGCGCGGCTCGCTGACGGCTACTGGCGAGTAGTGAAATGCGACACAGCACACCGACCGCGAAAGAGCTGCATATCGGACATATAACGGCATTTCACTTCGCGCCCTCGCGGAAGGAACCCTTTGTCGCCCTCTGCACCCACGGCGCATCTATGCATAAAGTGGGTCCGTGCCCCCCGTCGATTTCCTGATGACCGTATTCATCCAGCGTGCAGCACGGCACCGGCGCCCCGACCCCCTCGACCGGGCCGGCGCCGCGTGCGGAGCGCCCCTCCCCCTCGGGCGCCCGCCGCACCCGGACGGATACGCACCCGCCCCCGCCGCATCGGGGGCACCGACGCCGGGCACCGATCCCCGACCCCACCGCCGCACCCCGCACGGTCCCACCCCGCCGGCACCCCGCCGCCGACCGCGCGCCGCACGCGGCTCCACACCGGCCAGCCACATCACCCCCGCCGGTGGCAGCTCTGTCCTCTACAAGGCCACGGGCCCTAGGGTGGTGCACTCACCATGACCATTGCGCTTATCGCCATCATCGCCATCATCGTGGTCCTCGTCGTCCTCGTGCTGATCCTGCTGGGCATGCGCGCCCTGAGCGCCGGCAACGCCGACGACGGCTACGACGACGACTACGCGTCCGACGACGCCGACGACGACGGCCCGGACGACGAGCGCCGCCCGGCGCCGCGCGCACGCGGCGGCCGCCGCACCCGCGCCGCCGAGGACGACGACGAGCCGCGCCCCGCGCGGCGCCCCCGCGCCCGGCGCGGGCGCTCCGACGACGACTGGGGCGACGACGACTCCGGGGGCCTGTCCGACAACGCCTTCTGGTCCAGCCTGTCCGGTGACGACGCCGACGGCGGCGACGACGGTGACGGCTTCGGCGCCGACGACGACCGGCCCGCCCGCTCCTCGCGCCGCGACACCCGCGCCGAGTCCACGGAGGCCATGGAGGCGGTCGTCGACGACGAGGACGACGCCCCCGAACCGCCCCGCCGTTCGCGCGGCCGCCGCACCCGCGCCGCGGACGACGAACCGGCGCCCGCCGCCCCGCCGCCCGGACCGGCCGGCGTGCCCGAGCCCGCCGCCGAGAACGGCTCCGGCCTCGCGGTCCTCGCCAGCCTCGGCCAGGGCCCGACCCCCGCGGTCGACGGCGCCCCCGCCGACCCGCCCGCGCGGGGCGCCACCACGCCGCCGGCGCCCCCGGCCGCGCCGCCCGCTCCGGCGGCGCCGACCCGGACGCCCGACCCCCTCAACGACCCCCTTAACGACCCGCTGAACGACCCGCTCGGCGCCCCCGCCGCGCGCGGTTCCTCGGCCGCGTCCGGGTCTTCGGGCGCCACCACGTCGTGGAGCACCTCGGGCCCGCAGCCGACGCGGACGCCGTCGTGGGACTCCGGGTCGTTCTCGCGCGACCCCCTGGGCGGGCCCGCGCCGTCGGCCGACCCGCTCGGGAGCGCGGGGACCGACCCGCTGCGCGGCGCCGATCCGCTGCGCTCCGACCCGCTCGGTCCGCGCTCCGGCGCGGCGCCGTCCTCGGGCGGACCGGGGTCCTCCTACGACACCGGCTCCCACCAGCGCCCCGGCTACGGCGCGGCGGCGTCCTCGCCCTTCGACACCGGGTCGCACAGCCGCTCCTCCTACGACACCGGCTCCCACCAGCGCTCGACCTACGACACGGGCTCGCACTCCCGGCCGTCGTACGATCCGGTCGCCCCGTCCTCCCCGCTCGACACGGGGTCGCACAGCCGCCCGTCCTACGAGCCGGGCGCGGCGTCCTCGCCCTTCGACACCGGGTCGCACAGCCGCTCCTCCTACGACACCGGCTCCCACCAGCGCCCGTCCTACGACACGGGCGCGCACCCCCGGTCCGGCTACGGCGCCGCCGGGAGCGGCGGGGCCGCCTCGTCCTTCGACACCGGGTCGCACGGCCGCCCGTCCTACGACACCGGCTCCCACCAGCGTCCCGGCTACGACGCCGGGCGCGGCTCCACCAGCGCGGACCCGCTGACCGACCCCGCGTTCAGCCCGCCGCGGTCGGCGGCCGACACCGGCTCGCCCATCTGGTCGAGCCTGGACACGGGCTCCCACCAGCGCCCGTCGTCGTACCCGCCCGCGCCCGGCGCGGCCGCCCCGTACGGCGGCGCACCGGCCGGCGCCCCGACCGGCGAGCAGCCCGGGTGGGGCCAGGGCACCGGTGAGCAGCCCGCGTGGGGGCAGGGAACGGGCGAACAGCCGGCGTGGAGCCAGGGCACCGGCGAGCAGCCGTCCATGGCCCCCCGCACCGGCTTCGAACCCTCCACCCCCTACAGCACCGGCTCCTTCACCCGCGACTCCTTCGACACCGGCGGCTA
>NZ_BCRK01000197.1 GCF_001552555.1 Nocardiopsis trehalosi NBRC 14201 | reverse complement strand
ACCGCTCGGAGTAGCCCCCGGCGGCCCGCCCGCCCCGCCGCCGCGGCGCCCCGCGCCGCGGCGGCGGAATATCGGGGCGCGGGCGCGCCGTTGTAGGGCTACGCTGGGTCGGGTGCGCGTTCGCGCCGCGTCGGCCCGGCACCGTCCGGGGCCGTCCGCCCCGCCCCCTCGGCCGAGCCGGCCACCCGCGGCCGCCTCCGGGCCGCCGCGCCCGCGCCGCCGCCCTCCGACCGACCACCGCCGGTGCCGCGCCGTGCCCTCCCGAGAAAGCGCCCGACATGCTGATCGCCACCGACCTCGAACTGCGCGTGGGCCCCCGGCTGCTGCTGGAGCCCTCGTCCTTCCGCGTCCAGGCGGGCGACCGCATCGGGCTGGTGGGGCGCAACGGGGCGGGCAAGACCACCCTCACCAAGGTGCTGGCGGGCGAGGGGCTGCCCACCGCGGGTTCGGCCACGAGCACGGGCAGCATCGGCTACCTGCCGCAGGACCCCCGCGCCGCCAACCTGGAGGTCCTCGCCCGCGACCGGGTGCTCTCGGCGCGCGGCATCGACGACACCCTCCGCCGCATGCGCGCGGCCGAGGAGAAGATGACCAGCGACGACCCCCGGGTGCGCGACAAGGCCGTGCGGGCCTACTCCCGCGCCGAGGAGCAGCTGCACGTCATGGGCGGCTACGCCGCCGAGTCCGAGGCCGCCTCCATCTGCAGCAGCCTGGGCCTGCCCGACCGGGTCCTCGGCCAGCGGCTGGGCACCCTGTCCGGCGGCCAGCGCCGCCGCGTCGAGCTGGCGCGCATCCTGTTCAGCGGCGCCGACACGCTGCTGCTGGACGAGCCCACCAACCACCTCGACGGCGACTCCATCGTCTGGCTGCGCGACTTCCTCAAGGGGCACCAGGGCGGGCTCATCGTCATCAGCCACGACGTGGAACTCGTCGAGGACGTCGTCAACAAGGTCTTCTACCTCGACGCCAACCGGTGCGTCATCGACGTCTACAACATGGGCTGGAAGGCCTACCAGGTGCAGCGCGAGGCCGACGAGCGCCGCCGCCGCCGCGAGCAGGCCAACGCCGAGAAGCAGGCCGGCGCCCTGCAGAAGCAGGCCGACCGCTTCCGGGCCAAGGCCACCAAGGCCAAGGCCGCCCAGCAGATGCTGAACCGGGCCGACCGCATTCTCAACTCGGTGCAGGGCCAGCGCCAGGCCGACCGCGTCGCCAAGCTCCGGTTCCCCGACCCCGCTCCCAGCGGGCGCACCCCGCTGATGGCCACCGGCCTGTCCAAGTCCTACGGGTCGCTGGAGATCTTCTCCGGGGTGGACCTCGCCATCGACCGCGGCAGCCGGGTGGTCATCCTCGGCCTCAACGGCGCGGGCAAGACCACCCTGCTGCGGCTGCTGGCCGGGGTCGAGCGGCCCGACACCGGCGAGGTGGTCGCGGGGCACGGGCTCCGGCTGGGCTACTACGCCCAGGAGCACGAGACCCTCGACACCGAGCGCAGCGTGCTGGAGAACATGATGAGCGCGGCGCCCGACCTGCCCGAGGTCGAGGCGCGCCGCACGCTCGGCTCGTTCCTGTTCACCGGCGACGACGTCGACAAGCCGGCCGGGGTGCTCTCCGGCGGCGAGAAGACCCGGCTCGCGCTGGCCGCGCTGGTGGTCTCCAGCGCCAACGTGCTGCTGCTCGACGAGCCCACGAACAACCTCGACCCCGCCAGCCGCGAGGAGATCCTGAGCGCGCTGCGTAACTACAAGGGCGCCATCGTGCTCGTCACCCACGACGAGGGGGCCGTCGAGGCCCTGCAGCCGGAACGGGTCATCCTGCTGCCCGACGGTGTCGAAGACGTCTGGAACGTCGAGTTCACCGACCTCATCACGCTCGCCTAACCGGTCCACCGCCGAACGCCGCGTGCCCGGCGCCGCAGGGCTTCCGGCGCGCGGACGGGGGTCCCGCGGCCGGTCCGCGGGGCGCGGACGCGCACCGCGGCGCCCGGTTGCCACGGGCCCAATTTCGGACACGATTATGTGCTGTCCGAAATACGCACAACGCGCCGACACGACTCCGGTCCGTTGCTGACGGGTAGCCAGCCGCCTCCCCATGGCTGATCATGGGCAGCAATGTCGCTTTGATCACCGAGAGCACAGGAGGACGTCGTGGCCGAGACCCTGAAGAAGGGCACCAGGGTGACGGGTACCGAACGGTCGGAACTCGCCACTGAGCTGAAGAGACGGTACGACGAGGGCGAGAGCATCCGCTCCCTGGCCGCGGCGACCGGCCGGTCCTACGGCTTCGTGCACCGCCTGCTGACCGAGGCCGGCGTCACGCTGCGTGGCCGCGGCGGGGCGACGCGGCGGAGCTAGCCCCCATCCGGCGCTCGGCCGACCCCCGCGCCCGCGCGTGTCACCCGCGGGTTAGGGTGGGCGATCGTCGACGGTGGACTCCAGCCGCGCCCGCGACCGGGCGCGCGACGTGCGGAAGGCGGGCGATGGTGGAGGCGGCGATCCTCACGGACGGTGAGTCGGCGGCGGCCGGGCTGCGGGCCGAGGTGTCCGGCGCGGTGCTCACGCTCACGCTGGACCGGCCCGAGCGGCGCAACGCGATGACGGGGCGGACGTGGCGGACGCTGGCCCATGTCGGCCAGTCGCTGCCCGCATCTGTCCGTATTGTGGTTATTAAGGGCGCGGGTCCGTCGTTCTCATCCGGCATCGACCTCGACATGTTCAGCCCCGAGGGTGTCGAGGGTGAACCCCCGCTCATGGGCCGCCTCACCGGCGGTCCCGAGGACGGCGCCGCGCTCGACGCGGACATCGCGGACTACCAGCAGGGCTTCCTCTGGCTGCGCCGCCCCGACATCGTCTCCATCGCCGCCGTGCGCGGCCACGCCATCGGCGCCGGCTTCCAGCTCGCCCTCTCCTGCGACATCCGGGTGCTGGCCGACGACGCGCGCTTCTGCATGAAGGAGCCGGCCCTGGGCCTGGTCCCCGACCTGACCGGCACCAAGCCGCTGGTCGACATCGTGGGGGTCAACCGCGCGATCGAGCTCTGCCTGACCGCGCGCACCGTCTCCGCCCGCGAGGCGCGGGAGCTGCGGCTGGCCGAACTGGTCGTCGACGGCGCCGACCTGGACGGCGCCGTCGACGACCTGGTGGCCGCCCTCCTCGCGGTCCCCGCCGAGGCGGCGGCGGCCACCAAGGAGCTGCTCCAGCAGGCCGCCGGCAGCGGGCTCGCCGAGCAGGCCGAGCGCGAGCGCCGCGCGCAGATCGGCCGGCTCACCGCGCTGGCCCGCGCCGCCGCCGGCTGACCCCGCCGGCGGCCGGCCGCCGGCGGGGGAGGCGCGGATCACGGACGGAATTCCGCCGCCCCGTGCCCGATCCCGGCGGATGTCTAGTACGCTGACGATTGCGGTCACTTCATGCTGCGCGCATCCGGCGCGCCGGGCCGCTCGGCGCCGGGGGCTCTCCCTAGACCCCCCGAGTCGCGTTTATCCGGCGCGTTTGTGTGATTTCTTCGCTGTGCCCCGTGCGGTCCGCGGAGCCTTCCTCGAAACGCCGCCGATTGATGAGGAAGGTTTACGTCACTTGACGGACAATGCCGCGTGCCCGCTTTTCGCCGACCTGGGGCTTCCCCCGAAGATCGTCGAGAAGCTGGCGCAGAACGGTGTGACCACCCCGTTCCCGATCCAGGCCGCCACGATCCCCGACGCTCTCGCGGGCCGCGACGTCCTCGGCTGCGGCCGCACCGGTTCGGGCAAGACCCTCGCCTTCGGGCTCCCGCTGCTGATCCGCGCCGCCGAGCACCGCGCCGCGCCGCGCCGGCCGCGCTCGCTGGTCCTGGTCCCCACCCGTGAGCTCGCGCACCAGGTGCGCGACGCCCTCCTGCCCTACGCCCGCATCCTGGGCGCCTCGGTCGGCGACGTCGTCGGCGGCAGCTCCTACACCCGCCAGATCAACGAGCTGCGGCGCGGCGTCGAGGTGCTCGTCGCCACCCCGGGCCGCCTCAGCGACCTCATCGAGCAGGGCGCCTGCGAGCTCGACGACGTCGGCATCACCGTCCTCGACGAGGCCGACCAGATGTGCGACATGGGCTTCATGCCGCAGGTCAGCGAGTTGCTCGACCAGGTCCGCCCCGGCGGGCAGACCCTGCTGTTCTCGGCGACCCTCGACGGCGACGTCGACAAGCTGGTCCGCCGCTACATGACCGACCCGCAGACCCACTCGGTCGACCCGCCCGTCTCGCACGTCACCACCATGGAGCACCACCTGCTCAAGGTGCTGCCGCGCGACAAGACCCGCATCGTCACCCAGATCGCCGCGCGCGACGGCCGCACCATCCTGTTCGTGCGCAGCAAGTACCGGGCCGACACCATCAGCGAGCAGCTCGTCGCCGCGGGCGTGCCCGCCGCGTCGCTGCACGGCGGCAAGACCCAGAGCGTCCGCACCAAGACCCTCGCCAAGTTCCGCGAGGGCCGCATCCAGGCGCTGGTCGCCACCGACGTCGCCGCCCGCGGCATCCACGTCGACGGCATCGACATGGTCGTCAACGTCGACCTGCCCACCGGCCACAAGGACTACCTGCACCGCGGCGGCCGCACCGCCCGCGCCGGCGAGTCCGGCCGCGTGGTCTCCCTGGTGGCGCCCAACCAGCGCCGCATGGCCCGCAAGCTCCTCGGCGACGCCGGGGTCGACGCCAAGCAGCACCTGGTCAACCCGGGCGACGAGCTGCTGACCGAGGTCACCGGCGCCCGCGAGCCCTCCTGGGAGCCGTGGATCGAGCCGCCGGAGCCCGAGCGTCCGCGCCGCGGCCGCGGCGGTCCCCGCAGCGGCGGCGGCCCGCGCCGCGGCGGTTACGGCGGGCGCCCGCGCGGCGAGCGCTCCTACGGTGACCGCTCCTACGGCGACCGGTCGTTCGGCGACCGCGGCTCCTACGGCGAGCGCCGCGGCCAGGGCGGCGGCGACACCCGCGACTCCGGCCACGGCCGCGACCAGCGCGACCAGGGCCGCCGCTACGACGGCGAGCGCCGCGGCGGGTTCCGCGACGACCGCGGCGGCGTCCGCCGCGACGACCGGCGCGGGGGCGGCGGCTTCCCGCGCGGCGACCGCCAGCGGTCGGGCGCTCCGCGCGGCTGACGCCCGCACGCTCCACCGGCCGGGCGGCCGCCACCTTCGGGTGGCGGCCGCCCGGCCGCGTCGCGTCCGGCGTCCGGCCGGCGCCGCGCCGGTCCCGGGCGGCGGTCGGCCCGCCACCCGGGTGGGCCGCCGACCGGGTGGGATGACAGCCGCTAATGGTGATCATCGGCACAAAGCGGTGTAGGGTCGGGGGCGCTCCGGCGCGGCGTCGGCGGGCCCGCCTTTCGCGTGCCCGCTGTCCGCACACCGCGTACCGGTGCGCTCACGGGCGGCCCGCCGCCCGCGACCCGGCGAACCCGCCGACCGCGCGCACGGCGCCGCCCCCCGCCGGGGGGCGCTCCACCGTGCCCTCCCCGAAGGAGACACCTCCCGCGTGGACGCAGTGAACAACGGCATCGTCGCCGTGAACGATGCCTTGTGGAGTTATCTCGTCATCCCCCTTCTGCTCTTGATCGCCCTCTACTTCACGATCCGCTCCAAGGCGGTCCAACTCCGGCTCCTGCCCGAGATGCTGCGCGTGCTGGGCGGCAAGCCCGAGATCGCGCCCGACGGCAAGAAGGCGATCTCGTCGCTGCAGGCGTTCGCCATCTCCGCCGCCGCGCGCGTCGGGACCGGCAACGTCGTCGGCGTGGCGACGGCCATCGCCCTGGGCGGCCCCGGCGCCGTCTTCTGGATGTGGGCCATGGCGCTGCTGACCGGCGCCGCGGCGTTCGTCGAGTCGACCCTCGCCCAGCTCTACAAGGTCCGCACCGCGACCGGCTACCGGGGCGGTCCGGCCTACTACATGCGCTACGGCCTGCGGCAGCCCTGGATGGGCGTGCTGTTCGCGGTCGTCATCACCGTGACGTTCGGCCTCATCTTCAACTCGGTGCAGGCCAACAGCATCGCCGACGCGATCGGCACCTCGGCGGCCGGGTTCGGCGCCGAGCCCGGCCAGGGCCTGTACTGGGCCGTCGGCGTGGGCCTGGTCGTCATCACCGCCCTGGTCATCTTCGGCGGCGTGCGCCGCATCGCGCAGATGTCCGAGGCGCTGGTGCCGCTGATGGCGGGCCTGTACATCCTCATCGGCCTCGTCGTGGTCGTGCTCAACATCGAGCGGCTGCCCGGTGTCGTCTCCGACATCTTCGCCAGCGCGTTCGGCCTGCGCGAGATCGTGTCGGGCGGCGTGGGCACCGCCATCCTCCAGGGCATGCGCCGCGGCATGTTCTCCAACGAGGCGGGCCTGGGCTCCGCGCCCAACGCCGGCGCCACCGCGTCGGTCAGCCACCCGGTCAAGCAGGGCCTGGTGCAGACCCTCGGCGTCTACTTCGACACCCTGATCGTCTGCTCCACCACCGCGTTCATCGTGCTGCTGTCCGACCCGACCTACGGGGAGAACCAGGGGCCGAGCATGACCCAGAACGCGCTGGAGGCCAACCTCGGCGGCTGGGCGGTGCACGCGCTCACGCTCATCCTGTTCCTGCTGGCGTTCACCTCGGTGCTCGGCAACTACTACTACGGCGAGTCCAACCTGGCGTTCCTGTCGGCCAAGCCGGCCGTGCTGACGGGCTACCGGGTGGCCGTGCTGGTGATGGTGCTGCTCGGCGCCGTCGCCCCGCTGACCCTGGTGTGGAGCGCGGCCGACGTGTTCATGGGCGTCATGGCGCTGATCAACTTCGCCGCCATCGCCCCGCTGGGCGGTATCGCCTTCCTGCTGCTGAAGGACTACGTCGCCCAGCGGCGGCAGGGGATCGACCCGGTGTTCACCCGCGACCGGCTGCCCGACGCCCGCGGCGTCGAGTGCTGGGAGAACACCCCGGACACGGCGGAGCCCGCCGCCGCCGACCGGGCCTGACGGCGCCCGCGGGGGCGGGCCCGAACGGCCCCGCCCCCGCGGCACCCCCGGCCGCGCCGCCTCAGTCCCGCAGGGCGTGCAGGCGCAGCGCGAGCCGCACCTCCAGCTCCGCGGCCGGTTCGCGCCAGGACGGGCCGAGGAGGTCGCCGACCCGGTCCAGGCGCTGGGCCACCGTGTTGGCGTGGACGTGCAGCCGCTCGGCCGTCCGGGCGAGGCCGCGCCCCGCCGCGAAGTACGCCTCCAGCGTGCGGCGCAGCGCGGTACCCCGCCGCTCGTCGTAGTCGAGCACCGGCCCGATGGTCCGCCGCACGTAGGCGGCGGGGTCGCCGCCCTCGCCCAGCAGCATCCCGGCGAAGCCCAGGTCGCCGACCGCCGCCCCGCGTCCGCCCATGCCGAGGGCGGCCATGGCGCGCAGGCACCGCTCCGCCTCGGCGTGGGCGCCCGGAACGGCCGCGGCGCCGCGCACGGGCCCCGCTCCCGCCACCGTCACCTCGCCCTCGACCCGGCGGGCCAGCGCCGCGCGGACCCGCGCGGCCGCCGCCGACGGATCGGAGCCGGGCACCAGCAGGACGACGTTGTCGCGGTCCTCCCCGCTGATCCCGCCCGCGTCGGCGGCCGCCCGCCGCGCCTGCTCGGCGAGCCGGCGCCGCGGCGCCTGCCCGGCCAGGGCCAGCAGCAGGCAGTGCTCCGCCCCCAGGTCGACCCCCAGCCGCCGGGCGCGGTCCGCGAGCGCGTCGGGGTCGCGCCCCGCCGCCGCCACCAGGTCGCCGACGAGTTCGCCGCGCACCCGGTCCTCGGCCTCGGCGGCCGAGCGGCGCAGCAGCAGGAGCAGGGCCGTGACCACGCCCGCGCGCTCGAACAGCCGCCGGTCGGCGTCGTCGAGATCGGGTCGCCCGGTCAGCAGCAGCCCGCCCAAGGGCTCGGGCCCGGCCATGAGCGCGCACACCCACGTGCCGTCCTGGGCGATCGCCCGCCGCTGCGCGCGGGACCGGCGCACCGCCTCCTCCACCGGACCGCGCGGCGGCGGACCCACCCGTGCCAGCACCCGGCCGCCGGCGTCGGTCACGGTGATCCCGCCGTCGAGCACCTGGCCGACGTCGCCGACGACGTCGGCCAGGTCGGCGCCGCGCAGCACCAGGTCGGTGAACCGGTCGTGGGCCGCCTCCGCGCGGCGGATCGCGGCGTTGGTGGCGCGCAGCCCGGCGTGCGCCCGGTTCCGCTCGGCCAGGGCCGCCCGCGTCTCGTCGAGCAGCGCGGTGCCGTCGATGGCGACGGCGGCGTGCGCGGCCAGCGACGCCAGCAGCGCCACCTCGTCGGCGGAGAACGTGCGCGGCGCCCGGTCGGCGGCGAACAGCACGCCGATCACCCGCTCCCCGAGCAGCAGCGGCACCCCCAGGATCGCCACCAGGCCCTCGTCGGCCACGCCCGCGTCGATGCCCGACGTGTGCGCGAACCGGTCGTCGCCGAGGTAGTCGGCGCTGGCGTAGGGGGCGGCCTGGGCGGCGACCAGGCCGCCCAGGCCGTCGCCGTAGGCCAGCCGCAGCCGCTGGAACAGCGGCGACACCGAGCCGTCGGTGACGCGCATGAACGTGTCGCCGCGCTCGGCGTCCTCCAGGGTGAGGTAGGCGGTGTCGGTGCCCAGCAGGTGCCGGGCCCGGCGCACGATGGCGTGCAGGACCGTGTCGAGGTCGCGGGAGGCCGCCAGGTCGCCGGAGGTCTCGAACAGCGCGGTCAGCTGGGCCTCGCGCCGCCGGTGCTGGGCCAGCCGGGCGTGCAGCCGCAGGGCGGTGAGGGTGGCCGCCTCGACCTCCGCGACGTCGGCGGCCGGCGCGCCCGCCGCGCGCAGCCGGGCGGCCGGCTCCCCGAACTCCTCCACCGGCGCGTTGTCGGCGAGCAGGTCGAGGAGCCGGCGGAGCGCGGCGGTGGCGGAGGCGTCCATGCCGCCGATCGTCGCACGGCGCGGGCGGCGGCTCACCCCGTCGCGGACCGGGACGCGGTGGGGACCGCGCGCAGGTCGCGGCCGCGGGTCTCCCGCGAGGCGAGCACCGCCACCAGGGTCAGCACGCCCGACCCCGCGACGTAGACGGCGACCGGCAGCCCGCTCCCGTAGGCGGCCAGCAGCGCGGTGGCGATGAGCGGGGCCAGCCCGCCCGCCGCGATCGACGCGAGCTGGTAGCCGATCGACGCGCCGGAGTAGCGCACCCGCGTCCCGAACAGCTCCGAGAAGAACGCCGCCTGCGGCCCGTAGAGGGCGCCGTGCAGCACCAGGCCCACGGTGGCCGCGAGCACCACCGCGCCGAACGTGCCCCGGTCGATCAGCGGGAAGAACGCGAACATCCACAGCGACACCCCGACCGCGCCCAACGCCACGACCGGGCGCCGGCCCACCACGTCGGACAGCGCGCCCCACGCGGGGATGGTCACCAGGTGCACGGCCGAGGCGATGAGGACCGCGTTGAGGACCTGGCCGTCGGAGAGCCCCGCCTGCTGGGTGGCGTAGACCAGGATGAACGCCGTGACGATGTAGTAGGAGATGTTCTCGGCCATGCGGACGCCCATGGCCACCAGCACCTCGCGCCAGTGGTGGCGGACCACCCCCAGGACGGGCGCGCGCTCGGCGAGGCCGCTGCCCGCGGACCGCGCTGCGGCCTCCTGGAACACCGCCGACTCGGACACCGCCAGCCGGACCCACAGGCCGATCAGCACCAGGACCCCGGAGAGCAGGAAGGGGATGCGCCACCCCCACGCCAGGAACGCGGCGTCCGACATCGTCGCGGCCAGCACGGCCAGGACCGCCGTCGCCAGCAGGTTGCCGCCGGGCGCGCCCGCCTGCGGCCACGACGCCCAGAACCCCCGGTGGGCCGGGGAGCCGTGCTCGGAGACCAGCAGCACCGCGCCGCCCCACTCGCCGCCGAGGGCGAACCCCTGCACCACGCGGAGCAGGGTCAGCAGCAGCGGGGCCGCGGCGCCGATCGCGGCGTGGGTGGGCAGCAGGCCGATGGCGAAGGTGGCGCCGCCCATCAGCAGCAGGCTCAGCACCAGCAGCCGCTTGCGGCCGACGCGGTCGCCGTAGTGGCCGAACACCAGCCCGCCGAGCGGGCGCGC
The DNA here is from genome assembly GCF_001552555.1 of Nocardiopsis trehalosi NBRC 14201. Classification (GTDB taxonomy): domain Bacteria; phylum Actinomycetota; class Actinomycetes; order Streptosporangiales; family Streptosporangiaceae; genus Nocardiopsis_B; species Nocardiopsis_B trehalosi. The sequence continues at coordinate 1,001 of NZ_BCRK01000197.1, read as the reverse complement.
CACGAACCCCACGGCGTAGGTGGTGAACGCGAGCAGGGTGCCGGTCAGCGGGTCGGACTCGGGGAAGAAGACGGCGTTGAACACCAGGGCGGCGGCGGAGCCGTAGAGGAAGAAGTCGTACCACTCGACGGTGGTGCCGACGAGGCTCGCCGCGACGACCCGGGCGAACGGGGTGCGCGCGGGCGGGGGCGCGGAGGGTCGGGACATGGGGGCACCGTTTCGTTGGGGGGTGTACGGGGTGTACGGGGTGTACGGGGTGTACGGGGTGTGCGGGATGGGGGCCGGGTGGGCCGGGAGCGGGCGGGCGGCCGTCAGGTGGCGGTCCACCCGCCGTCGACGGTCAGGCTCGCGCCGGTGACGGCGCGGGCGTGCGGGGAGCAGAGCCAGGCGGCGGTCTCGGCCACCTCCTCGGGTTCGACCAGCCGCTTGGCGGCCGAGCGCTCCAGCAGGACGCGGGCGGTGACCTCCTCCTCCGGCAGGCCGTGCAGGCGCGCCTGCTCCGCGATCTGCCGCTCCACCAGCGGCGTGCGGACGTAGCCGGGGCACACGCAGTTGCTCGTCACCCCGTGCGGCGCACCCTCGACGGCGGCGACCTTGCTCAGCCCCTCCAGGGCGTGCTTGGCCGCGACGTAGGCCGCCTTGTAGGCGCTGGCCCGCAGCCCGTGCACCGACGAGATGTTGACCACCCGCCCCCACCCGGCCGCGTACATGTGCGGCAGGCAGCGGCGGATGAGCAGGAACGGGGCGTGCACCATCAGCGCGTGCATCCGGTGGAACACCTCGGGCGGGAACTCGTGCAGCGGGGCGACGTGCTGCACCCCGGCGTTGTTGACCAGCACATCCACCCCCTCGGGCAGGCCGGCCACGGCCGCCGCGTCGGTGAGATCGGCGGTGTGCGGGGTGCCGCCGGTGGCGTCGGCGACCGCGCGCAGGGCGGCGGCGTCGACGTCGACCAGGTGCAGGCGGGCGCCCGCCGCCGCGAGGCGGTGGGCGACGGCGCG
>NZ_BCRK01000196.1 GCF_001552555.1 Nocardiopsis trehalosi NBRC 14201 | reverse complement strand
CGGCCGCGCGGCGGGCGCGCTGCGCGCGGCCGCGCCCCTTGGCCGGGCGGCGGGCGACCGCGGGCAGGGGGCCGGCGGCCGGGTCGCGGTGCCAGACGCGGACCGTGACCCGGACCTCGGCGGGCTCGTGCTCGGGCGCGAGCCGGGTGTAGACGCGCGCCTCGGTGAGGTAGCGCCCCTGCGACAGGAGCAGCTCGGTGAGGCGCTTGCCCTCGATGACGGGGCGGGTCGCGAAGAACGTGATGACGAAGGGGGGGACGAGCCAGACCACGTGCCACGGGGTCACCCAGGGCACCCCGATGATGTTCATCAGGGCGAACCACACGGCGCAGGTGCCCAGGTACACACCGAGCGAGACGACGGGAAGCGGCTGCGGCAGCCGGAAGTCGTAGAGCTTGTACAGCCGCTTCTCGATACGCCAGATGTTGGTGTACGTGGGCAGGTCCACGTCCCCGGCCTCCCTACTCGGTCGACACGCCCATGGCTCGCGCGATGGCCACGGCGGTGACCTCGATGATCCCCGGAACGTAGAACACGATCCCGATGAAGATCGCCAGGACGATGAACTGGGCGAACCGGGTGATCTCACGCGTGAACAGGAAGAAGATCGCGACGACCGACACGATCACCAGGAAGAGCGGCCCGAAGAATCCCCGGAGGAAGTCGGCCAGGCCGGAGGTGTCGGGGGCGTCCTCCGTGGCCGCCAGGACGATCGGGCCGGCGAGATCGGCGGCCGCGTACGCGGCGCTGGTCAGGAGGGGGAGCATGTTAGTCGCCGTCCTCCCGTGCCGCACATCTGAACTGCATGATCCGTCATCTCCTTGCGTGCTGTCCCAGTCGGCGTCCCGACCCTATTCGCCGAACGACTGCGGGGCTCCTTGGATGTCGCGCACATACCAGTTCTCACCGTCCTTGACGACGGTGATCTGGTAGCTCTGGGTGAGGTCGGCGGGCGCGTCGGCGTCGCCGCCCGCGAGCCGCCACACCACGGTGGCCGTGGCCTGGCGGACGTCGCCCTCGCCCGCCGCCGCGGCGGGGACGGTGACGTCGTCGAGTTCGGCGAACTCCAGGGTGCCCTGCGGAAGCGGCGACACGCGGGCACCGGGCTCGATGAAGCTGGAGAGGTAGTCGGGGTCCTCGGCGTAGGCGCCGAAGAAGCCCTCCAGGCGGGGGGTGAGCTCCTCGCGGGCGGCGGCGTCGGTCTCGGCGGACGCGGCCTCGGGGAGTTCGGCCCGGTCGGGGGCCGCGAGCAGGGCGGGCGGGCCCGACACCACGAGGGAGGTGTCGTCGGCGGCGTAGACCGGGACGTCGAGGCTCATGGGCTCGCCGTTGACGTCCGCGGTCAGGGTGACGACGGCGTTGTGGTCGTCGCGCACGTCGGTGGCGACCACCCGGACGTCCTCGGTGGTGAGGGCGCCGTCGATGTTGAAGGCGGTGGCGCGCCCCTCGGGCACGAAGGCGGCGAGGGCGTCGGCGCGCTCCTGCCCCTCGGTGCCGGAGGTGTTGAGGTAGGTCTCGGCGAAGCGGGTGGCGAAGGCGGCCGCCGCGGTCTCGGGGAAGGCGGGCTCCTCGGCGGGGGCCTCGGTCTGGCCGGACGACTCGGCGAGGCCGAGGCCGCCGCGCAGCGGCGCCCAGACGCCGTTGACGATGACGACGAGGATGAACGCCCAGAGCACGGCCCGGCCGACCCACACCCACCAGCGCCCGCCTGACCCGGCGCGCGGCCGGCGGCCGCGGCGGGGGGCGCCGGCGGGGGGGTCGAAGGTGTCGTACGCGTCGTCGCCAGGGGCACCCTCGCCGGGTGCGCCGCCGCGCCGCGCGGTCGACCTGCGGGCCATCACGCCTCCCCATCCATCGGGTCCCAGCCCGAAGGCCGCTTTCCCGAAGCCATGTCTACCCCATACCTATGGTGAGGCATTGTTCGGATCCGGGCCGCCAATGGCGTCCGCGTTTTCTCCCCGACCGCACGTTCTACCCCGGTCCATGGGGGACCAATAACCCCTACCAGGGCAATACAAGCAGAACCCAAGAAACCGGCGGGGTCAACGGGCCATATCCGGCCCGACCGGAAAGGAAGGTAGCGCTGTTCGGGAAGGCGGGTGTGGCGTTTGCGGTCCGCCCGACGGGGTCCCCGGCGGGTCAGACGTTGAAGCGGAACTCCACGACGTCGCCGTCGGCCATCACGTAGTCCTTGCCCTCCATGCGGGCGCGCCCGGCGGCCTTGGCGGCCTGGAGGGAACCGGCTTCGACCAGGTCGGAGTAGGAGACGACCTCGGCCTTGATGAAGCCCCGCTGGAAGTCGGTGTGGATGGTCCCGGCGGCCTCGGGCGCCGTCGCCCCCTTCTTAATGGTCCAGGCCCGCGCCTCTTTCGGACCGGCCGTTAAGAAGGTCTGCAGCCCGAGAGTGGCGAACCCGACACGGGCGAGCTGCGCCAGCCCGGATTCGGTCTGCCCCATCGACTCCAAGAGCTCGGCCGCTTCGTCGTCGTCGAGCTCGGCGAGCTCCGCCTCGATCTTGGCGTCGAGGAAGATCGCCTCGGCCGGCGCGACCAGCGCCGACAGCTTGGCGCGCAGCGCCTCGTCGCCGAGCTCGTCGGTGTCGAGGTTGAAGACGTAGATGAAGGGCTTGACGGTGAGCAGGTTCAGCTCGCGCACCAGCGCGAGGTCGATGCCCGCCGCGGCCGCGCCCGCCGACAGGCTGGTGCCGCCGTCGAGCAGCTCCTGCGCGGACCGGGCGGCGGCCAGGATCTCCTGGGCGTGCCGGTCCTTGGCGTTGCGCTTGGCGTCCTTCTCCAGCCTGGGCAGCGCCTTCTCCAGGGTCTGCAGGTCGGCGAGGATCAGCTCGGTGTTGATGGTCTCGATGTCGCGCGAGGGCTCGACGTCGCCGTCGACGTGGGTGACGTCGGCGTCCTCGAAGGCGCGGATGACCTGGCAGATGGCGTCGCTCTCGCGGATGTTGGCCAGGAACTGGTTGCCCAGCCCCTCGCCGACGGAGGCACCGCGGACGATCCCGGCGATGTCCACGAAGTCGACGGTGGCCGGGATGATCTTGGCGGACCCGAAGATCTCGGCCAGCTTCTCCAGGCGGGGGTCGGGGACCCCCACGACGCCGACGTTGGGCTCGATGGTGGCGAACGGGTAGTTCGCCGCGAGGGCGTCGTTCTTGGTCAGGGCGTTGAACAGCGTGGACTTGCCGACGTTGGGCAGGCCGACGATTCCGATGGACAGGCTCACAGGGACGAAGTCTAGGCGGTCGGCGGCCCTCCGGCGCCGTGCCGGGACCCCGCCGGGGCCCCGGGCGCACGGGGACGTTTCAGCGGTCCGGGGCCATCTTCGGAGGAAACGGCCTGCGGAAACGCCTCCGGCGGAGTACGTTCGAACGACATGCCGGGCGGCCGCGCCGCCGCGCCTCCGCCCGCCCGACCCCAGGGGGGAGCCCAGTGGTACCCGGCCAGGTGCGGGCGTTCGTCCGCCGCCATCCCGCGGTCCGCCACGCCACGCGGCAGATCCGCATCCGGCTCCCGCTGCGGTTGGGCGGCCTCGACCCCGCCCTGGTGCCGCCGCGGGTGCGCCGCTTCGACCTCGCCCTGCCGGTGCCGCCCGGCCGCGCCGCCCTCCCGCCGCTGCGGATCTCCGCGCCGGGCGACGCCCGGGTGCCGCGCCGGCTGGAGGCGGACGGGCTGGCCGGCCACTGCGGCGGCCCGCTGTCGGTCCTGCTGGCGGCGCTCGACGCCGGCCGGCCGGGGGCCGTGCTCGACATCGGGGCCAACATCGGGGTGTGGTCCGCGGTCGCCGCGGCCTGCGCCGGGCGTACCGCCTACGCGTTCGAGCCGGCGCCGCGGGTGGCCGCGACGGCGCGCGGCATCGTCCGCGACAACGGGCTCGACGTGCGGGTGGTCGAACTCGCGCTGAGCAACCACAGCGGTGTCGGGGCGCTGCACCTGTCGCCGGTCGCCGACACCGCCAACACGCTCGCGCCGGGGTTCCGGCCGGGCGCGGGCCGGGTGCCGGTGCGCGTCGACACCCTGGCGCACTGGCGCGAGGGGGCCGCGGTGGTGCCGGCGGCCGCGGTGGTCGACACGGGCGACGCGGTCCCCGAGGTGGTCGCCGGGGGGCTGGAGGTGCTGCGCCGCTTCCGGCCGTGGCTGCTGTGCGCGGTGCCGCCCGACCGCGGGGTCGAGGAGCGGCTGATGGCGCTGCTCGAACCGCTCGACTACTGCTGGTACCACCTGTGCGGGGCGCCGCCGCACCCGCTGCGGGCGGTCATCGCGGGCTGCCGGTGCCGCCCCGCCTGCCGGATGTGGCTGTTCGCCCCCGACCCGGTGTCCGCCGCCGTGTGGGCGGCGGCGGCCGCCTGGCAGGCCGCGATCGACGCCTGCCGCCCACCGCCCCCGGGGTGACATGTCCGGTGATGTCCGCCCGCGCGCGCGTGGCGCGCGGGCCGGGGGCGCCCGGGGTTGAGAGCATGGGCCGCTATGGACGGTCTCAGCGTGATCCTGGTGCTGCTGGTGGGAATCGCGGTCGGCACGGCCTTGGGCTGGCTGCTGGCGCGCGGGCGGACCGCGGAGTCGCGGGCCGAGGCCCGGGCCGCCGAGGAGCGCGCCGCCTACGTCGAGGAGCAGCTCGCCGACCGCTTCCGCGCGCTGTCGGCGCAGGCCCTGGACGCCACCAACCAGCGCTTCATGGAGCTGGCCGAGGGGCGGCTGCGCGCGGTGGGCCTGGAGGCGGGCCGCGACATGGACGAGCGGCGGCAGGCGGTGGAGCGGCTGGTCGCCCCGCTGACCGAGACCCTGGGCCGGGTGCAGGACCAGCTGCGCGAGGTCGACGCGGGCCGGCGCGCGGCGCACGCCCAGCTCGCCCAGCAGGTCGAGTACGTCCGCGAGGGCTCGGAGCGGCTGCGCGACCAGACCCGCGCGCTGGTCACCGCGCTGCGCCGGCCGGAGGCCCGCGGCCGCTGGGGTGAGCTGCAGCTGCGCCGGGTGGCCGAGCTGGCCGGGATGAGCGCCTACTGCGACTTCGACGAGCAGGCGCAGGCCGGCACCGACGACGGCCGGCAGCGCCCCGACATGGTGGTGCGGCTGGCCGGCGGCAAGAACATCGTGGTCGACTCCAAGGTGTCGCTGGCGGCCTACCTGGAGGCGGCGGAGTCCGAGGACGACGCCGCCCGCGCCGACCGGATGTGCGCGCACGCCCGCCACCTGCGGACCCACGTCGACCAGCTCGCCGCCAAGTCCTACTGGGCGGCGTTCAGCCCGGCCCCCGAGTTCGTGGTGCTGTTCGTGCCGGGCGAGGCGTTCCTGGCGCCCGCGCTGGAGGCCGACCCGGCGCTGCTGGAGCACGCGATGGCGCGCCGGGTGCACATCGCGACGCCGACGACGCTCATCTCGCTGCTGCGCACCGCCCAGTACGCCTGGCAGCAGGAGGCGCTGAGCGAGAACGCGCGGGCGGTGTTCGAGCTGGGCAAGCAGCTGCACGCCCGGTTGGCGACGCTCGGCGGGCACGTCGACGGGCTGGGGCGGTCGCTGTCGCGCACGGTCGCCGCCTACAACCAGGCGGTGGGGTCGCTGGAGAGCCGGGTGCTGGTGACGGCCCGCCGGTTCGAGGAGCTGGGCCTGGTCGACGGGGAGCTGGACCGGCCCGCCGGGGTGACCGAGCAGGCGCGGCCGATGGCGGCGCCGGAACTCGCCGGCGGCATGCGCGAAACGCCGCAGAACGGGCATGAATCGGACGGAGCGGAAGCGGTGGACCCCCGCGTCGAACTGTACGGGCCGGCCTTCGGTGACCCGGTGGCCGACGGCGACACGACACCCCGGGAAGAGCCGGAACTTTCACCGAGAGTGACACACTGAATACCGTGAGTCATATTAGGGAGCTGCGGCCATGGTGACGCACAAGGCGGAGGGTACAGACGAGTCGGCGCGCCTCGCGGAGCGCCCGCCCCGGCGGGGCCCCGCGCGCTCCGGGGCGGTCCCCGCCGCGTCCCCGGCCGCGCGGCGGCGCGGCCTCCGGCTGACCGGCCGCGGCGGGGTCCTCGCCGTGGTCGCCGGCAGCCTCGCGGCCGCGCTCGCCGCCCACGCCCTGGGCCTGCCCGCCGTCGACGGCGGCGGGTTCGTCGCGGTGTGCGTCGCGGCGGCGCTCCTGGTGCGCCCCTCCGACCTGCTGTCGCTGACCGTCAGCCCCCCGCTGGCCTACTTCGCCGCCGCCCTCGCCGCCGAGTCCGTCCTGACCCTCGGCTCCGCCGGGTTCGCCCGGGGCGTCGCGATCGGCATGGCCACCCGGCTGGCCGAGGCCGCGCCGTGGCTGTTCCTGGGCACCGCCCTGGTGCTGGTGATCGCCGTGTTCCGCGGGCTGCCGGGCAGCGTCCGCGCCTTCAGCGACGAGGTCAACGGGCGCGCCCGCCGCGCCCCGCGCGACCCCCGGGCGGCGCGCTGACGGTCCCGGCCGGGCCGCCGGTCAGAACGGGGCGTCGGGGTCGTTCCCGGCGTCCTCCACGGCGGCGGCGAGCCGGGCGCGGGCGCCCTCCAGCCACTGCTCGCAGACGCGGGCCAGCTCCTCGCCCCGCTCCCACAGGGCCAGCGACTCCTTGAGCGTCAACCCGCCCGACTCCAGGCGGCGCACGACGGAGTCGAGCTCCTCGCGCGCCTCCTCGTAGCCCAGCGCGGGCTCGGCGGCCGGGCCGCCCTCGCCGGTGTCCCCGGCGGTGTCCTCGGTGGTGTCCTCGGTGGTGGTATCGGTAGCCACGGTCTCCCCCTCAGTCGTCGGTGTCCTCGCCGCCGGTCCCCCCGGCGGTGGCGGTCAGGCTGTCCTCGGCGAAGCGCAGCCGCAGCTCCTCGCCCGGCGCGACCTCGGCGGCCGCGCGCACCACGGCGCCGTCGGCCCGCTGCACGACTGCGTAGCCGCGGGCGAGCGTGGTGGCGGGCGACAGGGCGTGCAGCCGGGCGCGGGTGTGCGCCAGCCCGTCGCCGGCCCGGTCCAGCGACGCGGTGACGCAGCGGCGGGCGCGGTCGCGCAGCCCCTCGATCTGCTCGGTGATCCGGTCGATCTCGCGCAGCGGGCTGGCGAGGACCGGCCGCGACCGCATGCCGGCCAGCCACGCCTGCTCACGGGCGATACCGCCCTGCAGGACGCGGCGGCCCCGGTCGCGGAGCTGGCGGACGTGGCGGAGCTGCTCCCCCACGTCGGGCACGACCTTCTTGGCGGCGTCGGTGGGCGTGGACGCCCGGACGTCGGCCACCAGGTCGAGCAGCGGGGTGTCCTGCTCGTGGCCGATGGCGCTGACCACGGGGGTGCGCGTGGCGGCGACCGCGCGCACCAGCGCCTCGTCGGAGAACGGCAGCAGGTCCTCCAGCGACCCGCCGCCGCGCGCGATCACGATGACGTCCACCCCGGGCAGGCCGTCGAGCTCCTTGAGCGCGTTGACGACCTCGCCCACCGCGCGGTCGCCCTGCACCGCGACCTCGCGCACCTCGAAGCGGACGGCCGGCCAGCGCCGCCGCCCGTTCTCCAGGACGTCGCGCTCGGCCGCCGAACCGCGCCCGCAGATGAGGCCGACCGTGCCCGGCAGGAACGGGGGTCGGCGCTTGCGGGAGTCGGCGAACAGCCCCTCGGCCGCGAGCACGGACCGCAGCCGCTCCAGGCGGGCCAGCAGCTCGCCCAGGCCCACGTGCCGGACCTCCAGGGCGAGCAGCGAGAACGTCCCCCGGGCGACGTAGAAGTCGGGTTTGGCGTGCACGACCACGCGCGCCCCCTGCTCGGGGGCGGGGGCCGCGGCCTCCAGGACCCGCACCGGGCAGACCACCCGCACCGACACGTTGGCGACGGGGTCGCGCAGGGTCAGGAACGCCGTCTGGCCGCGCCGGTTCAACTCGGCGATCTGGCCCTCGACCCAGATGCGGCCGAGGCGGCCGATCCACCCGCCGACCGCCTGCAGCACGACGCGGACCGGCTGCGGCGCCTCGGCGGTGCTCTCCATACCCATGGCCCCGAGCGTAGAGGAGGCCGGGGTCATTCCGGGGACGCGGGCGGGCGCCGCGTCACCCCGCGGCGGTCCAGGCGGCGGCCACGCGGTCGGCGGCCCGCTCGGCCTGGGCGCGGCCGGCGCGGGCCGCCGCGGCGCGCCGGGCCGGGTCGAGGACGTTGCCGCCGATGGCGGCCCGCGCGGCGGCGTCCGGGACGACCAGGGCGGTCCGCGGCGCGCCGGGCAGTCCGGCGAGTTCGGCGGCCGGGGAGCGGACGGGGCCGAGGCCGCGGGCGATGGGGGCGAGGACGGCCACGCGGTCGCACCCGGCGGCGAGGTCGGCGCCGGTGGCGGAGTACACACCGCCGTCGACGTGCGGCCGGCCGCGCAGCGGCACCGGCGGCCACACCCCGGGGACGGCGCAGCTGGCCATGACCGCGTCGAGCAGCGGCACCCCGCTGTCGCGGTCCAGGACGGCGCGGCGGCCGGTGCGGGCGTCGACGGCGACGACGCGCAGGTCGGTGCCGTCCGGCCAGTCGCGGGTGGGCAGCCGGGCGGAGATCACCCGGCGCCGTTCGGCCGGCGAGGAGGTGGAGCGGCGGTGCGCCATGCGGCCGATCCGGGCGCGGGCGCGGTCCGGGTCGCGTTCGCGCACGAACGCCCACGCCCACCGGGCGAGGGCGGTGCGGGGCATGCGGGCGGCGGCCTCGCCGCGCGGTGGGCGGAGCTGGCGCGCGTAGAGGTCGTCGAGGTCGGCGCCGGAGGTGGCCTGGGCGCCGACCACCGACCCGGCGGAGGTGCCCACGACCAGGTCGGCGCCGGTGAGGTCGAGCCCGGCGCCGCGCAGCCCGGCGAGCAGGCCGAGCTCCCAGGCGATGCCGGTGATGCCGCCGCCGCCCAGGACCAGTGCCGTGCGCACGGCCGCCCCTTTCCGCCGCCTACTCGGCGGCGCCCTCGGCCGTGAGCTTGGCGATGCGGTTGTCGTACATGCGGATGAACTCGGGGCGCTCGGCGTGCGCGACCTCGTAGGCGCGCAGGTCGCGCACCTGCTCCAGGGTGAGCTTGCGCAGCCGGGCGCGGATGGAGGGCAGGGTGAGGTCGTCGTAGCCGGGCACGGCCAGGTCGTCGGCGGCGGGCGCGTTGCCGCGGCGCACCTTCTCCAGGACCTCGTCGCTGGCGACCTGGGTGGTGGCCTCGGCGGCGGCCAGCTCCTCGGCGACGGCGGCCTCCTCGCCCGGGGCGACGAGCGCGGGCTCGTCGGCCTTGGGCTCCTCGGGGGTGGCGCCCGCCTTGGCGTCGGGGCCGGTGGCGGAGGCGGAGGCCGTGCCGGCGGTCTGCTCCTCGACGCGCTCCTGGGCGGGGGCGCCGCCGGGGCCGGCCTCAGCGGCGGGCGCGGGGGCGGCCTGGGTGGCGTCGGCGCCGGGCTCGATGGTGGGGGTGGCGCCCTCGGGGGCGGGCGCGGTGCCGGGGGCGTCGCCGCCGGGCGCGGCCTCGGGCTTCGCGGTCTCCGGCGCGGACGCGGTCTCGGTCTTCTCCCGCTCCGCCTCCGGCTTCGCGGCCTCCGGCTTGGCGGTCTCCCGCGCGGCGGAGGCCGCGGTCCGCTCCGGCCGCTCCTGCGCGGGGGTGTCGGGCCCGGCGGCGCCGGCCGTCGAGGCGGCGCGGTCCTTCGACCCGAAAATGCCCTTGACCTTGGACATCAGCTTGCTGGCGATGGACGGGTTCGACATGGGACTGGGGGCTCCTGATGCTCGGCAAAGGTGTGGGGTGGCGGCGCGCTCCCCGGGATCGGACCAGGAACCGCCCCCGTGCGGACCGCCGCGACGGTTCCCCGCTGCGCTGGTCAACCAGAATAGGGGAGTAAGGGTCGTCTGAAGTGCGTTGAATGTGAATGCTTTCGCCGCGCCGCGACGGAATAGTGCACGGACCGTTATCCCCCGGTCATCGAACGGCACCCGCCCGGTGGCGCGGGCCCCGGCGGTGGGTCCGGTCACAGCGGGGGCCCTGGGTGGCGGGGCGCCCGTAGGATGGGGGCATGACTGCGACGAATCGCCGCCGTGTCCTGCTCGCCAAGCCCCGGGGCTACTGCGCCGGGGTGGACCGCGCCGTCGTCACGGTCGAGAAGGCCCTGGAGCAGTACGGCGCCCCCATCTACGTCCGCAAGCAGATCGTGCACAACACCCATGTCGTGAGCACGCTGGAGCGGCGCGGCGCCGTGTTCGTGGAGGAGACCGACGAGGTGCCCGAGGGCGCCATCGTGGTGTTCTCCGCCCACGGCGTCTCGCCCGTGGTGCACGAGGAGGCCGCGCGCCGCCGGCTCAAGACGATCGACGCCACGTGCCCGCTGGTCACCAAGGTCCACAAGGAGGCCAAGCGCTTCGCCGCCGAGGACCGCGACATCATCCTGATCGGCCACACCGGCCACGAGGAGGTCGAGGGCACCAGCGGCGAGGCCCCCGACCACATCCAGATCGTGGACGGCCCCGACGAGGTCGACAAGGTCCAGGTGCGCGACCCCGACAACGTGTCGTGGCTGTCGCAGACCACCCTTTCGGTGGACGAGACCAACGCGACCGTCGACGCGCTGCGCCGCCGGTTCCCGAACCTGCTCGACCCGCCCAGCGACGACATCTGCTACGCCACGTCCAACCGGCAGGACGCCGTGAAGGCCATGGCGCCCGAGTGCGAGCTGGTCATCGTGGTGGGGTCGGACAACTCCTCCAACTCGGTGCGGCTGGTCGAGGTCGCCCTGGAGGCCGGCGCCGACGCCGCGCACCTGATCGACAACGCGTCGCTGATGCGCGAGGAGTGGCTGGAGGGCGTCACCACGGTCGGCGTCACCAGCGGGGCGTCGGTGCCCGACATCCTGGTGCGCGACCTGCTGGAGCGGCTGGCCGGGTACGGCTACGACTCCGTCGAGGGGATCGAGACCGCGCAGGAGAGCCTGACGTTCTCGCTGCCCAAGGAGCTGCGCAAGGACCTGCGGGCCGAGCCGGTCGGCTGACCGGACACCCGACGACGGCGAACGGCCGCCGCCCCTGTGGGGGTGGCGGCCGTTCCCGTTGCGGGCCGGGGCCGGAACCCCGGCCCCGCACGGCTCAGTTCTGGCCGTTGAACCGGTCCTGGACGTGCTCGGTGGCCGCGGCGCCGGGGTCCTGCGCCACCTCGCCGGCGGCGTCGGCGTAGCCGCCCGCGGTCTCCTGGGCGGCGGTGAACTGGTCCTCGGCCTGCGCGCCGTACTCGCCGA
>NZ_BCRK01000195.1 GCF_001552555.1 Nocardiopsis trehalosi NBRC 14201 | reverse complement strand
GCCGCCCGCCGGCGGCGGCCCCGCCGCGCCGTGCGGCGCGGGCGGGGGCGGCCCCTGCGGGCCGGGGTGCGGGCCGGGGTGGGCACCGGGGTGCTGCGGGCCGGCGGCCGGCGGCCCGGCGAGTTCGGCGCTCGCCTCGGCCGGGAGCGGGAAGTGCCGGCGCACGTTGGTGTTGACGCTGCTCATGACGAGGGCCCCCACGATGCGGTCGCCGAGCCAGCAGACCACGTTGCCGGTCGACAGGTCGACCAGGACGGGCCGCAGCGTGGTGCCGAACCCCACCTGGGTCTGCTGGCCGGCGAACACCTGCGCCTCGTGGTCGGACCGGTTGGCGACCACGGCGGCGATCGTGGACGCCGCGGTCACCCAGCCCACCGTCCCCCCGGCCATGCGCTTGGCGTAGGCGTCGGCGTGCGCGCAGAAGTCGCGCACCATGGGGCCGGTGGCGGTGTCGACCTGGGTGACCACGACGTAGATGTCCATGGGCGTCAGCGCGACGGTCTCGGAGCGGACACCGACCATGGCCGAGCCGGGCCCGACGCGCTGGTCCTCCAGGACCCGCGACCGGGTCGCGTACAGCCGGCGGCGCACCACATCGGTGTACTGGTCGGTTCTCACGGGGTCCCCTCTCCGCAGTGCTACGTCAGCTTCTCCAACCGGGCGAACACGCCGCCGAGGCGCCGCACGAACCGCTCCGGCCGGCAGACCGCGTCCAGCCGGGCCTCGTCCAGTGCCACGCCGCGCCCGGCCGCCTCCGCGCGCAGGGTCTCCCGGAACGGGGTGCCGGTCTCCCAGGTGCGCATGGCGGCGGTCTGCACGAGAGCGTAGACGTCCTCGCGGGAGGCGCCGGTTTCAATGAGTTCGGAGACGACCGTGGAGGAGTAGATGAGCCCCTGCGTGGACTCCAGGTTGGTCCGCATCCGGTCGGCGTCGACGACCAGCCCGGTGACCAGCCGCGTCGTGAGGTGCAGCAGGTAGTCGGTGGCGATGGCGGCGTCCGGCAGCGAGATGCGCTCGGTGGAGGAGTGCGAGATGTCGCGCTCGTGCCACAGCGGGATGCCCTCCATGACCGGGACGATCTGCGCGCGCACGTTGCGCGCCATGCCGCAGATGCGCTCGGACATGATCGGGTTCTTCTTGTGGGGCATGGCGCTGGAGCCCTTCTGCCCCTTGCCGAACGGCTCCCACAGCTCGCGCACCTCGGTGCGCTGCCCGTGCCGCACCTCCAGGGCGACGGCCTCGCACACGGTGGCCATGATGGCCAGCGCCGACACCCACTCGGAGATGCCGTCGCGCAGCACCACCTGGGTGGACACGTCGGCGGGGCGCAGCCCCAGCTCCTCGGCGACGCGGGCCTCGATGGCGGGGTCGATGTTGGAGTAGGTGCCGACCGGGCCGGAGATCGCCATGACGCCGACCGCCTCGCGGGCGCGGCGCAGCCGGTCGCGCGAGCGGGCCATGCCGAACGCGAAGTCGGCGACGCGGTGCCCCCACACGTCGGGCTCGCCGTGGATGCCGTGGGTGCGGCCCACGCGCAGCGTGGCCCGGTGCTCCAGGGCGTGGTCGCGCAGCGCGGCGACGAGGGTGTCGGCCTTGGCGAGCAGGATGTCGGTGGCCTCGACGAGCTGGGCGGCCAGCGCGGTGTCGAGCAGGTCGGAGGAGGTCATGCCGAAGTGCACCCAGGCGGCGGCCTCGCGCGGCTCGGTGTTGTCGGCCCAGGCCGTGAGGAACGCGATCACGTCGTGCTGGGTGACCGCCTCGATCTCGGCGACCCGCTCCGGGGTGGGCGGCGGTGCCGCGCGCACCGGGTCGACCGCGTCGGCCGGGACGGTGCCCGCGGCGGCGTGGGCTTCCAGGACCAGGGTCTCGACCCGGCACCAGAGCTCGTACTTGTGGGCGTCGCTGAAGACGCGGCCCATGTCGGGGAGGGTGTAGCGCTCGATCACCCGACCATTTTCGCAGGTGCCGCGAGCGGCGGCGCGGCCGGTGGCCCGGGCGGGGCGCCGAGCGCGGTCAGCGGGCCGTCAGCCGCCGGGGTCCGGCGCCCTCGGCGCCGAGGACGTCGCGGGGGTTGGCCAGCGCGCAGGAGTCCAGCGACAGACAGCCGCAACCGATGCAGTCGCTGAGGCGGTCGCGCAGCCCTTCGAGTTCGCGGATGCGCGCGTCGAGGTCGTCCCGCCAGCATGGGGAGGCGCGCTCCCAGTCGGCGCGGGTGGGGGTGCGGCCGTCGGGCAGCAGGCCGAGGACGGCGCGGATGGTGGACAGCGGGACGCCCACCCGCTGGGAGACGCGGATGAACGCGACCCGGCGCAGGGTGTCGCGGGGGTAGCGGCGCTGGTTGCCGGCCGTGCGGCGGCTGGCGATCAGGCCCTCGCGCTCGTAGTAGCGGAGCGCGGAGGGGGCCACGCCGCTGCGGTCGGCGAGTTCGCCGACCGTCAGCTCCCGTGCCTTCCAGGAGACGTCGGTCATGGCCACGACTGTAGCCGCGGGCGGCGGGGGCCGGGGCGGGCCCCCGCCGCGCGGGTCAGGCGCCCGCGGCGGCCGCCGCGGCGATGTCGGTGCGGTGGAACGCGCCGCGCAGCTCGATGCGGCCCACGGCCTCGTAGGCGCGCTCGCGGGCGCGCTCCAGGGTGTCGCCGGTGCCGACCACGCTGAGCACCCGGCCCCCGGCGGAGACGACGTCGCGCGCCCCGCTCCAGGCGGTGCCGGCGTGCAGCACGTAGGCGCCGTCCATGGCGGCGACCCGGTCGAGCCCCGAGACCACGTCGCCCTTGACGGGGTCGCCCGGGTAGTTCTCGGCGGCGACCACGACGGTGACGGCCGCGCCCGGCCGCCACTCCAGGGCGCCGGCCCCGCCCAGCCCGCCGGTGTCGGTGGCCTGGAGCAGGGCGCCGATGGGCGTGGCCAGCCGGTCGAGCACCACCTGGGTCTCGGGGTCGCCGAAGCGGGCGTTGAACTCGACCACGCGCGGCCCCCGCTCGGTCAGCGCCAGGCCGACGTAGAGCAGGCCCTGGTAGCGCCGGCCGCGCCGGGCCATCTCGGCGATGGTGGGGTCGACGACGGAGGCCATGACCTCGTCGGTCAGGCCGGGCGGGGCCCACGGCAGCGGGGCGTAGGCGCCCATGCCGCCGGTGTTGGGGCCCTCGTCGCCGTCGCGGGCCCGCTTGAAGTCCTGGGCGGGCAGCAGCGGCACCGAGTGGACGCCGTCGGTCAGCACGAACAGCGACACCTCGGGGCCGTCGAGGTACTCCTCGATGACGACCCGGCCGCACGCACGGGCGTGCTCCTCGGCGGCCGCGCGGTCGGTGGTGACGACGACGCCCTTGCCGGCGGCCAGGCCGTCGTCCTTCACGACGTAGGGCGGGCCGAACGCGTCGAGGGCCTCGGCCGCCTGGGCGGGGGTCCGGCAGACGCGCGCCCGCGCGGTGGGCACCCCGGCGGCCTCCATGACCTCCTTGGCGAACGCCTTGGAGCCCTCCAGCCGGGCGGCCTCCTTGTCGGGGCCGAAGACCGGGATGCCGCGCTCGCGCAGCGCGTCGGCCACCCCGGCCACCAGCGGGGCCTCGGGGCCGACCACGACCAGCTCGGCGCCGATCCGCGCGGCGAGCTGGGTGACGGCCAGGCCGTCGAGCACGTTGAGCACGTGGTTGTCGGCGAGGTCGGAGGTGCCCGGGTTGCCCGGCGCGCAGTGCAGGTCGGTGACCCCGGGATCGAGGGACAGCGCGCGGACGAGGGCGTGCTCGCGGCCACCGCCGCCGAGGACAAGGGCTTTCACTTCACGGACCCTTTGGTGTTGTGGGGGTGGGACTCGGCCGGTCAGACGAGGGAGCGGAGTTCGAGGGTCTGGTCGCGGCCCGGGCCGACGCCGATGGCGGAGATCGGGGCCCCGGACATCTCCTCCAGGGTACGCACGTAGGCCTGCGCGTTCTTGGGGAGTTCGTCGAAGGACCGGACGTGCGTGATGTCCTCCTTCCACCCGTCGAAGTGCTCGTACACGGGCACCGCGTGGTGGAAGTCGGTCTGCGTCATGGGGATCTCGTCGTGGCGGACCCCGTTGACCTCGTAGCCCACGCACACCGGGATGCGGTCGAGTCCGGTGAGCACGTCGAGCTTGGTCAGGAAGAAGTCGGTGATGCCGTTGACCCGCGTGGCGTAGCGGGCGATGGGGGCGTCGAACCAGCCGCAGCGGCGGTTGCGCCCGGTGGTGACGCCGTACTCACCGCCCTGCCGGCGCAGCCACTCGCCCTGCTCGTCCAGCAGCTCGGTGGGGAACGGGCCCGAGCCCACCCGGGTGGTGTAGGCCTTGAGGATGCCGACGACCTTGGTGATGCGGGTGGGGCCGATCCCGGCGCCCGCGCACGCGCCGCCCGAGGTGGGCGAGGAGGACGTGACGAACGGGTAGGTGCCGTGGTCGATGTCGAGGAGGGTGCCCTGCGACCCCTCCAGGTAGACGGTCTTGCCCTCGTCCAGCGCCTTGTTGAGCACCAGCGAGGTGTCGGCGACGTGCGGGCGGATCAGCTCGGCGTAGCCCAGGTACTCGTCGTAGATCTGCTCCAGCTCCAGGCCGCGCCGGTTGTAGACCTTGGTGAGGACCTGGTTCTTGTCGTGCAGCGCCAGCTCGATCTTCTGCCGCAGGATCTTGGGGTCGAACATGTCCTGCACGCGGACGCCGGCGCGGGAGATCTTGTCGGCGTAGGTGGGGCCGATGCCGCGCCCGGTGGTGCCGATGCGGCCCTTGCCGAGGAACCGCTCGCTGACCTTGTCGAGCGCCCGGTGGTAGGGCATGATCAGGTGCGCGTTGGCGGAGATGAGCAGGCGCTCGGTGTCGACGCCGCGCTCCTGGAGGCCGCGCAGCTCCTCGAACAGCACGCCCGGGTCGATCACGACGCCGTTGGCGATCACGGGGACCACGTCGGGCGAGAGGATGCCCGACGGCAGCAGGTGCAGCGCGTACTTCTGGTCGCCGATCACCACGGTGTGCCCGGCGTTGTTGCCGCCCTGGTAGCGCACCACGTAGTCGACGCGGTTCCCGACGAGGTCGGTGGCCTTCCCCTTGCCCTCGTCCCCCCACTGGGCCCCAACGAGCGTGATCGCCGGCATCCGCGTCTACCTCTTCTTCGTTCGCTCGGACGGAAGGACGGCCCCGCGCGGTCGTCCCCGCACATGGCCGAACCCCTGGCGCAAGAAAGCGACAGGGGCCCTTGCGTGTAGAGCGTACACGACGGCCCCCGGGCGGTCACGGCCCCGGTGCGGGCGGCGGGAGCCGTCCGCACCGGGGGCGCGCCGCTGGTGGGGGCGGTGCTCAGCCCTGGAGTTCGGCGGCGGCGGTGGCGGAGCTGTCGCGCAGGAAGGTGGCGCAGCGGTCGGCCTCGTCGGCCTCGCCGATGGCGCCCGCCGCGGTGGCGAGCATGTGCAGGGCGCGCAGGAAGCCGCGGTTGGCCTCGTGCTCCCACGGGATCGGGCCGTGGCCCTTCCAGCCGGAGCGGCGGAGCTGGTCGAGCCCGCGGTGGTAGCCGGTGCGGGCGTAGGCGTAGGTGGCGACCGGGTCGCCGCCGGCGAAGGCGCGCTCGGCGAGCAGCGCCCACGCGGCGGAGTAGGCGGGGAACCGGGCGGCGACCTCGGCGGGGTCGGCGCCGCCGGCGAGGGCGTCGCGGGCTTCGTCGTTCTCGGGCAGGCGCGTTGCCGGCGGCTCGCCGAGCAGGTTGCGGTGCTGGTCCATGTCCCCATCCTGCCAGCGCGGGTGGGCGTGCCCGGCCACCGCGTCCGCCCAAGGATGGGGCGGCCGGGCACGCGCAGGCCCCCGGCTCCGCGGAGCCGGGGGCCGGTCGGCGGCGGGCGCCTACTTCATGCGGTTGCCCGCGGACTTCAGGTGCCGAGCGGCCTCGACGACGCGCGCGGCCATGCCGGCCTCGGCGGCCTTGCCGTAGGCGCGCGGGTCGTACGCCTTCTTGTCGCCGACCTCCCCGTCGATCTTGAGCACGCCATCGTAGTTCTTGAGGACGTGGTCGACGACCGGACGGGTGTAGGCGTACTGGGTGTCGGTGTCGATGTTCATCTTCACGACGCCGTACCCGATCGCCGCGTGGATCTCCTCCAGCGACGAGCCGGAGCCGCCGTGGAACACGAAGTCGAACGGGCTGGTCCTACCGTACTTGGCGCCGACCGCCTCCTGCGCCTCTTTCAGCACCTCCGGGCGGAGCTTCACGTGGCCCGGCTTGTAGACGCCGTGCACGTTGCCGAAGGTCAGGGCGGTCATGTAGTAGCCCTTGTCGCCCAGGCCGAGGACCTCGGCGGTGCGCAGGGCGTCGCCGGGCGTGGTGTAGAGCTTCTCGTTGATCTCGCCGACGATGCCGTCCTCCTCGCCGCCGACCACGCCGACCTCGATCTCCAGGATCGTGCGGGCGGCCTTGGACGCGGCCAGCAGCTCCTCGGCGATGCGCAGGTTGTCCTCCAGCTCCACGGCGGAGCCGTCCCACATGTGCGACTGGAACAGCGGCTCCTGGCCCTTGGCCACGCGCTCCTTGGAGATCTCCAGCAGCGGGCGGACGAAGCCGTCGAGCTTGTTCTCGGGGCAGTGGTCGGTGTGCAGGGCGACGTTCACCGGGTACTTGGCGGCGACGACGCGCGCGAACTCGGCGAAGGCCACCGAGCCGGTGACCATGTCCTTGACGGTCGCGCCGGACAGGAACTCCGCGCCGCCGGTGGAGATCTGGACGATGCCGTCGCTCTCGGCCTCCGCGAAGCCGCGCAGCGCGGCGTGGAGGGTCTGGCTGGAGGTCACGTTGATGGCGGGGTAGGCGAAGCCCTGCGACTTCGCGCGGCCCAGCATCTCCGTGTAGACCTCTGGGGTGGCGATAGGCATGGTGGTTGTCTCCCTGGTTCAGCGTGGAGTGGCGGGTGTCCCGGCGCCCGCGGTCCGCGGCGCCGTGTCCCTCCCGGTACCCGTTTCCCGTCGGGTTTCCGCGAACAAGTATCGCGAAGTCCGCGACCGAACGAAAGGTCTAGACCAGAACCCCGCGACGCGCGCGTCCGGCGGTGAATCCGCCGATGGCGGCCCTGACCGCCCTGGCGCGACACGCGTTGATATCCACCGCGATAGTCGGGCACGTCCCGGTTGATTCGCGTCTGTGACCCCTGCACCGTCGAATGTCCCGGGTGATACACGCTACATTCAGCAGCGTGGGACGACATCGCAATGATCCGCGGGGCATAGGCCAGGTGCTGGCCATCGTCGGCGCGGTCGTGCTGCTCATCACCCTGGTCGCCTTGGGCGGGTACTTCCTGTACCGGTCGCTGCCGGGGAACACCGCCGCCGGAGCACCCGACGCCGCCGGCACGGCCGCCGACGCGCGCTCCGACGCCACCGAGATGGGCACCCTGCACATCCGGGTCACCGGCGGCAGCAGCGACGTGCTGGTCCGCGTGCCCGGGGGCGAGGTCGTCACCGACACCACCATGCGCCGCGGCGAGCACGCCGACTTCGACCAGCCCGAGTTGGACGTCACCATCGGCGACCCGGCCGCCGTCGAGGTCTACGTCTACGGCGAACTCCAGGACATCTCCGGCAAGGAGCCCGGCTACAGCTTCAGCGTCGAGCCGCGCGACCCCGCCTGACCCGCGGCGCCTGACCCGCGCGGCCCCGCCCGGCCGCGCCCCCGGCCCGTCCCGCACCGGGGGCACCCGGCGGGATCACACCGCCAGGTCGGCCGCCTCGAACGCCGCCCGGTAGACCAGGCCCTCGGCGGCCACCCGCCCGCGCGCCCCGCGGTCCACGATCACCGCGACGCCCACCACCTCGGCCCCCGCATCGCGCAGCGCCTCGACCGCCGTCAGCGCCGAACCGCCCGTGGTGGAGGTGTCCTCCACCGCAAGCACCCGGCGGCCCGCCACGTCGGGGCCCTCGATCCGCCGCTGCAGCCCGTGCGCCTTGCCCTCCTTGCGCACCACGAACGCGTCCAGCCGCCGCCCCCGCGCAGCCGCCGCGTGCAGCATCGCCGCCGCGACCGGGTCGGCGCCCAGCGTCAGCCCGCCCACCGCCTCGTAGTCGAGGTCGGAGGTGGCGTCCAGTAGCACCCGGCCGACCAGCGGGGCCGCCGCCCCGTCCAGGGTCACCCGGCGCAGGTCCACGTAGTAGTCGGCCTCCCGGCCCGACGACAGGGTCACCCGCCCGTGCACCACGGCCTTATCGTTGATGTGTCGAAGGAGATCCTCGCGGTCGCTCATGATCCCCGAGCCTAGAACCCCCGGCTCACTCCCGCGATCAGCCGCGAGCGGTCCTGAGCAGCCGAAGGAGCGGGCATGGCCGCAGACGCCCCGGCGCACGTCCGGGTCGAGACCACCACCGGCGACCGCGCGACCGCCCATACCCTCGCCCGGTCGGCCGTCGCCGCCCGCCTGGCCGCCTGCGCCCAGGTGGGCGGGCCCATCACCAGCCACTACCGGTGGCGCGACGAGGTCCGGGCCGACGAGGAGTGGACCCTCGTCCTGAAGACCGCCGCCGACCGGCTCGACGCCCTCGTCGCCCACCTGCGCGCCGCCCACCCCTACGACGTGCCCGAGATCATCGCGGTGCCCGTCACCGGCGGCGACCCCGACTACCTGGGCTGGCTCGTCGACGAGACCCGGCCCGCCGAGTGACGGCGCCCCTCCTGGCGCTGCTGCCCGACCCGCTCGCCCCCGCCGGCGCGGGCGACGCCCTCGCCGCCGAGCTGACCGCGCGCGGCGCCCGCGCCGCCGCCCTGCGCGCCGCCGCCGACCGCCCGCCCTACGCGGCCGGGTACGTGGCGCGCGCCTGCCTGGAGGTCGCCCGGCACGCCGGGTCCGCCACCCCGGTGCTGCTCGTGGCCGCCCACGGCGCCGGCCCGCTGCTGCCGGCCGTGGGCGCCGCGCAGCGCGCCGCCCACCGCCCGCTCGCCGGCTACCTGCTGCACGACGCGCTGCTGCCGCAGCCCGGCACGCCCACCCGCGCCGACCTCCCGGCCGCCCAGGGCCCGGCCGCCGAGGTGGGCGAGGCGCCCCCCGGCTACGCCGCCGAACCGCTGCCCGCCGTCGCCGACTGGCCCGACGCCCCCTGCGGCTACCTGCTCACCGACGACCGCTACGCCCGCTGCGCCGGCCTCGCCCGGCTGCGGGGCTGGCCGGTCGCCGACCGCCCCGGCGGCGCGGCCGCCGACGCCCTCCTCGAGCTGGCCGCCCGGCTGTGACCCGCCGGGCCGCCCCTCACCGGCGGCGCAGCCGCGCGTCGGACAGCTCGGGCGCACGGTAGAACGTCTCGTCCTCGTTGACGTTCGTGCCGGGCGGCACGATCGCGTCGATGCGGTCGAGGACGTCGCCGTCCAGCCGCAGGTCGGCGCCCGCCAGCAGCCCGGCGAGCTGGTCGGCCGTGCGCGGCCCGATGATCACCGACGTCACCGCCGGGTGGGCCAGCACGAACGCGGTCGCCAGGTGCGGCAGCGGCACGCCGACCTCGGCCGCCAGTGCCTTCAGCTCCGTCACCGCCGCCAGCTTGGCGGCGTTGCCGGGCAGGGCCGGGTCGTACATCGACCCCAGCATGGCGCTGCGGTGCGCCTCGGTCGGACGGGCGCCGTCGGGGCCGCCGTAGCGGCCGGACAGCCAGCCCGCGCTCAGCGGGCTCCACGTCAGCACGCCCATCCCGTACCGCTGGGCGGTGGGCAGCACGTCCGCCTCGATGCCGCGCGCCAGGATGGAGTACGGCGGCTGCTCGGTGCGCGGCCGCACGTGGCCGCGCCGCTCCGCCGTCCACTGCGCCTCCACCAGCTGCTCGGCGGGGAACGCGGACGTGCCGACCGCCCGCACCTTGCCCGACCGCACCAGGTCGGAGAGCGCCGATAGGGTCTCGTCGATGTCGGTGTCCGGGTCGGGCCGGTGCACCTGGTAGAGGTCGATCCAGTCGGTGTCGAGCCGGCGCAGGCTGTCCTCGACCGCGCGCACGATCCAGCGGCGCGAGTTGCCCCGGTGGTTGGCGTCGGGGCCCATCGGGTTGTGGAACTTGGTGGCGAGGACGACGTCGTCGCGCCGGCCCTTCAGCGCCGCGCCGACGATCTCCTCGGAGCCGCCCGCCGAGTACATGTCGGCGGTGTCCACGAAGTTGATCCCCGCGTCGAGCGCGGTGTGCACCATGCGCACCGCGTCGTCGCGGTCGCCGTTGCCCCAGTCGCCCAGCATCATCGTGCCGAGGGTGAAGGCGCTGACCGAGATGCCGGTGCCGCCGAGAACGCGTCGCTCCATGGTCGTCTCCCTGGTGTTCTGGCCGGAGTGGTCCGTTCGGAGACGACTCTCGTCCTCGCGGGGGGAGTGGACCAGATCCGCGCCAACCTGGGTCTGCCAGGGCCAGGATCGGTACATTCAGAACATGGTGCACGCGGAGGCGGAACTCGGACTTTTCCTCAAGGCGCGGCGGGCCGCCCTCACCCCGGCGGAGGTCGGGCTGCCCGACGGCGTCAACCGGCGGCGCGTCAGCGGCCTGCGCCGCGAGGAGGTCGCGATGCTCGCCGGGGTCAGCGTCGACTACTACACGCGCATCGAGCAGGGCCGCAGCGGGGCGGTGTCCACCGAGGTGCTCACCGCCCTCGCCGACGCCCTTCGGCTGTCCGGCGACGAGCGCGCCTACCTGCTCAACCTGGCCGGCAGCGCCGCCGGGCCGGGCCGCCGCAACGGCGCCGAGGGGGTGTGCGACCCGCCCGCCGTGCCGCGGCAGACCGTCCGCCGCGAGGTCCGCCTGCTGCTCGACGCCATGCCCGCGGTCCCCGCCGCCGTCCTCGGCCGCGGCCTGGACGTGCTGGCGTGGAACCCGCTCGCGGGCCGGCTCTGGCCGTTCCTGGCCGACCTCCCCGAACCCGACCGCAACTTCGCCCGGCTGCTGTTCCTCGATCCGCGCGCCGCCGAGCTGCACGCCGACGTCGACGACCTCCGGCGCGAGGTCGCCGCCCGGCTGCGCGCCGACACCGGGCGCGCGCCCGACGAGCCCCGGCTGTGCGCCGTGGTCCAAGAGCTGCAGCGGCGCAGCCCGCGCTTCCGCGAACTGTGGGAGGCCCGGCTCGTCCGCGAGGAGGCGCACGGGGTGCACCGGTTCCGCCACCCCGAGGCGGGCGAGCTGGCGCTGTACTTCGAGAAGCTCCCGCTGCCCGCCGACCCCGACCAGATGCTCCTGGTCTACACCCCGGAGCCGGGGTCGGTGTCGGAGGCCCGGCTGCGGTCGCTCGCCGCCGTTCCGCAGCCCGCCTGACCGCCCGGCCGGGAGTGTGGAGGGCGCGCCCGCCTCCCCTTGCGGACGCGACCCTGGGGCGGCGGCGGACACCCGCCGCCCCGACCGCCGGCCGGCGTGGACGGCCGCCCTCGCGGGCCGGAGAGCCGTTCCGCGCGACCGGCC